>JBOHMN010000040.1:0-3236 GCA_050730175.1 Acetobacteraceae bacterium | reverse complement strand
AAGCACTACAGCGCCAAGACCGTATCGCTCGAGGCCGCAACGCAGAAAGGCATTGCCCGTTCGGCAAGCGGCGCTCACGACGCATTGTCCACGCTGCTCACCGAAAAGTACCTCACCCGCGTTCTGAGCTTCATTTACACCGAGGTGCTGGGCTGGCATCTGAAAAACTCGCTGGACCACTGGCGCTATTATCTGATTCCTGTCGCAGTCAGTGTTTCGGACACCCAAGATAAAGAAAGCCGAAGGCGGTGTCTTTGCGCAGACCGCGCAAAGCAAAGGCGAGCGCATCTTCGGGCTCAATCCCCATGCCCTTCTGGGCCATTATGGCGGGGACACGAAAATCGACGAAACCTACTTCGTCATGGGCAGCACCGGAAACTGGCTGAACGCCCAGAAGCAGGCGGCAAAATTGGAAAAAGCGGAGTTCAAATACTGAATTTCCGCCCGGCCTGCAGCCTCTCCCGCAGTCCACGTCCAAACGGGTCCGCCACGAAAAGGGAGAACGCCGCCGCGTCACCTGCGCCGGCTATTCCACCCGCTCCGCGGGCAGAACCCATTACCGATTGTCGCACGTAAGTGACTCGCGCCGCAGCACGAAGTTGGGCGGAACACCGCGAGGCCCGCAAAGCCGAAGCCGCGAGTGCAGCGCGCGTGGGGGGCAGCCGTCGCGGGCATTCCGCGACACCAGGAGGCCGCGCAAGCTCTCCGGTGTTCGGCAAACGCCCACCTCTCCGCCCGCTCGCATGACCCAAGTTTGATGCGTGCTACCGGCGTGCGCCCCCTCACGCGCCCGGCGGCGATTTCAGCGCCGCCGTGTGGAACCCGAACTCCAAACGAAGCGTCTCACCGAAGCGGCGCACCAGGAGTTCCTGATCGAGAGCGGAGGCAATCGCCCCAGCCGCATCCACCTGCTGCTCGAGCCACGCCACCTGGCGCGTGAATTCAGGCGCGGCATGCAACGCCACCCACCGCGCGAGATGCGGCTCGCCGATCGGCCGGCCGGCCGCCCGCCCGCACCACGTGGCATACATCCACTCGGCCGCGAACATCGCCGCCATGATCTCGGCGTAGGAACCTCCGGCCGCAACCGCATGCATGTGTTCGCGAAATTCAATGACAGAGGCGGGAAACTTTTCCCGCGCCAGCGGCGTGGCGCGAAGTGCCGCGAAGGTGCGGTCGAAATAGGGAATCTGCTCTTCCGCAAGCGCCGAAAGCGCCGCAATCAGGTGCCGCTGTTCCGCCAGTCCTGGCGCCTTCAGCACTGCATGCGCAAATATCGGAATGGCAGCCGCGACGAAATCGCGCTCGAACGACAGATACCGCAGGAAGTCTGCCGGCTTGAGACAGTCGGCCTCGATCGCGCACACGAAGGGGTGCGCCTGCATCGCCTCCCAGGCCGCATGATTGTCCTCTCGCAGTCTTTGGTGGAACGCGACGGTCATCGGCGCTGCCGCGCAGCCGCAACGAACGCACGCACCCGTTCAGGCGCGACCGGGTTCCACCACACGCCGCCCTCTTTGAGCGCGCTCGCCACGATCACACCGTCGGCCCGCCCGAGAATCCACTCGACACTCTCGACGGTGACGCCGCTCCCCACCAGAACCGGAAGGTGCGTCGCACCGCGAATCGTCGCAAGTTCCGCGTCCGTCGCCGGATCGCCGGTCCGGCTGCCGGTTGCGATCACGGCATCCGCCTGGAAGAAGGCAACATCGCGCGCGAGCTCCGCGATCGGTCGATCGGCGACGATCGCATGCGCGCCGTGCTTCACATGTGCATCGGCAAACACGGCAACGTCCCGCGCACCGATCGCCGCGCGGTAGCGGAGCGCGGCTCCGGCTCTCCCTTCGATGAAACCTTCGTTGGCGACGTACGCATTGGCCCACTGGTTGACCCGGATGAAGGCGCAGCCTGCCGCCTTCGCAACCGCCAGCGCATGCCGCGCCCCGTTCGCCAGCACATTGACGCCAAGCGGAACGGCAAACCGTGCGCCGAGGCGCTCCGCGATCACGGCGAGGCAGGCCGCGGTTTCGGGCCCGATCTCGTCCGGCTTCAGAAACGGAATATCACCGTGATTCTCGACGATCAGACCATCGCAGCCACCCGTGACATACGCCTCGGCGTCGGTCAGCGCCCGCTCGATGATTGCGCGCATCGGTGCGCCCTCGTACGCAGGCGCGCCCGGCAGCGCCAGGCAGTGCACCACGCCGATCACCACCTTTCCCCGCCCGAAAATGCGGCGTATCGCATCGCCGGAGGTTCCCGCGACCGGATTCCCTTCGCTCTTACTCAACGAACAGCGTCCGTAAAGGCCCCGATCTTGCGTGCAATCGTCATCGGCAATGCCGCGCTCGACGAGACTTTTCCGCTCGCCGCGCTGCCGCGCGCGGGCGAGACGGTCTTGACAGGAGAGCCGACGCTGAGCCCCGGCGGCAAGGGCGCGAACCAGGCCGTCATACTCGCACGCGCCGGGCTTTCCGTGCGCCTCGTCGCACGTATCGGCGCGGATCGGGAAGGTGCATGTCTCCGCGCGCGGCTCGCCGTAGAACGTCTCGCAGACGGCCTCATCGAAGGCCCGGAGCGGACCGACCGCTCGCTGATCCTGCTCGATCGCGCCGGTGAAAATTGCATCGTCTCCACCGCATCCGCCGCGCGGGCGCTCACCGCGTCAGAGGCAGAAGGTGCAATCAACGGGATAACCGCACCAGCACTCGTCCTCCTGCAAGGCAACCTGACGGTAGAGACGACGAAAGCGGCGCTGCAGCGCGCACGCGCACGCGGCTTCGTAACGGTGTTCAATCCGGCACCGGTCGCGCAGGAGTTCGCCTCCCTCCTGCCGTATGCAACCCTTGTAGTCGCCAACGCGCGCGAAGCCGAAGTGCTGACGGGATGCACCGATGAAGCGGCGGCCCGCAGCCTGGTTGCGGCTGGCGCCGAATGCGCGGCGCTGACACTCGGCCCGCAGGGCGCCCTCTTTGCCGATGCCACCCACGTCACAACGACGCCGGCCTTGCCGGCGCCCTGCGTCGACGCCACCGGCGCAGGCGATACCTTTACCGCCGTGCTCGCCGCCGCACGCTTCGCCCGCGGCCTCGCCTGGCCGGCCGCCCTCTCTGCCGCCACCGCCGCGGCGGCCATCACGATCGGAAAACGTGGCACCTTCACCGCCTTTCCTACCGCCCGCGAGCTCGCACGGATTTTCGATCGCGCACTCACTCCCCGCTGACCCACCCCAGGAT
>JBOHMN010000039.1:0-2839 GCA_050730175.1 Acetobacteraceae bacterium | reverse complement strand
TGTCGACGGGAGCGACGCCTACGCCGCCTTCACCTGCTGTCCGCAATCACCGGAATGCTGTCCGCCTTGCGCTGGAATCGGTGTCCGCATTGCGCCGGATTCCGCACCATCTTCATGCGCGCGGCCGGGATCGTCCAAACCTTGCGGGTGAAATCGAATTCATTCCGCGCCGCGCCGATGACTTCGCTGGTCCGGGTCGCGGTCAGGATCAGAAATTCAAGTGCGCGAGCGGCTATTCCCTGGCGAAGCCGCAGCTCGGTCAGGAAAGCGGAAAGCTCGGTATATGCTAACGCCGGATGTTTCTGGCGGCGGGTCGATTTCGCGGTCGGCAGTGGCTTGCCGTCTCTGACCCACTGGATGACCCGCTCGATGCGCTGCTTCACACGCGAGGCGGTTTCAGGGATTGTGGCCCAGATCGGCGCCACCGCGTCATTCACGGCCCTGGCATCGATCTCCTTGCATGGCCGGTCGCCAAGCTTCGGATAGGCGTAATCGCGAAGGGTATTTGTCCACTGTTGCCGGTGCTTCGAATTTTTCCAAGTGTCCGAGTGGATGTTGAGGAATTCCTCAGCGGCGTTCTTAAAGATGAGGTTCTCAGCCGTCTCACGGACTTTGGCATCGCGTTCGGCGCGGCGGGCGTCCAGCGGGTCGACGCGGTCGGCGAGCTTCTGCCGTGCCGCCCTCGCGCGGTCCCGCGCTTGCTCTAACGTGAAATCGCGGGCACTGCCCAAGCCCATGAAGCGGGTGCGGTGGTCAATTTGATACCTAAGTTCCCAAGAGGCCGAAGTCCGGCCGTTGACGACCAAATAAAGGCCTTTGACGGGATCGACCTGGTTGCCCCCTCGGCCGTCGCCACGGTCCAAATAGCGGCCCGGCGTGCCGTTGCGAAGCAGTTTGGCGACCCGCTTGGTCGTCAAAGTGGTGGGGGTCTTCCGTCGCATTGATGATCCTGCCCCTCGGGCAAACCCGTGGCCGAGCCAAGCGAATTTCTTGGGTCTATATGGGTCCAGGGCGGACAAGGATCAAGCGACGCCAGCGGAAATACCGACGTCACATCATGGACTTAGGTGGTCCCTAGCGAACCAAAACGGTCGCAAAAACGTCAGTCTCCCTCTCCGCCACTTCAGTCCCTGAGTGGGCACTGAGTTTACGCTACCGTTCGCCACAAGCGCCTGAAGCAGCCGAGACTTCGATCCCATGATGCGAACCTCACCGTCCGCGACCTCGACACGCTGGGCGAGCGCGCGAAGATGGTCACGGCGGTAGCCGCCTCCTTCAAGCCTGATACGCTGGCGCGCGGCACGGGCAAACTTGCTCAACATCTGCGGCGTGACCGCCTTGCTCCCTGAGTTCTGGAGCATGGCCTGGGCGCGCTCGGCATCGGCCTTCGCCTGATCGCGGATGGCCTTGAGTCCGTCGATGCGATCCTTGAGCGCCGGGCCGTCCAGATCGGCGACGCCCGCTTCGATGGCGTCGTAGAGGCGCTTGAGGCGGGCTTCCGACTCCGCCGCGCGCCTGTTCAGTTCGGCGATGTGCTCGTGCTGGCGCTCGGATCGCTCCTGCCGCCTGTCGAGGACCGTGGCGAGGATGGTTTCCAGTCGCTCGGGCTGGAGCAGGCGATCTTCGAGGTGGCTGGCGACCAGATCGTCGAGCTTCTCCATCGGTATCGCATGCCATCGCAAGCGGTTGGTCCCTGCCGCGCTTTCATAGAGCAAGCATAGTAACGATAGCGCCCGCCCTTGCCGGTGCGGATGGTCATGGCTCCGCCGCACTTGGCGCAATGGATCAGACCGGTGAGCATCGTCGGACCACTGATGACGGCGGATGGCGTCACCGTGGGATGCCGGGCCTTCAGCAGCTTCTGCACGGTGTCGAAAGTCTCGCGGTCGATGATCGGCGGCACCGGCACGACGACGATCTCACTGACCGGCTTCAACTCCTTGGACTTGGATCGCTTGTTGAACTCATGCTCGCCCATGTAGGTGCGACGGGTCAGGATGCGGTGGACCTGGCCGATACCCCAACGGCCGCCGTCGCGGGTGAAAATGCGATTGCGGTTCAAGTGGCTGACGATGTTCTTGACGCCCATCTGGCCCTTGGTGCCGTCGCCGTGGAGCGCAAGCCGATAGATCAGCCGCACCGTCTCGGCGTGCAGCGGGTCGATTTCGAGTTTCTTTTTGACCTTCGCGCCTCGCATCTCGGCCGCGACGACACGGTAGCCGATGGGCGGCAGCGAACCGTTCCAGAAGCCTTGCCGTGCATTCTCCTTCAAGGCGCGGATGACGTGCTTGGCGTTTTCCTTGGACTGATATTCGTCGAACAGCGCCATGATCTGGCGCATCATGACGTGCATGGGATCGTCGCCCATCTCCTGCGTGATCGAGACGAGCCTCACGCCGTTCTTCGCGAGCTTCCTGACATAGAACTCCAACTCGAAGTGATCGCGGAAGAAGCGGCTGAACGAGTGGACGACCACCACGTCGAACGGCGCGGGCTTGGACGTGCCCGCCTCGATCATGCGCTGGAACTCGGGGCGACGGTCGTTGGTCGCGCGAAGCGCCCGGCTCCACCTAGGTTTCGACGAGCTGGTAGCCGCGCGAGGCGCAATAGGCTTCGCCCTGACGCTTCTGGTCGGGGATGGAGACATCATGCTCGGCCTGCCGCGCCGTCGAGACGCGCAAGTAAAGGGCGGCGCGCAGCGGTACGGTCATAGGCAATGTCTCCTTCTCAACTGATGTTCCGGCCCGAGCGGTGCGGTCGCATAACTCAGGCCGCGCTCTGCAACGGGCGTGCGCGCTTGATCCGCTCGCGCTCCTTCGGCGTGTTCATCACCTCCCAA
>JBOHMN010000038.1:0-4968 GCA_050730175.1 Acetobacteraceae bacterium | reverse complement strand
GGCACAGGCCAGGCTATTAGTAATCGAGTTCTGCCCGTACCTGATGCGCCAGCTCGGCGGCGACCCTGAGGTGCCTATCGGGCTGCTCTCCGGTTTTTCATCCCTTGCGGTGATGCGTGGCGGGAAGGCGGAACCGCCGCGCTATGTCGGGCCCGGTGAGGCAGTTGCGCTGCTGCGGGCCAAACTCCGCACCGCGCTCGACTCCGACGAGGACTATCTTGACGTACTCGCGCGGCGGTAGGGCCACGCGGCCGGCGCCAGCTGGGACATGGCCGGCACGCAGGTGTGCTTAGCCGAACCCACTCTCCAAGGGCTCCCCCGTCGAGCAGTCCGCCTTCGCCGCCGCCGTCGGCTGGCGGGGCTGTACAAATCCGGATTGGCGATCGTGCCAGCACCTGGGATAATAACCGATGGCCGCGCTCAGAAGCTTCCCTCACGTCGATCGCTTATCGCGCTTTCTCGCGAAATCGCCGCCCGAGAAGATCGCCGCGATCAGGGCCAATCTCAGCCTTACGTTCAAAATCGGACGCCAGCCGGGAGCGGACGCAGTCCTGGCGCGCCACCGTTGGGCGGCGCCGGGCGCGATCTGCTCGCAATCGCCGTTCTACATCGCACTCCGCCCGGACTCCGACCGCAACCACGACAGGTATCCCGAACTCGCCGCCCTGAGCATCGCCTGGGTTCACCGCAACGAGGCGCCCAATGCGACAGACCTGCCGCGCCTGTATAGCCTCGTGCTCAACATCCGGCAGGCGCTGGAAGAGGAGATCGCGGGCGATTTCGCCGAGCTCGGGGTCTATCGCGGCAATTCCGCGGCAGTGCTCGCTCATTATGCGCGCACCGCACGGCGGCAGCTTTATCTGTTCGACACGTTCGAGGGCTTTGACGCGCGCGATCTCGTTGGCGTGGACCAGAGTCGGCAGCCGGAATTCGGGGACACCGCTCTGGCCGCTGTGCAGGCGTTCGTTGGCGAGCAGAATGTCCGCTTCATCCAGGGGCACTTCCCGGCTTCCATCCCGGCAGATCTCGATCGGGCTCGTTTCAGCGTCGTGCACCTCGATTGCGATCTCTACCAGCCGATCAGCGCCGGAATGGCGTTCTTCTTCCCGCGCCTTTCTCCCGGCGGACTGATGATCGTGCACGATTACTCCGGAATCCACTGGGGCGGAGTGAGACGAGCGGTTGACGAATTTCTCGCCCCGCTCCCGGAGCGCCCGGTTCTGCTTCCCGACCGCAGCGGCACGGTCATCATCCGCAAGGGCGCGGCATAGCCACCCCCACCCGCCGTGCGGCCACGTAGCTGGCGCAGCGGCCAGCCGGCGCAATCCGCCGCTCGCGCGCCGGGTTCAGCTTCCGAACACCGCCGGATAGTCAGGCGATCGAGCCGTAGGGATCGGCGAACAACACTCTGTGAAATCTCCACCCAGGTCACGCGGAGCCACGCCGCACACGCGCCTCGCTGTTGCGATGCCCGTGCCAGAACTGTAACTTCCTGAGCCGAGAGCAAAAGCAGACATATCGGATGGGAAATCCTGCATCCATGCCGGCCGCGAGCCAGCGTGATAGCCGAACGGGCACGCCGAGGGATCGTGTGCATCTCCTGGTGTGCACCAATGCCCTTTTCCTGCAGCACGCGGCGGTCTGCCTGGCCTCTCTCCTGACAAACAACCGGGAGCTTTTCTTCGACATCGTGATCGTCAGGCGCATGACGGAAGAACTCGACGAAACAAAGCTCCGCCAATCGCTGCGCCAGTTTCCGAACCATTCCCTGCGCTTCCAGGCCTTCGCGATGCGCCCGGGCCTCGTGCTGCCGCTCAATCCTGAGACGCACTACACGGTCGATACCTACACGCGCTTGTGGGTCGAGGAGTTTTTCCCGGCTGATGTCTCGCGCGTCCTCTACCTGGACGCCGATATCGTCGTTGTCGGCAGCATCGAGAAGCTCTGGCGTGTCGATCTCGGCGGGGCATTGCTCGGCACCGTCGACATACCCGGCTCCGACCGCGGGGTGACGCGCCTCGGCATGTCGAGCGAAGATGGTTACTTCAACGCCGGCATGCTGGTGATAGACCTCGATCAGTGGCGCGAGAGCAACGCAGGCGAGACGGTCCTTGCATATGTCCGTGCCAACCCGGAACGGGTACTTTACGACCAGGATGCCTTGAACGCGTGCTTCCACAGCCGCCGGAAGCGGCTCGACTACAAATGGAATGCGATCTGGCCGTTTTTTGGCGGTCCCTTACGGCTGCCCCTCCAGCGCGCGGAACTCGAGACGGTCCGCCGCGAAGCGGTGATCATTCATTTCAACGGTGGCTTCAAGCCGTGGAGTTACTTCTGCGACCACCCGCGCAAGGCCGATTACGAGAAATACCTGCGGTTGACCGAGTGGCGTGACTTCGTTCCCCCTGACCGAACGCCGCTCAACATGCTGCGCAAGGGACTGGGAGCGATCCTGCCCGCTTCCGTCAAGCGCCCCATCAAGGCGGCGCTGGCCGCAATCCCGGCGACCCGCCGCCTCGCCAAGCCAGCGTAACCGCTCTCAGAGCATGTCCAGCTTGACTGAACATGCTCTGCATCGTCTGACCGAGCGGATTTACGCGCTCCTGGATCGCTCCGCGATGCCAGTCAAGCGCGATCCGCTCTCAGCGCGCCTCGCGGGGCGGTAAGGGTCCGCCCGCTGCCAGCGCCAGGGCTGGCTCCAGGCGATCCGGGCCGCCGCGCTCGTCCGGCGCGGTCCGATCGGCAATCTCCACCGTCTCGACGGCAAGCGGTCCGCGAGGTCTTGCCATCATCTGCCGGATCGCCGCGACGACATCCCCGACCGTGATCTTGTCCATGCATTTGCGGGCGAACTCGCAGCCGTTCCAGCGCCAGCACGGCGCGCAGGGAACCGGCGAATAGAGATTCGCGTTGCAGATGTAGCCGGATTGCCAAGGCGCTTCGCGTCCGCCGAAAATGATCACGCTTGGGCATTCGACGGCTCTTGCAAGGTGCATGAGAAACCCGACCGTGCCGACGAAGAGACGCGCCTCGGACAGGATCGCCGCCGCCTCCCTGATCCCGGTTGCACCCCGGAAATCCTCCGCCCCGCGCAGCGGAGGATCCATTACCGAGCCCAACTGAATGAAGGAGAGTTCCCCTTCCAGCGCATCGACGACACCCTGGAACCGTTCGACCGGCCACTGCTTGTTCGCGATCGGATGGTGGGCGGCCATGCCGCTGCTCTGGATGACGATCCGCCCCGAGGCAAAGCGGGCTCGCGCCCTTTCTTCTTCGGTGAGGAGAAGGTAAGGCCGAACTGCAACCGGCCCCGCAATGCCCGCCCGCGCGCACATCTCCGCGATGATGTGGCGGCTCGGCGGCGTGCTGTGATCGGCATCCAGGGGCGGCGCGTACTCGGGCCTGACGAGCCGCCCTCCCCAGATCCGGGCGAACCGCCGGCAGATCGAGATAGTCGAACCATGCCGGTCATAACGCCGCCAGAGCGGATGGACATAAGCGGCATCCGGACGGCCGGCGAACAGGCCACGATGATTCGAGACCATCAGCGCCGGACCCTTCCCGCGCTTGCGCAGTTCCTGCATGATGGAAGTACACAGAAGATCATCACCCGGGGAAAATCCGAAGTAGATGAGCATCGCAGGTCGCGGCTTGCGCGCCACGACGAAAGAAAGGCCGAACGCGAGTGCGTCGATCCAGTCCCGGAAATTCTCCCATCCGTCGCGCGCGACACGGACAACCGGCCGGGGAAGCACCGATTTCACACGCGCGCGCATGCGTTTCAGCACCATGGCGAATCCAGTTCCAACCCGGGTGGCGCACGCGGCGAAAAGCAAGCGCAACGCATCGCGATCGAATAGCTAGGGTGAGGCCGGCGCAACGCGCTCAGCCGAAGCGGCGGCGGAGCGTCCTCGACCAGCCGGGGTTGCCGGGGTTTGCCACGCCCCGATGTCGTACCTCCCGGCCTGAGGACGCACGGTTCCGATGATGTCGGGGCTGTCGACGTCACAAATCTTGCGTTGCGCACAATCGGGGCGAATGGTGTTGCACCCGACGGCGAAAGCGCCGAAGGCACTTCCGGTGCCGCGCAAAGGTGAGTGGCTGGAAAGCCGCCAGTCGCTACCCGGCCTGACGAACGCATCGGCCATCACCGCGCCGTAGATCGTTCCCGGCAGGGTATCGACCGTCGCCGGCATCCCGACCCCGGCAGTGGAGCCGCCCGTGCCAGAATCGCCTGAGGGCGCATCCGTGATGTTGTGCGAGGACCGCTCCGACCATGACGTATGCGCTTCATCGTGCGCGACGGCGTGGCTGAACCCGAAGATCGCCGTGTTTGAAACCACCGTGTCCGGATAGACCCACCTGTTGAATGTCTCGATGCCGATGCTTCCTGCCGTGCGATCGGGATGGACGATCGTCGTGTGCAATACGAATCCCGGATACTTGAGAACGATCCCGATGGGCCCGTGCGCGATGACAAGCGAATTCGCGATCACCGAGCTGGTGTCGGTCGTGACGGCGGCATGCGTCGTCCATCGATCATTGCTGCCCCCCTCGAGGATGCAGTCGCGGATCGTCATCGCGTTCCCGAATGAGAACATCCCGTTGGCCGCGGCACCGTGCACGCTCTTGATCTGAAGGCCAATCAGATCGACGAAGTTATCATGGATATCGAGTCCCGCCGGCTCGTACGGCCAGCGGTAGGGCATGCTGTTGCGGACGGCGGCACCCTTGCTCGGGTCGTACCCGCTGAGCGGATCCGCGGAAGTAAGCCTGTCACGGAAGCTTTCCCCCGGAGCCGTGGTGACGATCAGGTGATAGCAAGGCGATTCGCTGCAGCCGAGAATGACACCCCCTTCGTACCGATAGTCGTCATGACCCTGCAGGCGGATCGGTGAGACCTCGCCGTGCTCGCCGGCGACGTATTCGCGGTCGTTCCAGAGCTCGGCTTCGTGGTTGGCACGAAGG
>JBOHMN010000037.1:0-9021 GCA_050730175.1 Acetobacteraceae bacterium | reverse complement strand
GTCTTGCAGGTGGTCGCGGACGCGGCCAAACGGAACAGCAGGGCGAGCCGGATCATTTCCCCCCGCCGCCGCCGACCAGCCGGCAACAAAGATTCGCATCAGAGATGATGTCACAGTCGAACTGTATCGTGCGGTTCTTCTTATACGATATCGCGCGCATTTGAGCCGGGACGAGGGAGTCGCGGGAAGCGGGCCAGGGCTATCGTGACGGTCGTTTCGCAAGCCCGGACGGCGCCCTGTCGGTGCAGCCGTCCACCCCGCCCATCGTAACGCAGGAGGCGATCGCCAAAATCTCGTTCAGATCATGCCGCGCGTTGTCCGAGCGCGGATTCTCCAATGCGGCAAAGCAGGCCGATAATCACCGGACGGATGCCTCGCGAAGAGCAAACTCCACGGGTCGAATCGTTCCCCGGTCATACCGCGATCCCTGATCTGACCAGAAAAGTCAAAAGCGGTGCTCGTGCGAGAGCCTACCGGCGCTCGTCTCCGGCACCAGCTAGTGTGCCGGCGCTTAGAGCGCGTTCCGGCTGGCTGAACACGCTCCAGGTTTGTTTTCTCAAGCAATTTCATCACCCTGACTGGCATCCGGCGATTCCAGTCAGGGTGATATTGCTCGAGCGCTTGTTACCCACGATGCACATGCTGAGTCGGCACACCGGCTTTTTATTTTCAGTGACCTACTTATCCCCTTTCGTTCGCTCCCGAGGGTACCGAACAAAAAGGAGCAGGACACTAGAGTTCCACTGTCGCACGGCTCCGGTTCGTCCACCGATCGATTGCCACGGCCACGAGGATCACCCCGCCCTGAAAGAGCAGTTGCGCATAAGCGCCCGCCCCAAGCAGTCCCAGGCCATTGGTCAGAACCTCAAGCAGGAACGCGCCAACCAGCGTTCCAACGATGGTGCCACGCCCCCCAGAGAGACTCGCTCCGCCGATGATCACGGCGGCCAGTACCGGGAACAGGAGGGTGGATCCGGCCGTCGGGCTCACAGAGCTGACCAGCGAGAAGTCGATGATCCCGGCCACGCCGGCCAGAGCCCCCGAAATCACGAACGCATAAACCTTGCATCGTTCAATCGGCAGATGCGCCGCTCGGGCAGCCCGCGGATTCCCCCCGATCGCTGCGAGCCGAAAGCCGAAGACGGTCTGGTGAAGCAGCGTCCACATGAGGATGAACGCGCCAGCGAGCCAGAAAATCTGGATCGGTATGCCGAACGGATGACTCGTCCCGATGAATTCGTAGACTCCATAGCCGGGTTGGCTCGTACTGGGGGTGAAAGCGACGTCGTGGCTGATCAAGAGAGTGATGCCCTGATAGAGATTGAGCGTTCCGAGTGTCGTAATGAACGAATTCACATGCAGACGCGTGAGAAACAATGCATTGAAGGCGCCTGCCAAGCCGCCGACGATGATGCCGGCCGCGATGGCCGCACCGATCGGCCAGCCGGAGGCCCATAGCAGTGCGGTTGTCATCGAGCACAGGCCGTACGTCGATCCGACCGACAGGTCGAACTCTCCGCTCACAATGACGAGGGTTTCACCGAAACCGACGATTGCGACCGAGGTCATGAACAGGAAGATCGACAGGAAATTACCGCTGGTGAAGAAGACCCCTGTCGTCACCTGAAAGATGATGCCCGTGACGATGCTTGCCGCGAGCAGAACGCCCACTCGCGCAAGCAGCTCCCGGATAGCCCTGGCGAGGTCATCGACTCGCGCCCGGTGCCGCGGGGTGACGCCGGGGTCCTCTGCTGCGCTCATAGGTCCCGCGTTGCTTCCTGATGACCTGCCGACGACCTTGGAGTCCTGCGGCCTTTGATCGGACCATCCTGCTCGATTGCGTCCCTTCGGTTACCCGAAGCGTCACGGTTTTCAGGCAAGCCTTGGTTCATCATGTCGACCCATCGGGCCAAGCCTTCCAGCGTGGTGTCGCTCGTCAGGCGCAGCGGCGCGGACAGCCTTCCCTTGACGGCAACGCGGACTGAATCGGCCAGTTCGAACACCTCATGCAGATCCGGCGAAAAGCCGAGAATCGCCCCGCCTCCCTCGAGAAAGGAACGGAGGGCGGAAACCAAGTCCTGGCGGGTCTGGACATCGACACCGCGTGTCGGCTCCTCCACGATGAGGAAGCCTGGCTGGCTCGCGAGCGCCGACCCGATTGCGACTTTCTGCTGGTTGCCGCCGCTCAGGGCGCCGATAGGGGCGCCGAGACCCGGCGTACGTATGGCGAGGCTCTTCACGAATGCACTGGCCAGGTCGGTCATGCGCCCGCGCCGCAGCAATTGGCCACGCCCGCCGATCACCCTCGAGTCGAGCCGCACGCACAGGTTATCCTGGACAGACAGGTTGGGAAACAGGCTGCTTGCGCGACTCCCGGGGACGTACCGGACCGTCCCGCTGGAGACGGTTGGTCGTCTGGCGGCGTCTCCCTTGGCGGCGCGGAGACGTGCGATCGATCGGAGAATCTCCCGACCCCCGCCGTCCTCCTGTCCCGTGATGAAGACGGCCTCACCCGCGTGGACGGTGAGATCGACCTTCGAAAACGCCTCCCCCTGCTGGTCAGTCCAACCGCGCACATCCACGACGATCCGTTCGCACTCGTCCGTTCGTGCTTCGGCCGGCCGCAGGGTCTGATCCGGTTGACGCTCACCCGGCCGCGGCGACCGCCCCCGCGGAGGCGGCTTCGCCGCGCGTCCGCCCGAGCCCGCCTCGCCACGAGGCCCCGCTGCGGCGCCGACTATCGCCTGCGCAATGTTCTCGGACGTCAGCTCAGGTCCGGCGAACTCCGCCGCCACCACGCCGTCACGAATGACCATCGCGCGGTCACAGAAACGCTGCAAGTCGCTCAGCCGGTGCGACACGAGAAGGATGATCGTGCTCCCTTCGTCGCGAATGCGCAGAACTTCCCGGAAGAGTCGCTCCGACTCGCTATCGGTCAGCGCCGAGTTCGGTTCGTCCAGCAGCACGATCCGTTTGCGGTGAACGATCGCACGGGCGATCTCGGTCAACTGATTCACAACCAGAGAGCACGCATCGAGCGGCTTGTCTGCCACTTCTGACAACCCGAACTCCGCGGCGACGGATCGGACTCTCGGGGTCGGACGCGGACGGGTCAGGCGGTTGTTCTCGGAGCCGATGAGGATGTTCTCGAGGACTGTCAGGGTCGGGAAGAGTTGCAGCTCCTGGTGAACGATCGAAACGAGAGCCGGGCGGTCAGCGGCTTCGAGCCTCTGGCCATCCAGCTCCACGGTTCCCGAATCCTCACGGACCTCGCCCGCCAGGATATGAATGAGCGTCGACTTGCCGGCGCCGTTCGGGCCAACCACGCCGACAACCTCACCGGGCCTGGCGGCAAGATCGAGCGAATTCAGTGCGAGCGTTCTGCCGAACCGTTTGGTAACGCCGGTAAGCTGCAGCACTCCGAACAGCCTCCGAGTTGCCGATCGTGAGGAACCGACGACTACCAGTTCGGCCCGACTCTATCGCGTGACTCAGTTGTTTGGAATCTTGGAGTAGATCTTGAGCGCTTCGTCGATGTTGGAGGAGTTCCAGACATCGGGCGTGACGTATGTCCATTGGGTGGACGGCATCTCGTGCTTGAAGAGCACGTTGGCGCACGCGAGCGCCCAATTCTTCCCTTGAAGATCGTACCGCTGATCGACGGTGCCGATCAACTGGTTCTGCCTGACCTGCTGCACGTAGAGGGAGTTCAGATTGTAGCCGAGACCGAACACTTTTCCCTCGAGATGGTGCCGCGCGATGATCTGTGCGATCTGCTGCCCGCCCCAATCCGTGCTGAAGTAGAAGAAGACGTGGGGGTGGCTGGTCATGAAGCTCTGCATGTCCGAGAGAACCGTGACCGTATCGAAGCCGACCATAAACATGTTGTTCCAGTTGTCGAGAAACTGGGCGTGCGGGTACGCCGCCTTGATCGTCTCCTCGAAACCGCGCGCGCGACCCTGCGCCCACGGCTGGGTGACGTCTCCGCTGATCATTTCGATCTGCTTGTCGTTGAACGTGTGATGGGTCTGCTTGGCCCAACCGACGGCGTATCGGCCGGCCACCTTCCCCGACTGATTATAGAACGTCATGTCGTGGGCGTCGGGGTAATCGTCGTCGGAAAAGACAGAGATCCGCTTGGATGTCTGAGAGTCAGCATTCACGGTGAACACCGGCACACCCTCGCCCATGGCCCGCGCTATCAGGTTGTTGAAGGCGCCCGGTGGGTTCGGGTCGACGCCAATACAGTCATATTGATGCGCGTTCAGGCCTGAGGTGATCTGCTCGATTTGCGTCGGCGCGTCCGGGTTCGGAACGCCGATCAGCGAACAGTTGATGGCGACGCCGTACTTTGCCTTGATCTCGTTTGCCGCCTCCTTGCACCCCGCCTGCAGCTGGGCCGATGCGCCAGCAATCGTGATGTATGGATAGGAGTCGACGAAATTAAGAGGCTGCTTGTGCTTGATCTTGGCCACGATGCGCGGCGAAACGGTAAACTCGCCGTTCCAATAGTGCATGGTGGCCGGACGCTCGGTCGTGGGCGACGGAGTGCCGCCGGCAGCAAACGCAGCGATGACCAGGGCGACGTTGAGGCCCATCGCCACGCCCAAGGTTCGTGTTGATCGCTTCAGGTCCATGAGTGCCGTTCCTCCTTGCCGGATTTATAGGCGTAGCGAAGCTCCCGCGAAGGTCGTGGCTGCCGGGGCGGTCCCTGCTTCAGCGACCTGCGGGGCGCTGCGGATTGCGCCACGCAGCTGTAAAGGTGTGCCGCGCGACAATCAAGATTGAGAACGCTCTCATCCCAGGGCAATCAGGTAAAGGAATGAGGTGACGATCCGATAAAGTGGTGAACCGATCGCGGTCCTCGATTCGGTTGGCGGACAGCGATGGAACAGGCCAGGACGACTTGTGGCGTGCTCGACCGGACGGTCGGTTTCTTCAGCTATTTCAGGGATCTGCAGCACCCTCGCACGAGACCGGACCGTGGCCGGGGAAATCTCGCGGGTCTCCGCCATATGGCTCTGAGCCTCGTCCGGAAGGAGACCTCCAAGGGTTTGCTTCGCAGAAAACTCGGACGCGCCGCCTAGAGTGTTCAGGACGACTGAACATGCTCTCCTTCATCTGAGCGAGCGGATTTGCGCGCTCCTGGAGCGCCTCGCGATTCCAGTCAAGCGCGATCCGCTCTATGGCGGCGGCCACCTCACCAGGGTGTTGGCCGAATTCTGAATTGCGATTGCCCTGGGAGACGTGCAGCGTATTACCTGGGCTTGGGGATGGCTTCCGCGAAGGAAAGGCGGCAGCGCGATCTCTTTCATGCGCGAGAGGCTGGGCGCTGCCGGCGATCGGCCGGGAGAGTCTATGATCGGCGCGCGAGCGATGACCTTCGAGTCGCTGGGTGGCGGGACGCTCTCTGGGTCAAGTCGCGCTGCCGGGGGGACCGCCCGGCGCGCAGCGCCAGCGCTCCAGCCGGTAACCCTGCAGATCGAGCCTGTCTCGTAACATGTCGGCGGCAATGAATTCCGCGGCCGCCGCGCAGCTTCGGAGCGAAGGGTAGCCCTGTTCGAACGGCGGGCGCACGGTCATGCAGCTGGTTCCCGAAGTCGCCAGGCAGAAGGTGAGGACGAGTTGGATCATCGGATCGCGCTCCTGTCGCGCACGCCCGGAAGAAGATCGGGGCCGGGCACCAGGGGTTTGCCTTTATACGCGCCTGATACACGGCGGACCTTACGCCGGATCAACGGCGTCGGCAGTTATTGTCATCAGGCTTCGTCGGCGGCGAACAGGGCGGCGTTGCCGCCGGCGGCCGTGGTGTTCACCGAGAGAGAGCGTTCCTCGGCGAAGCGATAGAGGGTGATCGGCCCGCCGGCCTTCGGGCCGGTTCCGGAAAGCCCGCGTCCGCCGAACGGCTGCACGCCGACCACGGCGCCGATCTGGTTGCGGTTCACGTAGGCGTTGCCGACTGCCAGGCGCTCGACGATGTGGCGCTGCACGCTCTCGATCCGGCTATGCACGCCGAGCGTCAGGCCGTAGCCGTTACCGGCGATTGCATTCAGCACCTCATCCAGCCGTTTCGCGCTGTAGCGGACGACATGCAGCACGGGTCCGAAAATTTCCCGCTCGAGTGTGGCGGCGTCGGTCAGAGCAAAGGCACGCGGTGCGAAGAAAATGCCGTGCTCGGCGGCCGGCGGCAGAGCGAGGGAAAAAAGCGACGGGCCCATGTTCGCCGCGTAGGCGGTGAGGCTGTCCCTGGCGGTTTCATCGATCACGGGTCCCACGTCGGTTGCCGGGTCGAGCGGATCGCCGATCACCAGCATTTCTGCCGCTCCGGCGAGCATCTCGAGCACGCGCCCGGCGATCTCCTCCTGCAGGCAGAGGAGGCGGAGCGCGGAGCAACGCTGGCCGGCCGAGCCGAAGGCGCTGGCCAGGACGTCGGTGACCACCTGCTCGGCGAGCGCGGAGCTGTCGACCAGCATGGCGTTCACGCCGCCCGTTTCGGCGATGAAGGGCAGGATCGGGCCTGGGCGTTTGGCCAGTGCGGTGGCGATCGCGCGCGCCGTATCGGTGCCGCCGGTGAAGGCGACGCCGGCGATGCGCGGATCGCCGATCAGCGCGGCGCCGACGCTCGGGCCGTCACCGCACAAGAGGGCGAGCGCGCTTTCCGGTACGCCGGCAGCGTGGAGATGGGCGATCGCGCGCGCTGCGACGAGGGGCGTCTGCTCGGCCGGTTTGGCCGCGACGGCATTGCCGGCGGCGAGTGCGGCGGCGATCTGACCGGTGAAGATCGAGAGCGGAAAGTTCCAAGGCGAGATCGCGGCGAAGACGCCGCGTCCGCCGAGCTGCCAGGTGTTGCGCTCGCCGGTGGCGCCGGGAAGGACGCGTGGCGCGGCGAAATCCGCGCGTGCCTGCAGAGCGTAGTAACGCAGGAAGTCGGTCGCTTCGCGGATTTCGGCGATGCCGTCGGCGAGCGTGTGGCCCGCTTCGCGCGCCAGGAGGAAGAGCAGCGTCTCGCGGTCGGCCTCGATGCGATCGGCCGCCGCATCGAGCAGCGCGGCGCGTTTCGTTCCGCCGGCGCGGTCCCATTCCCGCCAGCCGGCGGCCAGGCGGGCGAGGGCGCCCTCCATCTCGGCTTGGGTTGCGTCGGGGGCGATCCCGACCAGGATGCGGCGGTCTGCCGGGCTTCTGATCTCGCGCGGCTTGCCTGCGCCCGGAATGGAAAAATCGGTCCCGGCCAAGAGCATGATGTGCTCGATAATGGCGGGTGCAGTCGCACGGTCAGCGAGGTCGAGGCCGGCGGAATTGCGCCGGTTCGGATAGAGATCGCCGGGCCGCTTGATGCGTGGATTGGGCGTGGCACCGACCGCTCTGAGGCGCGCCACTGGATCGGCGATCACCGCTTCTTCCGAAACCGCGGGATCGATGAGGCGATGCACGAAACTCGTATTGGCGCCGTTTTCGAGCAGGCGGCGGACGAGGTAGGCAAGCAAATCCTCATGCGTGCCGACCGGGGCGTAGACCCGGACCGGGCAGTCAGCGCCGACGACGCCGGTGTAGAGCGGCTCGCCCATGCCGTGCAGGCGCTGCATCTCGAACTGGCCGGGCATGGCGCGCTCGAGGACGGAGGCGAGCGAATGCGCGTTGTGGGTGGCGAAGGCCGGCAGCAGCGCGGGGCGTTGGAGCATTTGCCCGGCGCAGGCGAGCCAGGAGACGTCGGTTGCGGCCTTGCGCGTGAACACCGGATAGTCGGGATAGCCCTGGAGCTGGGTGAGCTTGATTTCGGTATCCCAGTAGGCGCCTTTGACTAGCCGCATCGGCACACGGTGGGCTCCGGCGATGCTGCTGACCCAGTCGATAACCGCCGGCGCACGCTTCTGATAGGCCTGGACGGCGAGCCCGAGGCCATCCCATCCGGCAAGTGCGGGATCGGCGAGGACGGCGGCGAAGATGTCGAGGCTGATTTCGAGCCGGTCGGCTTCCTCGGCATCCATGGTGAGGCCGATGCCGGCCGCCCGCGCGCTCTGGGCAAGCGCGCCGAGCGAGGCGATCAGGGCCGGGACGGAGCGGCCGGCCTGCAGCGGCTCGTAGCGCGGATGGAGGGCCGAGAGTTTGACGGATATTCCCGGCCCTCGGATCGGCCCGCGGCCGGCGGCCGCCCGCCCGATCGCGCCGATCGCGTCGGTATAGGCGGTGAGGTAGCGCTCGGCGTCGGCCATTGTTTTCGCCGCTTCGCCCAGCATGTCGAAACTGTAGCGCCAGCGCCTCCCTTCCGCTGTTTCAGTGCGTTCGAGCGCTTCGCCGATGGTACGGCCGAGCACGAACTGCCGTGCCAGCACGCGCATGCCGCGGCGCAGTGCGGCGCGGATCACCGGCTCGCCGAGGCGGCGCACCATCCGGCTGATGGCGGCCGGCACGCTGCTTCGTTCCGTGCCCTCGAGGCCGAGCACGCGGCCGGTCAGCATGAAGGCGAAGGCGGAGGCATTGATGGCCAAGCTGTCAGCGCGGCCGAGATGGGGCTCCCAGTCTGCGCCGCCGATCCGGTCTTCGATCAGGCGATCCTGGGTGGCTGGGTCGGGGATGCGGAGCAGCGCCTCAGCGAGGCAGAGCAGCGCCACACCTTCGGCGGTGCCAAGGCCGAATTCCCTGAGGAATCCGCTGACGTCGGCGCCCGGCCGATAGGCCGCGCGGGCAGCGCGCACCAGGTCCTTTGCGCGTGCCGTAACGCGGTCTGTCACCTCGGCAGAGGCGGTCGCTGCGGCCAGCAACGGCTTCAGCACCGCGGCCTCTGGCGCACGATAAAGCGCACGCAGTGCGCGGCGGTCGTCTGGCCGGAGTGGGATCGGGGCGTCGGGCACGCGCCCATTCTGCCACGCCGCGCGGCAGGTGGAGAGGGGTGATCGCTCGGAAGGTGGGTTGCCCGACTCTAACGCTTGTTGCCCATAAGGCGGGCCCACTGGTCGGACCACTCGCTCGCTATTTTCAGGGGCCTGCTTGTCCCCTTACGTTTGCTGCTGCAGACAGCAAACG
>JBOHMN010000036.1:0-3055 GCA_050730175.1 Acetobacteraceae bacterium | reverse complement strand
GCATGGAGCGGGGCAAGGCGTCGGCGACCAATCTGCGCGCGGTGTAGAGCAATATCACCCTGACTGGAATCGCCAAATGCCAGTCAGGGTGGTGAAATTCCTCGAGAAAGCAAACCTGGAGCGTGTTCAGCCAGCCTGGACGCGCTCTAATCCGCGGCGGCGCGGCCTGTGCGCGAGTCTTGGGCATCGCGCAGGCCCCGCCGTTCTCTCTTGGCGAGCTCGCTCCAAGAGCCTCGCTGATTGGCAGTTATTTGGCGCCGACCGCCGCGCAGGCTTGGCGCCTCGGGTGGCCGAGGCCCGCGGGGCCAAGCCGGTAATGTGGCCCGACGGCATTGCTGCTGGCGTTCGAAATCTTGTGGCGCCCGCAATGATCCGCCGCGACGCAGCATGAATGGCCGTCGATGGCCTGCGATGCGCAACCTTGGGGAAGCCGCGTGGGTTACCCTGCTGGCAGCACGGTCGCAGGAAAGGTGATTGCAGGCCGGGCGGCGGATCGGGGTGATGCTCGGCGGCGGCAATATCGATCTCGAGTTGTTGCACTGCCGGGTGCTGGGGTCAGGTCCCCAACTTTGGCACCCGCTCCCGATTTTGTCGTGGCGGGCGGTTGCCTCGCGCAGGGGGTCGGTCGCCGATTCCGAGTGCCATCCTGACCTGAGCCGACACCGGGAGCAGCGCTGCCGCCGGGCGCATCATTGCCTGCAGTGGCAGCGGGGCGAGCCGTACGCGACCGGAACAGAATTGCACGAGGGGTGAGGGGTGCCGTCCGCTATTCAACAGCCGATCCTCACGCAACTCACGCGTGCCGCGATCTTTCTGGTCGTGACGGTGATGCCTGGGCCGGATCATGATGCCGCGGTGCGGGCCATCTGTGGTGACCTGGCGGCCCTCGTGCGTGCGGTAGGCTTTCGCGATCTGGAGGGTCGGTTGTCGTGCGTCGTGGCGTTTGGCTCCGATGTCTGGGACCGGCTCTTCGGCGTGCCGCGGCCCAACGAGCTGCACCCGTTCCACGAGATCCGCGGCAGGCATCACGCCGTGTCGACGCCGGGTGACATTCTCTTCCATATCCGCGCGACGCGTGTGGACTTGTGCTTTGAACTGGCGACAGAAATCATGTCACGGCTCGATGACGCGGTTTCCATGGTGGACGAAGTGCATGGATTCCGGTACTTCGACGATCGCGACCTGATCGGTTTCGTCGACGGGACGGAGAATCCTTCGGAACATGCCGCCATCGAGGCTGCCCTCATCGGCGCGGAGGACGCGGCGTTTGCCGGCGGAAGCTACGTGCTGGTGCAGAAGTACCTGCACGACATGGCAGGATGGAACCGGCTGCCTGTCGGGGAGCAGGAAAAAATCATCGGTAGAACCAAGCTCTCCGACGTCGAATTGGACGATTCCCTGAAACCGGCGTCGGCGCACAACGCCTTGACGACGATCATCGAAGACGGAAGGCAACTCGAGATCGTGCGTGACAATATGCCGTTCGGGGAGGTGGGTAAGCGAGAATTCGGGACCTACTTCATTGGCTACGCCCGCTCCCCGCGGACGATCGAGCGAATGCTCGCGAACATGTTCGTCGGCCGACCGCCGGGCAACTACGACCGGCTGCTGGATTACAGTCGCCCGGTGACCGGCACGTTGTTTTTTGTGCCGTCAGCGACGTTCCTGGAGGATGTTGCGGGCGGCACGGCGGCTGCATCCCCGCCCGGCGCGTGGTCGGACGGGCGTGCGACCGACACGGCGTCCGAGCTACGGGGAACGCGGCCTGATAGTTCGCTCGGCATCGGTTCGCTAAAAGGACGGCCCGGACATGGATAATCTGCATCGAGAACTCGCCCCGATCTCTACGCCGGCGTGGTCCCAGATCGAGGAGGAGGCGTGCCGCACCCTCAAGCGTCACCTGGCGGCGCGCCGCGTTGTCGACGTCGAGGGGCCGAAGGGCTTTGAATTCCCCTCGGTGGGCACTGGTCATCTTCACCAGATCGACGCACCCGGTGATGGGGTCCAGGCCGTGCAACGCGAAGTCACGGCGCTGGTGGAATTACGCGTTCCCTTCGAGCTGACACGCCGGGCGATTGACGATGTAGAGCGGGGCGCGCGTGATTCGGATTGGCAACCATTAAAGGACGCGGCACGCAAATTTGCCTCGGCCGAGGATCGCATCGTGTTTGAGGGGTACCCGTCCGCGGGGATCGTGGGGGTCCGTCAGGGCAGCAGCAACCCGCCGGTGTCGCTCCCTTCTGACGTGAAGATGTATCCGGGTGCGGTGGCGGACGCGCTGGCACAGTTGCGCCTTGCCGGCGTCAACGGGCCTTACGCGCTGTTGCTCGGCGCGGAGCCGTACACTGCGCTTGGCGGAGCCAGCGATGGCGGTTATCCGGTCCTGCGGCACGTCCAGCGGCTTCTGGATGGAGAGATCGTGTGGGCGCCAGCCATCTCGGGAGGTGTGGCGCTCAGTACCCGTGGTGGCGACTTCGCATTGCACATCGGGCAGGATATCTCTATCGGCTACCTGAGCCACACCGAAGCTGCAGTCCAGCTGTACCTGCAGGAAACCTGTACATTCCTGCTGCTGACGGCGGAGGCCGCGGTCGCACTTGCGCCTCTGAACAGCTAGCGTGCCGAGCCTAACGCTTATTACCCACGATGGACGTGCTTAGAGCAATATCACCCTGACCGGAATCGCCAACGGCGGCTGGTCCAGTTGACGGATCACGGCGGCTTACGGTTGAGCCGCTCGGTTGACGGTGCCGCCGAATTCGCAGGCGGCGAACGATACCCTGACTCGCTGAGAGGCCGAAAAATCGCTTGCCAAGCGGCCCGTGCCGGATTCTACCAGCGCCATGTACGGCCGGGGTTCCTGGACAGAGAATCGCGGCAGGACCTGACCGAGCTGGCTCGGGACGGGTCGGCCGCCCATCGTCTGGGCCGGCGTGCGAATGCGCTGGTGTTGCTGGACGACGGGATGAGCTGCGAGGCGATCGCGAAGGTTCTATTGCTGGACGACGACACCATCCGCACCTGGTATCGCCTGTATGAGGAAGAGGGGATTGAG
>JBOHMN010000035.1:0-4769 GCA_050730175.1 Acetobacteraceae bacterium | reverse complement strand
AGCCTGCTGTCCGCGGGAGGCGCATCGGTAGCTGCACTCTCCGCGTCAGAACCCAGAGCGCATAAGCGGCGGAGAGCAGCACCGTCAGGTTGACGAGCGCCGGCTCGAAGTACGTCGCTGCGGCAAGAAGCACGAGTACCAGACCGGAAGCGGAACTGCGCAATGCCTCCGCAAGCTGGGTCGTGACCGGCCGGATGTCACGCAAGCTCTGCGCGCCGGTGCGCTCGAACTCTTCCCGCGGCCCGACAATCTGCCGCGCCACCGCCATCGGTTAATTCTCGAGGCCGAATGCGTTCCGATGCGGTGCGCCCGCCGACGGCTGGCCGGGTGGCGGAACAACGGTCGGCGGCCGGTGCAACTGCTGCGTAAAGGTCGGCGGGATTTGCGCCGACGGCGCCGCCTGAGGTGGCGAGAGGGGGCGAACCGGAAAGGCCTGGGCCATCGGCGGAGGTGGCGGAAGGCCGCCACTTGGCAATGCGGCGGTCGCCTCGCCGTGATGCCCGCCGGCCACCCACCCGACGACGAGGCCGGTGCCAACGAGAATCATGGCCATGAGCAGCTTCAGCGCCGCCCCTCCGACCCGACGAACTCCCGCTCGGCAATCTCGGGTCTGTTGTTCATGACTGCGGATCGTTTCGTCCGGCAGCGCCAAGACGGGCGCTTTGCCCACGATGATCTGCACGTTGGCTCCCTCAGGAATCTCGAAGCTCATCGAACCCATCGCGGTGCCTCCTGGACCGTCGTCAGGCGGACAGAATCACCGACCGAAATGCGAACGGCATCCCCGAAAGCGCCGCCCACGGTCCAACGCCAGAGAGACCAGCCTCGGCTACCCGATCGTGCGGGGCCAAAAGCGAAAGGGTGCGCCGCCGGCCCGGGCGTGCTACAAGCAAGGCATGTCCGCCGTCACCAAAGTCCCCGTCCGCATGACTCTCCGGGAATTCCTGATCTGGGACCCTGGGGATGGCCGGCAATACGAACTGGTCGACGGCGAGCCGCGCGCGATGGCGCCCGCCAGCACGATCCATGGTCTGCTGCAAACCAGACTTGCGAGACTCATCGGCAATCATCTGCTGGAACGCAGGAGCAACTGCGAGGTTGTGGGCAATCCCGGGGTGATCCCTCGTTTGTTTTCGGAGCATAATGCCCGGATCCCAGACCTCGGTGTAACGTGCTCCCCCGTGCTCCCAGGGCAGGCGGTCCTCCCCGATCCGGTGCTGCTGATCGAAATCCTCTCGCCCAGCAATCAGGCCGATACTTGGTCGAATGTCTGGGCCTACACCAGCATCCCGACCGTCCAGGAAATCCTCATTCTGCGCTCCGACCGGATCGCTGCCGAACTTCTCCGCCGCACACCCGACGGAACTTGGCCCGAGGAACCGCAAGAGATCACTGCGGGTACGCTGGAACTGGCCAGCATCGGCTTCGCCGTCGCGCTTGCCACGCTCTACGAGCGAACCGGCCTCACCGCCTGAGCTGAAGCAGCACGCCGCACCGCCTCCAGTGCCCGCTCGATATCCGACCTGACAAGGGGACCGTTGGCCTCCCGCTCGGCCGCCCAATGATCGCGCACGCCCGCCGCCTCGATCCGCGGATTGGGATGCAGATAGCGGCCGATGCCTTCGCTCTCGTAACCAAGTGAATGCAGCGCGTACCAAAGATTGCGGTCTACCAGTTTCAGCCAAGCGAACTGCCCTGGCGCCAGCACGCCCGAGCGCAAGCGGGCCGTGTTCAACAATCCCATGAGCGCGGTTGCCGTATAGGCGTGACGGCCCGCCACAACCTGGGCCGCTTCGAACGCCGCAGGGCTCTCCAACCGCCGATCGATCTCTGCGATCACCTCCGGCGGCAGCTGCAATGCGTCCTCGGGCCCCGCCGGCTGATCTCTTACTGGTTCCGGGAATGCCGCAGACGCGCGGCCGAGCAGCGCCAGCGCGTCGTTACGGCTGCCGGCGAAATGCAGCGCGAAGACCACGAACAGGAACCGAGCAACGGGTGAGGCCGCTTGTGGACCCGTCCACCGCGGACCGAGCTGTGCCACCAATGCCGCCCTTGCGCGCGCCTCTTCGAAACGCCCGCCCGCATCGAGCGCATGACATTGCACCCACTCGTCCAGCGTCAGTGCGTAGTCCGCAGGGCGCGGCGCCGCCACCTCGGGCGCCACGAGGCGAAGACGTCGGCAAGCAAATGCAGCGGCAATCGGAAACGATGCCGCCTGCTCGCGAATCAAACCGTCGAGGTCGAACGCGCGCCGGTAGCGCGAGGGTGCCGCGCGCAGAAAGCAGAGTATAGCTAAGAGCGCGATGAAGACGACCGCCGGAATCCGAAAGATCACCCCGACCGTCCTCGTGATGCCGTAGAGCTCCTGGAGCGTCAGGCGACTCGGATCAGTGGCCGCCAGCCGGTCGCCGATGGCCGCGTAGCGATCGGTGAGGCGGCCAAAGAGCCCAACCTCATGGCGCATCACATCGATCACGAAGGCGCTGATCGTGCCGTGGTAGTTCGCCCAGAGCAGGTAGCCGGCAACGCAAAGCCCGGCTAGGATGATCAACAGGTTGAACACAGCATTGTCGTCCCCAGAGGGCCAGGATGCGCGGGGATTTGGATAGGGTGGCACGCTCAGCCGCTCCTATTGCTCGCTGACATCGAGGCTTGCTGGCCTGAAGGCCTGGATTGTAGTGCCGCCTGCCGCCGGGCCAGCGCCTCGAGGCGCAACGCCTGCTCAAGCACCGCGTCGAGATAGGCCCGCTTATAGCCGGGATCATGCGAGTGGTAGTAGCCAACGCCTCTCCAGAAATCTCCATTCGCCTCGTTGAGCCCCTGACGCAGGATCCAGGCACCTGCTTCGACATTGGCGCAGAAATTGTCGCGCAGAGCACGGAACGCGGCGTGCTCGCTCGCATGCCAGTGCCCCGCCAACGCCGGAATCCAGACTTGATTGACCTGCATCGGACCGATATCGACGGTGCCGTTGGTGTTATGGCTCACCGCGCCGGGCGAGCCGCCCTCGACGTTGAGCAGAATCAGCAGCACTGCCGGGGGCTCGTGGTAGAGGCCGGCTGCTGCCAGGATGCAGCCGCGGATCACAGCCGGACTTGGCGCTGCAGCCACAGCTGGACGCAGCATCAAAGCGAGCGCCAGTGCCGCCAGGCCAAGGCACGCCGACCTCATGGCCGCGGCCCTGCATCACGGCGAGGCTCGCCGACCGCCGCGCGGTGAATGCGGTCAACCGCCGCCGACCACAGAGCGTTGAACTCGCTAACGACGATTGCCTCCGACCGTGCCACTTGGTTGATCGCCTCCATCGAGGAGAGCATCACGGTCACAAAACTCCCTGCACCGATCCGATCGAGGCGATACCCGAGCAACGCTTTGGCGTCGCGCACGATCTCCAGGGCAAATCCCTTGTCGGTTGCCTCCCGCCAGACTGCCTCGCCGGCGACAAGGAAGACCGGAAGAAAGCCGGAGGGCAAGGCCGCTATTTCCACATCCAGCGGAAGTTCTGCACCGCTCGCCAGATCGCGATAACGGAGTGGTTGCCCGTTGTGTTCCAACAGCGCACGCAGCGTCCGCGCAACGGCATCGACACTGACCTCGCTCATGCCAGCCTCCGCCGGCGCCAGGCGGGAACGGCCGTGCGCACCGGACCGACCAGCCAGCGCCGGATCAGCCGCAGCATCGCCGGCAACGTCAGCCCGGCGAACGAGATTGCCGAGAAGAACGCGAAACCCACGATCGCGACGTAGAGCGTCGTCCAGCTCCAATAGGCCGCCGCGCAAAGGATCGGCAGGCAGGCACGAGCATCCAGCATGAACACGCGCACCGGCTGCCCGGTGTTGCGCCACATCGCTCAGAACCGCGCCGCTACGGAAGCGAACAGATCGAGCAGCTGGCAAGCCCGGGAAATGCGAATCACGATCACTCCTCTCTCGTTGCTCAACCCACTTCCCGCAGCTCGAAGGTAGCCGTCTCATCAGAGATCCGGCCCTCCTCGAGTGCGTGTTCGATCGCTACCCGATAGGACTGCCCCCGCCCTTCGATCGCGCGCCGCGTCAACGACGGCCATTCGGCCGGGTCGCTGCGCAACAGCTGCGAGCGCAAGGCGCCGTCGAAAACCAGGAACTCCCGTAACGCCGTGCGCCTTCCATCCATCGAGCGGGCCAGGCGCTGATTGATGATCAGACGAAGAGATTGTGCGACTGCGGAAACCAAATTCTCCCGCTCGCCAGGAGGGCAGAGGCTCGCGATACGCTGCATGGTGAGGGCCACGTCATTGGCGTGGATCGTGGTGGTGACGACATGACCCGAGATCGCCGCCTGGATCGCCGCCACCATCGTCTCGCTGTCGCGGCATTCGCCGACCATGATGTCCGTGGGCTCGCGCCGCATCGCGCCTCGCACGAAGGCCGCGAAGGATGGAAGATCGCGCGGGATCTCGGTCTGATTGATCGTCGAACAAGGCCCGCGCAACCGCTCCAGAAGGAACTCGACCGGCGCCGCACCTTCGACGATGTTGTAATGCCCGGCGGGGTCCATGATCTTGGCAACCGTCATTCCGGCGATCAGCGTCGATTTGCCCGAGCCGGTCGCCCCGCTCACGATCACGATGCCCTGGCGCGGCCTGTAGGCATCGAGGATCGCCGGCTCGACATTCTGCTGCTCGAGCAAGGGCGGCATGTCGGGGATCGGGCGGAGCACGATGTTGCCACCGTCCCGGCGTGAGGTTCTGGTCGGCGTCGCGTTCAGGCGGAAGCGAAGACGCGTGGAGC
>JBOHMN010000034.1:0-2514 GCA_050730175.1 Acetobacteraceae bacterium | reverse complement strand
GTCCGACGCGCGAGCCCGCTTGGCGGC
This sequence comes from Acetobacteraceae bacterium, assembly GCA_050730175.1. Classification (GTDB taxonomy): domain Bacteria; phylum Pseudomonadota; class Alphaproteobacteria; order Acetobacterales; family Acetobacteraceae; genus JAKAWQ01. The sequence goes on along the minus strand of JBOHMN010000034.1, from coordinate 2,487 downwards.
CGACAAGCGTAAGAGTCGGACCATTAGGTGCTCTGGCCGAGCGCGCGGCGCTCGAGCACCTTGAGACGCTTCGCACCGCCGGCGATCGCGGGATCGATCGCAAGCACCTTCTGCCACGCGGCGAGCGCGCCGGCCCAGTCACCGCGCGCCTCGGCAATATAGGAAAGGGTCTCGAACGCGGTGAAATGCTGCGGATCGAGGGTGAGCGCATGGGCGATGTCGGCCACCGCCGCCGCGCCGTCACCCGCATGGAACTGCGCCAGCGCGCGTTCGCTCCACGCCTCGGCCAGCGTAGGCTGCAGTGTCGTTGCCGCATCGAAATCCTGCGCCGCCTCCGTAGGCGCGTGCGCCGCGAGGGCGCGCATCCCGCTTTCGAGCAGAAGTCTGACCGCCGGAGTCGCCGCATCGAGCCAGGCGGTGACGATCTTCTGCTCGAGCTGAGAAGCCGCCGCTGCATCCGGCGCTGCCTTCAGTTGTGCGAACATTTCGGAAAGCCCGGCATCCTGCGCCTGGGCGTAGGCGGGAAGTGCGAGCACCAGCAGGAGAGCGAGCGCCCGCAGGGCCATGCAAACCGCGTCAGGCGGCCTCTTCCAGACGGCGGCGAAGCGCGAGAACAACATCCTGGAACATCGCCTCGTTCAGGCGGCCCGTACTCGTGTTGTAGCGGGACACATGATAGCTGTCGGCGAGCAAGAGACCATCGGGAAGTTCGTGGATCGCCCCATGCCGAAAGCGCATCCGCGCGAGCGGCATGCCGGCGGCCCGCAGCACCGCGGTGTGCGCAACCACCCCGAGAGCAAGCACCGCCCGAAGCTTTGCCATCTCCTGCAGTTCGGAGAGCAGGAAGCGATTGCAGGTCTTGACCTCTTCCGGCGCCGGCAGGTTGGCCGGCGGCGCGCACCGGACCGCGTTGGTGATGCGGCAGCCGACAAGTGAGAGACCGTCGTCCGGGGTCTCGGCATAGGTGCCGCTCGCGAGGCCGAACCGAAGCAGCGTGCCATAGAGCAGCTTGCCGGCATAATCGCCGGTGAAAGGGCGGCCGGTGCGATTGGCGCCGTTCAGCCCCGGCGCGAGCCCGACGATCAGGATCTCCGACTCGATCGAGCCAAACGACCGCACCGGCGCATTGTGCCACTCAGGATGGGCGGCCCGGTTCTGCATGCGGTAGCCGACCAGCCGCGGACAGAGCGGACAGTCCCGTCCCGGTTCCTCGAACACCGGCATCAGGCGTTTTCTGGCGCCTCTGCGTAGGGTTCGGCCGGCGTCGGCCGCGCCGGCCGGGCGCGCGGCTCCATCTGCCGCCGGGTGAATTCGGAAGCGATGTCGGCAAGATCAAGGAACTGATCGGCCTGGCGACGCAGCTCATCGGCCACCATCGGTGGGCTCGTTCGGATCGTGGAGATGACGGAAACGCGCACGCCGCGTCGCTGCACCGCGTCGACCAAGCGGCGAAAATCGGCATCGCCGCTGAACAGAATGGCATGGTCGATGTGCGCCGCAAGGTCCAGCATGTCGACCGCCAGCTCAATGTCCATGTTGCCCTTCACCCGCCGCCGCCCGGTGGCGTCAGTGAATTCCTTCGCCGGCTTGGTCACGAGCGTGTAGCCGTTATACGCAAGCCAGTCGGTCAACGGCTTCAGCGGAGAATATTCTTCCGTCTCCAGCAAAGCGGAATAGTAATACGCGCGTAGCACGTGCACCTTCGTCCGAAAGAATTCGAGGAGATTGCGATAATCGACATCGAAGCCGAGATTGCGTGACGCAGAGTAGAGATTTGCCCCATCAATGAAGAGGACCGCGCGTTCACTTTGAAGGAAATGCATGCTGCAACCTCATCGTCGGTTTCTATAGGCTGTGCTTCAGGACGTCGGCCCACATCCGGGCCAATCACGCGCGGCGGAACCCGCACGAAATCGCCGCACTCGGGTAACGATGGCGGATAATCATGTCAAGGATTTGTGCACTGCCTGAGCCGGCGACCATCTTGATCGCCATCGGGGCGAATTTGCCCTCGCGGGGCGGCAGCGCGCCGCTCGCAACCTGTCAGGCAACGGCCGCGGCGCTCGATACGCTCTTGGGAATGCGGCTGATCGCCCTCTCGCGCTGGTGGCTGAGCGCCCCGATGCCGCCATCCGACCAGCCCGATTACGTCAATGGCATTGCCCGGCTGGCGGGCAACGTGGCTCCGGACGCACTGCTGGCGGCGCTGCAGGGGCTGGAGCAGGAAGCCGGGCGGGTCGCGGGGAAAAGAAGAAACGCGGCTCGCGCCCTCGACCTCGACATCATCGCGATCGGCAACCTGGTCAGGCGCACCGAAGCTCCCATTTTGCCCCATCCGAGGGCCCATCTCAGGGCCTTCGTCCTCGCGCCGTTGGCTGAGGTGGCGCCGGGCTGGCGGCACCCGGCGCTCGGGCGGACTGTCGACGAACTGCTCGCCGGTCTGCCGCCCCAGCGCCTTCGCCCGATCTAGTGTCCTGCCCCCGTCGT
>JBOHMN010000033.1:0-4276 GCA_050730175.1 Acetobacteraceae bacterium | reverse complement strand
GCGTTCTTCGGGGCCGATGAAGGCGAGCTGCTCGGTGCGGGCGGGCGCCTTATCGTTTTCGGGCTTCAGCTTACCGAAGTGCCTGGCGATCGTGCGGGCGATCGCGAGGGCACGATCGGCGGCGATGTTGCGATCCCGCAAATGCCGTTCGATCTCCTCGCCGAGGCGCTGGGTGCGCTCGCCGCGATGTGCGCCGAGGCGCTCGGCGAAGACGGTCGAGGTCCGCCAGGCGCGCTTGAGCGATTGGCTGCTGATACGGAGCCGCTGCGCGCCGCCGACCGTTGCGGTTTTCGGACGACCGGTATCGTCGCGGTTGAGGTTCGAGGGCGGGTAGAACGTCAGAAAATGAAGCTGCAGGAAGCGGCTCATGCGGGCAATTCCTCCGGAGTGGGTTCGGGATGCGGAGCCGCGTTGCCGGCGGCGTAGTATTCGAAGATCCAGCGCTGCCTGCGGCCGTCGGACCAATCGAGGCAGGCGGCAGCGAGGTCACGGACGTTGATTGCGTGACCGGCGAGCGCGACGGCGCGGCGGAAGAGGATGAGGCGATCCTCGGGGGAGGTTGCCTGGATCAACCGCCGGAAGCGAAGCGGGCTCATCACCGCGCGATCTTCCGATTCGCCGGGTGGCGCTCCGAGCTGGCGCGCCGCGTGGAACCTGCGATCATCGTCGCGGACGGTGGCGAGGACCGCGGCGCATAGCGCGACCTCGGGAAGCTGGTTCGGGTGTGTGCGTCCGAGGGCGCGGAACAGGTTGAACGTCGCTCGCTCCTGCATGGCGCCGAGGAGGTCGGCACGACGCAGGCGGGCGAGCGCGGCGCGATCGGCGTGCGGGTTGGGATCGCCGTTGCGGAGATTGGGCTGGAGGTTGCGCCACCACGCAGCGGCCGTGGTGCTTTGCTGATCGATGGACGTCACGGGGAATCCTCCCGCTGTTTGCGCAAGGCGCGTTTCTTGGTGGTTTCGGGCGGCGAGAGCAGCAGGGCGGCAAAAAGGCGGGTGCCGAACGAACCGTAGCCTTCGAGCGTGGAGAAGAGCCCGCGGCGGGCGGCGACGATTTTCTTCGGGTCGAAGGAAGCGGCGGACGGATCGAGCGGGGCAGCCTCGTCGAACAGGGAAAGCGAGGTGCGGCGCAGGATTTTTTGCCAGTTCGGTGCGACGGCGAGAAGCGCGGCGTCGGCGTCGTCCGGCATTTCGCCGTTCACGATGCTGAAGAACGGCTGCGCGGTCATGCTCCAGAAGGCATCCGAGACCGCGGCGAGCTGGGCGCTGTCGAATTTGGCCTTGGTGTCGAAGCACGCGGAACGGACGGCAGTGCGCAGCGCGCTCGCGGCGATGGATGCGGCTTGGACCAGTGCGTGCGCCAGCTTTGCCATCGTTTCGGTCTTTGCGGGGTCGGAGCCCGGCAGCGGCATTTCGCTTTCGACGAAGCTGCGAGCTTTCATGTTGTCCATGTCGTAGCCGGCGGCGAGCAGGCGTCCTTCGTTCCGCACAGCTTGCGGAACGTCACGGCTGCGCGTGCGCCAGTCCGAGATGGAGCGTGCGACACGGCGGACGTCGGCTTCACCGAGCGCGATCGCGACCCAATGCCGGTAACCGATGCCGTCGGATTGTGGGTGCACGGGGAGCCAGCCGTTGCTCTTCGCATCCTTGTAGTACGGCGAGAGCGGGTGATCCCAGTTTGCATATTTCACGCCATTCGGGCGCTGCCGCCACCCGGTTACGATGACGGAATCGGTTTCGCCGGTGAGATCGCATGGCAGGTTGGCCGAGTTCGGGGCGAAATCGAGACGAATCCGGCGCGGCATTCCCCAGAACGCCTGGAGCGGGTGGGCGTCGGGCGGGGTGGTCAGGGGAAAGCGGTCCACGGTGCGCGTGGGTGCGAGCCAGGGAAAGACGCGAGGGAGATCCGATGCCGCGGGTGGGCGGCCCTGGGGCACGTTGGCCCAGAGCGTGTGCCAGACTGTACGGGCTTCACCTCCGGGCAGCACGAGGGTGGTGAGCGGCCCGCCGCCGCGGAGGGAGACGAGATTGCCGCGGCCGCCGGAGGGAGCGTAGGTCTGTAGCGTGTAGAGAGCCATTGCGGCGGCTGCACGCGAGAGGCGAAGGATGCGGTCCGGCTTGACGAGGAGGGCCGTGTTCTTCCGGCGCGTCGCCTCTCCGGGCGCCTCGATCAGCAAGGTTTCGGGAAGGTCGGGATCGCCCGGGAGGTCCTCCAGGTCCTGGAGGAAGCGCGGGCCGGGACCGTCAAGCTCGAAGGCTCGGGCGAACGGGGCGAAGGCGGCCGCGAGGGTCTCCGGCGAGGGCGGGTGGTGCCAGCCTTCCAACCAGGCCTCTTCATCCTCGGGCGGGCAGGCGGTGGCGAGGAGGCCGATCAGGAACTCGAGGCCGGCGAGACGAAAATCCGGGCGTGGCCAGGCGAGCGCGATGATGGGATCTTCGCCGAGGCCGACGGTGAGGTCGGACGGGCGGACTGCGAGTGTTGCGCCGCTCGACCGGCGTACGGGGAGCCAAATGTCTTCGAGAAGATTCATTGTTCAGCTGGATTTTCGTGGACAAAGTAAAAAATAGTGTTAGCACTTCTCAAGCGATTGCCGCCAAGCGACGGCGCATGGTCGAGCGGCTAGCGTTGCGTGGTCAAGTCTCCGGACAGTGGGCAGCACGGTGCATTTTTCCCTTCAAGCTCGCTTTCGGCCGCGCCGCGCCACCGGTTCATCCCCGTCCCGGGACCGAAGCTGTTCCATCGACAGACCTTTTTGCCGGTCATAAGCGACCCTGACGACGCTGCCGTCGAGTTTGGATCCCATGGCTTGGGATTTGCCGTCAGCGCCTGGTTGGAGCACGAGGACAGGAATCTCGCGGTCCCAGGCCGGCCAGTCCTGCTTCGCGGCTGCGACAAGCGCGTCCGTTGCGGGATGGGGTGCGGCAGAGGCGAGGCGCGCCACGCGGACCGAGACCTCGGAGAGAGACCAGGCAGAGGTGTGGGTTTCGGCGCTGCACCAGGGGACGACGCGGCCGGAATCGAGTCGGGCCAGCCGGACGGTGATTTGCGGATCGCCGAGGCGCGTTGGCGTGCGGGCGTCGGGTTCCCAGAGTCCGGTGCGACGTTCGTAGGGATGGTCGAGCGCGAGCAGATTCTGCCAGGCGGCGCCACGCGCCGCGAGCCACTTTCCTTTGGCGCGGTCGGTTGCGCGTTGGAGGCCGGCGGGTTCGGCGCCGGGAGCGTCGCTGTCGTACGCGGCCTCGATCAGTGGGCGGATTCCGTCGGGTGTTGCGATCGCGCCTCGGGCGAGGAGCTCGCGGGCGCTCCGCCAGAGGAGTGCGTGATCGCCGTAAACGGCGCCGGTGCGAGAGAGCTCGGAGCCGAGCCAGTTTTCGGGCGGGTCGGGGACGGGCTCCGGTGTGAGGAGCATAAGGCAAGGCCCGGCCAGCGGACGCGTTCCGCGCGCATGCCGCCAGAGCCGGCCGGCGCGTTGGATGATGAGGTCGGCCGGGGCAAGGTCGCTCAGCATCAGATCGAAATCGAGATCGAGGCTTTGCTCGATGACCTGGGTCGCGACGAGGACTTGGCCGCGGCGGAGCTCAGGGGTTGAGTCCTTTCCAAACCGACGCACGACCTCGCGCTCGATCGCGAGCCGATCGCCCATCGCGAAACGGGCGTGGAAGAGCAGCGGCTCGCAGCCTGCGGCGCGCAACTGATCGGCGGCTTCGATCGCATCGTCGACGGCGTTCCGCACCCATGCGACCGCCGCGCCGGATTGGGCTGCGTTGCGAGCGGCACGCGCGGCGGTTTCCACGTCGGCGACGCGTTCGAGCGTGACCACGCGACGGAGTTCCGGCGCGATCGGATAGGTCGTGCGGCGGATTCCCGTAGTGGATGCGACGACCGCGAGCGGGTAAGCCGTCTCGCTATCAGGCTCGGAAGGCTCGGTGCGGGTGTCGCGGAAGGCGCCGGCGAGGTTCCTGCGCTGCCGGCCGGTGAGCGTTGCGGAAAGAAGGATCGCGCTGCCGCCGAGCGCGGCGTGGAACGCGAGCAAGCGGCGCAGCTCCTCGAACATGTAAGCGTCGTAGGCGTGCGCTTCGTCGACGATGAGGACCCGGCGCGAGAGACCGAAGAGGCGGAGCGGCGCGTGGCGCGTCGGCAGTACGCCGAGGAGGGCCTGGTCGATGGTGCCGACGCCGATCTCGGCGAGGAAGACCTTGCGGCGATCGTCGGCGATCCACGCGGCGCACTGCGCGCCGGCATTCTGATCCGCGGGTTCCGGCGGCATGGTGCCGGG
>JBOHMN010000032.1:0-9383 GCA_050730175.1 Acetobacteraceae bacterium | reverse complement strand
ATATGTTCCACCCGGCCCGCTCCCCATGCATGAGGCTCTGCGCCGGCCAACCCGGCACAACCCTCGACACTATGCATGCTGAGGAGCGGGCCGCCGATCACGCCGCGGACATAGGGTCTAGAGCAATCTCACCCTGACTGGAATCGCCAGATGCCAGTCAGGGTGGTGAAATTGCTCGAGAAAACCAACATAGAGCGTGTTCAGCCAGCCTGAACGCGCTAGCTGTGCCGACATCAGATTGATGACAACATGACCCTGACCGGCTCTCGACCTGACTGGCTTACCTTCGATTGCTACGGCACGCTGATTCAATGGGACGAAGGGCTTATCGCCGCCGTTCGCCGGATCCTGGATGGCAAGGGCGGCAACGTCTCGACCCCCCGTTTCATAGAGATATACGACGGCCACGAGCATGCCTTGGAGGCCGAACACCCACATCAGTCCTTTGCCAGAGTTTCGGAGCGCGCGCTTGCCCTGACCATGCAGGACCTTTCGCTGCGGTATGATCCGGCAGACGCCGCCCTACTGACCGGATCGATCGGCCGAATGCCGCCCTTTCCGGAAGTGGTCGAGGTCCTGGGGAAGCTCAAGGATGCGGGCTTTCGCCTCGCTATCATTTCGAACGCGGATGATACGATCATTGCCCAGAATGTCGCGCAACTGGGCGGGCATATCGACCGGGTGATCACCGCCGAACAGGCCGGGGCCTACAAACCCTCGCCGCAGATTTTCGAACATGCCTGGGATGCGCTGGGGATCGAACGCAGCCAGCTGGTGCATATCTGCGCCAGCCCGCATCTGGATCTGGTCGCAGCGCAGGCGCTGGGCTTTCGCACCGTCTGGATCGACCGTGGGACCGGACGCAAGCCACTTGGCGGCTATCGCCCGGATGCTACCGGACCGACGCTGGAAATCGTGCCCCGGGCCTTTGCCGCTGCCGGCTGGATGTAGGGAAGCATCGGAAAGTGTGGGGTGGCAAGGACAGGCGGCGGAGTAAGCTGTAGCCGGGAGGGATGAGGCGACGGCCAGGGCGGTCGGAGGCGGGCGCGAGCGGCAGGACGAACCGAGAGGTCCCTGCCACCCCACACTTCCGATGCTTCCCGTCACGCCCACCGGTCCCGATAGCCCCGGCGGCGCTTGGTGCGCGCAAGCCGGGCGAGGGCGAGGGCGGCAGCACCGGCGTCGGGGTGCGGGTCGAGCCGGATCCGGCCCTGAATCCCGATGCGGCCTCAGTGGCGGGCGAGGCGAGCGCGGCCGAAGAGGTCGGGCGGAGCCGGCCCAAGCTTCCGTCCGGCGCAGCCGGATGGAATGGCCAGCGGAGGGCAGACGGCGAGCCGGTAGAGCCGCCATTCGTTCCGCTCGGGACGGATACGGGCGAGCGACGCCTCCTCCGGGAACAGCGGGAGCCGGATCAGAGCCGGCAGGGCGCGGTGCGATTTCCGGAGTTTGGGCATCTTCTCGGGACAATCGTATCAGAACGGATGGGTGAAGTACAGCACGATCGCCGCGGCCAAGCGCTGATCACCCCGTCGATAGCTTCGCGGAATCGTGGATTCTGACTAGGTTTCCGGGCGAGCGCGCCGATCCGACGAACTGGCCGAGCCGCGCTATCGGTGGGGATCGTGACCCGCGCCGAGCCGGCTCCTCTGATACACTATTGCTCATAGGGTATCAGGTCACCCGAGTGAATCAGCCTAGCGGTTAGTCTTGAGTCGGCGGCGATGGGCGGCCTGCTTTGCACGGTTCCCGCAAACCGCCATGCGACACCACCTCCTTGCTTGCCCGCGCGTATGATCGGCGAACACCAGCGTGCAGGCCTCACCCTCACACGCCTTCACGTTCGTGAAGTCCGCCGTGCAGACAAGCCGCGCCAGGGCCTCGCCAATCGGCAGGAGCAGCGACTCTGGAGAGCGCCATCGGCGTGTCAGCCGCAACGCCAGGGGCGCGCCGTCCCCGCGCTGGTGCGGAACCACTTGGCGGAATGCTTCGTCACGTTCCAACAGGCGGTTCAGCGGTTCGAGTTGACGGAGGTCTTCGGCGGTCAAGGGGTGACCTTTGTGATCGCGGACGAACCCTCTGAACCACTCACGCAGGTTTCGAGCCTGATCCGCCACCTTGTCGAGTTCGCCCGGCAGGGCCTGTTCCCGGATGGCTTCGAGTGCATCCCGGGGAACGAGGCGCGCCTGGTCAAGCCAGCTCAGGAGTCCGTCACCATTCCCGATCCAATCGACGACGGTATCGACTGGGATCGCGATTGAGTTCAGGAAATCGAGGCCGAGTGCGTCGGCGATGAAATACGCCGGCGGAGCGCTGGTCCAACCTGGCTTCCTACGTGACACGGCAATCCTTCACTCCCTTTCCTCGAGATGACCTTCGCCAGCGCTTTTGACAAGTTACGGACTTTTTGTATAACCCCTCTGCCGCAGTGGATATGGTTATTGATGCTCGCGCCGTTTTGGCAGGAGGAGAACAATGTCCGACAAGCAGGCGAGCGTGGTGCTCGTGCACGGCGCGTGGGCTGACGGATCGAGCTGGGCCAAGGTAATCGGGCTGCTCGTAGCCGAGGGCCTCGAAGTCGTCGCGGCCCCGTTGCCGCTGACGTCGTTCGCAGACGACGTGGCGGCGCTCGATCGCACCCTGGAGCGGGTTCCAGGCCCGGTCGTTCTGGTCGGCCACGCCTATGCTGGAGCCGTGATCGCGGCCGTGCGTGGCGAGAAGGTAAAGGCGCTCGTCTATGTGGCTGCTCTGGCGCCTGCGGAGGGCGAAACCGTCGCCGACGTCTTCTACCGCGCCGGGCCGCATCCGCAGGCTCCCAAGCTCGCTCCCGATAGCCACGGCCTGATCTATCTGCCCAGGGACGCCTTCGCCGCGGCCTTCGCGCAACACGCCAAGGCCGACGAGCAGGCGCTGCTGGCGGCCGTTCAGCGGCCGATTTCTCCTGCGTGCATCACCGTCGCCGTGGGTCGGCCTCTCTGGAAGGATCGCCCAACCTGGTTTCTCGTGGCCGAGCAGGACCGCATGATCGCCCCTGAAACCCAGCGCTTCATGGCGGAGCGGATGCACGCTCGGGTGCGGTCGCACAGCGTCGATCACGCCCCCCTTTTCACCGCCCCGCGCCTCGTCACTGGCGTGATCCGCGAGGCGATTGGCGAAGTGATGGCCGGCTGAACAGGACCGTTGCATGTGCAAGGCCAGCAGGGGCACCCTACGCGACCAGAGGACCACAACCGCGCGCCCGGAGCGCGATGACCGGAGGTCTCTCGCGCGCGCTGAAACAACGGCACAGGGCGGGGTGGCAGAGCGCAGGCAATGCCATCCTGCTCTGGTTGCGTTTTCTGACGGTGTGATCGCCGTGATGATCACCATCATGGTGCTCGAACTCAGGGCAAATGACGGGCCGACGCCTGCGGCTTCGGTGTGGCCGCACGGGCGACTCCCTTGATGTCGTCTCGTGGGCCCTGCTCCGCTACCTGCAGCCGATGTCCCGCCTTGGACCCATGAGTCCTTCATAACCGCACTGGTGCGTATTGACAGGTTATGGAGAGGCTTCGATAACCGCATCGCAGCCGCCAATGGGGTTGCGACCTCTCAGAGGAGAAGTGCCATGACTGGCGTCAAGTATCGCACCCGGGACGTGGACGGCTTCAATATCTTCTACCGTGAGGCTGGCGTGACCGGCGACCCCAAGCTACTGCTGCTCCACGGCTTCCCGAGCGCGGGCCACATGTTCCGCGATCTGATCCCGCTCCTGGCCAACCGCTTCCATATCGTCGCTCCCGACCTGCCGGGCTTCGGCAACTCCGACATGCCCGGCCGCGGCTACACCTTCGATCGGATCGCAGAGACGATCGACCGCTTCACCGAAATCGTTGGGTTCGATCGCTACGCCGTCTACGTCTTCGATTACGGCGCGCCGACCGGATTCCGCCTCGCCGTAAAGCACCCTGACCGCATCACCGCGATCATCTCTCAGAACGGCAACGCCTATGAGGAGGGCTTAAGCGAGGGTTGGAAGCCGATCCGGGCCTATTGGAAAGATGCCTCGCCGGCGAACCGCGAGGCGCTCCGCTCCTTCATCGCGCCCGAGACGACGGTCTGGCAGTACACACACGGTGTCCCCGATCGGACCGCCGTCTCTCCGGACGGCTACTCACTCGACAACTTCTACCTGGCCCGGCCCGGTGCGAACGAGCTGCAGCTCGACTTGCTCGGCGACTACAGGAGCAACGTTGCGCTCTATCCGACCTTCCAGGCATATTTCCGGACCCACAGGCCGCCGCTGCTCGCGGTGTGGGGCAAGAACGATCCGTTCTTCCTTCCGCCGGGTGCTGAAGCGTTCAAGCGCGACATCCCCAAGGCGGTTGTTCGCTTCTTCGACACCGGGCACTTCGCGCTGGAGACACACGCCGCCGAGATCGCGGCGGCGATCCTCGAATTTCACGCCCGCTGATTCCGCTGCCCGGCGCTCACCGCCCGGAGCGAGCGGACAGGCTGGAGGCCGACGAAGCCGCCGGCAAGGTGGCTGGTTCCACGCCCGACTCTTTCAGCCTCCTCAGAAAGCTAAGGAGAGATGGGATGTCAAAGTCAGTCGCGATCGTCACGGGAGCCAGCCAGGGCATCGGTCATTCGACGGCTGTCCGCCTCGCGCAAGACTTCGGGTCGATCGTGCTGGTGGCGCGAAATCGTGCCAAGCTGGAAGCGACCGCGGAGGCCGTGAAGGCAATCGGCGCCGAGACGCTCATCATCGACTGCGACTTGGCCGAGCCCTCGGCCGCCCAGAACGTAGTCGACCAGACCGTGACCAGCTTCGGTCGAATCGATGCTCTGCTCAACATCGCGGGGGCAGTGCCGCAGATCGGCCTTTTCGAAATGACCGACGAGCAGTGGGAAGGTGGCCTGGCGCTGAAGCTGCACGGTGCCCGCCGGTTGACGATCGCCGCGTGGCCGGCGCTGAAGGCAGCCAAGGGTTCCGTGGTGCTGATGTCGGGCAATTCGGCGCTGCTCCCGAAGGCACATTACGCGGCCGTGGGCACGATCAATGCCGCTATCGTGGCACTCGCCAAAGCGTTCTCAGACCGCGGCATCACCGATGGCGTGCAGGTCAACAGCGTCCTGCCCGGCCCGGTGATGACCGACCGTCGTCGCTCTTACCTCCAGCACTGGGCTCCACTCCACAACATGACCGTGGAGGAGGCGACGACCAACTTTCCGAAGGAGGCCGGCATCGCCCGCTATGGCAAGCCCGAGGAAATCGCAGAGCTGATCGCTTTCCTTGTGTCGCCCGGCACCCGCTGGATGACAGGTTCCACGCTGCGCATGGACGGCGGCGAGGTGAAGTCGATCTGACGGGAAAGGCTGCGCGCCGCATGTGCCATGTGCGCTTCGTGGCTCAGGGGTCATCTCAACAGGGAATGGAGAGAACTCATGTCTGAACCAGAGCCGTTTGACATTTTGATTCTGGGCAGCGGCCAAGGCGGCAAGCTGCTCGCTTGGCATATGGCACGATCGGGGCGGTGCACAGCCGTGGTGGAGCGGCAATGGGTGGGTGGTTCATGTCCGGCGGTTGCCTGCATGCCCAGTAAGAACGAGATCTGGAGCGCAAGAGTCGCGTATCTGGCGCAAACCGCGGGCCGGTTCGGAACGGTAACCGGGACAATCAAAACCGATATGGCCAAGGTCCGCAGCCGCAAGCAGGGCATGATCGAACGGGAGATCGCCTTGCATCTGAACGCCTACCAAACCTCCGGCGCCGAGCTCATTATGGGGAGCGGGCGCTTTGTGACGTCCAGGACGATTGCGGTGCGGCTGAACGACGGCGGAACGCGGTTGCTGCAAGGCGATCAGGTCTTCGTCAATGTCGGATCACATGCGGCAATTCCCGATGTACCGGGGCTGCAAGCGGCCGGACCCCTCACACACATCGAGGCGCTGGAACTCGATTATCTTCCATCGCATTTGATCGTGCTCGGAGGTGGCTATACCGGCTTGGAGATGGCGCAGGCGTACCGCCGCTTCGGCAGCGAGGTGACCATCATCGAACCCGGTCGGCAACTGATGAGCCGGGAGGATCCCGACATTGCGACCGAGATGCAGGATATTCTGAGCGGTGACGACATCCAGGTTCTGGTGAGCACGATGCCCACGCAAGTCGATGGCCGCTCCGGAGAGGCAATCACCATCACTGTCCGCACGCCATCCGGGGAGCGAAAGATTGAGGGCAGCGACGTCCTGGTGGCGACGGGACGCATTCCCAATACTGCCGGAATCGGGCTTGAGGAGGCTGGCGTCGAGTTGGATCCGCGCGGCTACATCCGCGTGAATGACCGGCTGGAGACAACCGCTCCTAACGTCTGGGCGATCGGGGAGTGCGCGGGCAGTCCACAGTTCACGCACGTATCCGTCGATGATTTCCGGATTGTCAGGGACAATTTGGCCGGCGGCAGCCGCAGCACGAACGACCGGCTCGTCCCATACTGTGTGTTTACCGACCCACCGCTCGCACGCGTGGGATTGAACGAGGTTGAAGCGCGACGCCAGAATGTCTCTGTGCGTGTCGCTAAAATGCCAATGAACAACGTGCTGCGGACCGAGGCAACGGACGAGACACGAGGCTTCATGAAGGCTCTGGTGAGCGCGAGCGACGACCGCATTCTCGGCTTTACCATGATTGGTTCAGACGCTGGCGAAGTGATGGCAGCCGTGCAAACGGCAATGGTGGCGAACCTACCGTATCCGACGCTCCGTGACGCCGTCATCACGCACTTGACGATCGCAGAAGGCATCGGTCCGCTTCTGTCGAACATAGCGCCGCGGTTGGAACAGGGTGCCGTGTCGCAGTCGTGCATGCACCCGGCCCAGTCGGAAAACGCCGAGGAAAATACGGCTTCCGCGCACTGCGACGGGCGCCCTCTGTGAACAGCGTGATACACTATTACATATAGCGTAACGCTTGCAGTCAAGGTCGGCCGCTAGAGCAATATCACCCTGACTGGAATCGCCAGATGCCGGTCAGGGTGATGAAATTGCTCGAGAAAACAAACATAGAGCGCGCTCAGTCAGCCTGAACGCGCTCTCGCGACGCGAAGTGGACGAAAAGTCGCGTCGTTAAGCGTGTTGGAAGCCGACCGTGGAACCGTCACGCTGCGGTTTGATCACGGGCATAGGTGCTCGGCGGACAGCCGACGTGACGCGCGAAGGCGACGCTGAACGTGCTGGCCGACCCGTAGCCCACGCGCGACGCTACTTCCGCCACCCCTCCTTCACCGCGACGGAGGAGGTCTTTCGCGAGCGCCATGCGCCAGAGCAGCAGGTATTCCATCGGCGAGACACCCACGGCGCGCCTGAAGCGCGCGAAGAAGGAAGACCGGGAGAGCGCCGCCTCTCGCGCGAGTTGTGGCACCGTCCACGGCCGCGCCGGATGAGCATGAATCCGCCGCAGCGCCGCCGCCAGCCGTTCATCGGCGAGGCCGCGCAGGAGGCCACGCGACGCCGCGGAACCCGAGGTCGAGCGCAGCGCCTCGATCAGCATCACTTCCACCAGCCGCGCCAGCACCGCCTCTCGCCCGGGTCGCCCGGCGCGGGACTCCTCGTTGACCATCTGCAGCAACGTCGTCAGCCGCGGCTGCCCGCGAACGTGAATCGCCTGCGGCAGCAGCGAAACGAGCAACGCCGCGTTGGGCGATTCGAAGGTGCAATAGCCGAGCAGGACGCGGACGTCAGGCGTCTCTTCGACGCGTCCGAGCCGCACGAGGCCGGGCCGCAGCTCGATCGGTATCGAGTCACCTTGATGGGGCGGCATCGCCTCGACGCTGGACGCCGCGAAGTCGAACGCAGCGGGAATTAGGACGAAGTCGCCGCTCTCGAGCGTCATCGGCGCCTGACCGGGCAGAAGCAGGCGGCAGACGCCGTCGAGGATAGCGCAATAAAACGGCCGGCCCGCCTCCGATCGCCGCACCCGCCAGGCGCCCGCGCCTTCCGCGACTTTGGAATACGGCGCGCGTGGCTGAAGCAAGCCGACGACCTGACTGAGCGGATCGCTCAAATACGGACTCCTGCAAACGTATCATGGACTCCGCATCATAGCGCGTCCGAGACCGAATGGCTATCTGAGCTTCTCAAGCAAGGAAACTGGGGTTTTCCATGAAGACCGTCCTCATCACCGGCTGCTCGTCCGGATTCGGCCTCGAAACGGCGCGCTACTTCCTTGATCGTGAGTGGAACGTAGTTGCCACCATGCGCGCACCGCGCGAGGACATCCTTCCACCGTCGGAACGGCTGCAGGTCGTAGCGCTTGACGTCACCGACGCGCAAAGCATCCGGCGCGCGATCGACACTTCGGGCCTGATCGACGTGCTGGTCAACAACGCCGGCATCGGGCTGCTGAACGCGCTGGAAGGCGTGTCGATGGACACGGTCCGCGAGGTCTTCGAAACGAACGCGCTCGGCACGATCGCGATGACCCAGGCTGTGTTGCCGCAGCTCAGGGCGCGCAAGTCGGGGGTAATCGTCAACGTCACTTCAGCCGTCACGCTGCGCCCGCTGCACCTACTGTCAGTCTACACCGCCAGCAAGGCCGCCGTGAACGCCTTCTCCGATTCGCTCGCGCTGGAAATCGCGCCATTCGGCATCAGGGTACGCGTGGTGGTTCCGGGCCGCGCGCCCGACACGGCCTTCGTGCAGAACGGGATGGCGCGCAGCATGCAGGGCGGTATTCCCGACCCGTACGCGGACCTGGCGGAAACCGTCATCGCAAGGATACGGGAAGCGGATGGACCGGTCACCCATCCGCGCGACGTCGCGAGCGCGATCTGGCGCGCGGCGGTAGATCCCTCGTGCCCCGCCCGTCTTCCCGCCGGCGCGGACGCGATCGAATGGGCAGCGGGTTCCTGAGCGATCGAGCTCTGGCTGACCCGGCCGTGACGCAAAGGCGGTCCGTCCGCTTCCACGCACCAAACGCGTTTAAGCGGACGGATCGCAAACCACCCAAGTCAGACTCACCGGGCTGAGACGTTATTGCCCGTAGTGTAGCAGGAGCGCCATCCAGTAAAATATTACACAAAATTGTGTAATGGCCCTTGCATTGGCGAGGCCGTTGTGTATTACTACACAACAAGGGGTGATCATGACGGCCCGTGAGGTGATGAATCGGCTCCGCGGTGAAGGCTGGGCGGAGCGACCCGGCAAGGGTGCGCATGTGATCTTCAAAAAAGGCGGCCGCCGTGTCGTCGTCTCGAACCACGGCGGCGACGTCCCGACTGGGACGATGCGCGCCATTTGCGCGCAAGCCGGCTGGGAATATCCGCCGCAACGCTAAACAGGAGAAGCACGGTGACAACGAAATACTATCTGGCGATCGCGGACCGCCTTCCTGGTGAGAACAACTG
>JBOHMN010000031.1:0-29196 GCA_050730175.1 Acetobacteraceae bacterium | reverse complement strand
CAGCCATCGCCTGGTGCAGGTTCGGGTCGAAGGCGGCACCGGTCGGATCGATCCGCCGCACACCGTTCTTCTCGAGCGCGGCAAGCAGCCCGCGCTCGACCCCGGCAAAGCCCTCGCGCATCCGGCCGATTATCTCGGGTTCGCCAGGTCCCGGCAGCGGCAGGCTGTCAAGGCCGCGCCTGAGATTGTCCGCAGCTTCGGAGATATCCCTAGCGATGGCCTGCACGGCGTATAGCCGCGCATCCTCCACGTCCCGCCTGGCCCGCCCCCGCACATTGGCGATTTCCGCCTCGGCCCGCATCCAGCGGTCCTTGAGCGTGCGGGTCTCTTCCTCGAGCTCGGAGATCCGGGCGCTCGCAGCGCGCATCAGCTCGTCCGGCGTCGGCGGCATCTCGCCTTCGGCGGGGGCCTGGGTCGCAGGCTGCATTTCGGGTTGATTTGGCATGGCCCGGCTCAGTTAGGGCGGCCGGCGCCTCCGCACAAGCCACCGAGCAGCCTCGCCGCACGGTTTGCGGCCATCGGCGGCAAACCCAAAAGGGGAGGCCGCTCTATTCGCCGGCGCGTCAGCCGAGCAGGCGTCCGACGACGTGCGCGGTATAATCCACAACCGGAATGATCCGTCCGTAATTGATGCGCGTCGGCCCGATGACGCCAAGCGCGCCGACGATCCGGCCGAGCGCGTTCCGCGCCGGCGCCACCACCATCGCCAATCCCGACGCTCCAAACAGGCCGTTCTCGGCACCGATGAAAATCCTGACGCCGTCGGACTGTTCGGCAAGCTCCAGGAGACGAAGCATGGTTTCGTCGTTCTCCAGCCGCTCGAACAGGTGCTGGATCGTCTCCAGTCGCTCGAGCTCGGTCACATCCGCCAAGAGCCGAGCCTGACCGCGCACGATCAGGCTCGCGCCCCGGCCTTCCCCACTCCAGGTCGCAAGCCCTGCCTCGACCACCAAGGCGGCAAGGCTGTCGAGCGTCGAACGGTCGGCTGCCATCGCCTCGCTCACGCTCCGGCGCAGATCGGCCAGCGTGCGCCCGGCCAAGCGTGCATTGAGGTAGTTCCCGGCCTCCTGGAGCGCCGAAGGCGGCAGGCCGGGAGGTGTCGCGATCACGCGGTTCTCGACGTGACCATCCTCGCCGACGAGGATCACCAACGCACGGCCTGCGCCGAGCGGCACGAACTCGATATGCTTGACGGGCCCCTCCGTCTTCGGCGCGAGCACCAAGCCGGCCGCCGAGGAAAGCCCAGAAAGCAGGTCGCCGGCTTCCGTGAGCGTGTCTTCAAGGCTCCGGCCCGACGCCCCCAGCGCCGCGCTGATGCTCTCACGCTCGTCGTCGGAAAGCTCGCCGAATTGCAGGAGGCCATCGACGAACAGCCGGAGCCCACGCTCGGTCGGCAGGCGGCCCGCCGAAGTATGCGGGGCGAACAGAAGCCCGGCGTCTGTCAAGTCTGCCATCACATTGCGGATGGTCGCCGGCGACAAGGCGATCGGCAGCCGCCGCGAAAGAGTGCGGCTGCCCGTCGGCTCGCCGGTCTCCACATACTGCTCGACGATTTCGCGCAAGATAGCCGCCGATCGGACATCGAGGCCTGCTGGCGGAATCGCCCCTTTATTAGCTTGCTTCAGCGGCCGCTGATCCATCGTCACTCCGTGCAGACCCCACTACTTGGAGGCCCGGCAAAAAACGTAGGACCGATTCTGCGCGCCGCTAGTGTGCCGGTCCCGAAGGCTGTAGCGCGCGCGTGGAGCCCTGTCGGGGCACATTAGTATCCGGAATCGGGCCTGAGTGATACGAAGAGACGGCCATTTATGAGACATCAGCGAGCTCGCGCGGTCCCCGGTTATGGCGGGCATTCCGCCCGACAATTCATTTCGGTGCGAGCGACCCGCGTGCGGCAGGGGGTACTGGCACTTTGTTTTCAGTGGCCCCTGGCGCCGCCGTCAATGCCCGTGCGCGCGATCCTCCAGAATCATGTCGGCCGCCTTCTCCGCGATCATGATCGTCGGCGAATTGGTGTTGCCCGACGTGATGGTCGGCATCACCGAGGCATCCGCGACCCTGAGACCCCCGATTCCGCGCACCTTCAGCCGGGCATCGACGACTGCCAGTGGGTCGGACCCCATCCGGCAGGTCCCGACCGGATGGAAGATTGTGGTCCCGATATCGCCTGCCGCGTTGAGAAGCTCGGCATCGCTTTCGGCGGCCCGACCAGGGCGGAACTCAACCGGTGCGAAACGCGCCAGCGCCTTGGCCTCGGTGATGCGCCGGGTCAATCGCATCGCCGCAACTGCGACACGGCGATCGCCATCGGTCGAGAGGTAATTTGGCTTGATCGTCGGGTGCTGCTTCGGCTCCGGCCCTTGCAAGTGCACCGAGCCCCGGCTTTCCGGGTGGACGTTGGCGACCGAGGCGGTGAATGCGGGAAACGGATGGGGCGGCGCATCGAATCGATCGAGGCTGAGCGGCTGGATATGGTACTCGAGATTCGGGGTCTCGCGCGACGAGTCGCTTTTCGTGAAGCAGCCGAGCTGACTTGGTGCCATCGTCAGCGGCCCACGGCGGAACAGTGCGAATTCGAGCCCCATGCCGATCCGCCCGACAAGGCTGTTCGCACGCTCGTTCAGGGTCCTGGTGTGGTGCACCTTGTACGCCATGCGGATTTGCAGGTGGTCCTGCAAATTTTCCCCGACACCAGGAAGCTCATGGCGCACGACCACGCCGTGGCTTTGCAGGCGCTGGGCGGCGCCAATGCCCGAACGTTCGAGCAGCAACGGCGAACCGATCGCTCCGGCGGCGAGAATCACCTCCCCGCCACGCGCTTCCTGCCGAACGCCGCCGCGCATGAATTCAACCCCGACGCAACGCTTCTCTTCGAAGAGAAGCACTGAAGCCTCAGCCCCGGTCATCACCGCAAGGTTGGCCCGCCGCCGCACCGGCTTGAGGAACGCCTTGGCGGTGTTGACCCGCAACCCCTTGCGTTGATTCACTTGAAAATAGCCGCACCCCTCGTTGTTCCCGCGGTTGAAATCGTCGGTCGCGGGAATGCCGGTTTCGATCGCTGCGGCGCGGAAGGCATCGAGGATTTCCCAGGTGACCCGCATCTCCTCGACGCGCCATTCCCCGCCCGCACCGTGCACTTCGTCGGCACCGCGCACCTGATCTTCGGAGCGCTTGAAGTAAGGCAGCACGTCGTCCCAGGCCCAGCCGACATTGCCGAGCTGTCGCCAAAGATCGTAGTCGCGCGCCTGGCCGCGCATATAGATCATGCCGTTGATCGAGGAGCAGCCGCCGAGCACCCGGCCGCGCGGGTAAGAAAGCGTGCGCCCGTTCAACCCGGGCTCGGCTGCCGTCTTGAAACACCAGTCGGTGCGCGGGTTGTTCTGCGTATAGAGGTAGCCGATCGGGATATGAATCCAGATGTAGCGATCGTTCCCGCCGGCTTCCAACAGCAGCACGGAAACGTCCGGCTGTGCGGAAAGCCGGTTCGCCAGCACGGCGCCCGCACTGCCCCCGCCGACGACGATGAAATCGAAACGGGTCACGGCATCTCCGTTCAATGCAGGATGATTTCGACCCGGCGGTTCCGCGCCTCGCGGACGCCCGGCCCCGTCGGCACAAGGAGATGCGTCTCGCCATATCCCATGATGGCGATCTCGGCCTTCGGCACGCCGTCGGAGATCAGTTGCGCGGCGACGGCCTCGGCACGGCGGACCGAGAGGCGCTGGTTGTACTCGGGGTGACCGGACGTGTCGGTGTAGCCGTGGACGTTGATGCGCGTCACGCCGCCGCTCGCCGCAACGTGCGCCGCCTGGCCGATCACCTGGCGTGCCCGCTCGGTCAAATTTGCCTCGTTCCAGTTGAAGAAAACGAGGAAATCACGCCCTTCCTGCGGCGTCGGCGCGGCTTGCGGGCTGACCGCGGCCGGCAGCAGCGGGGGCGTTATCCCAAATGCGTAGCGCACACCCAGTAAAATGCTCTGGTTGTGATTGAACGAGAAGTCCGTATCGCCCTCCGCCAGGCGCCCGCCGCTTCTCAAAGAGCTCTGCATGGTCAAGGCGCCGGGGACGGCGAAGAAGCGGTATTCGGCGGTGAAAGAAAGCCCGGGCACGTGGGGGACAGGAAATGAAAGCCCGGCCATCGCCTGGTAGGCAAGTGCGCCCGCCGTATCGTCGACCGAAAACACGCTTCCCGGTGCGCTTGCGGAAATGCGCTGCCAGTCCGTCCAGGCATAACCGATCCCGCCGCCGAGGTAAGGAAAAATCCAGCGCGAGCCGATGTCGATGTCGAACAGCGCGTTGACCATCAGTGCGGCCGTCACCTGCCTGCCGCCCGCTTCGGTTGGATCGCCGGGCCTGAGCAGCGCGTGCAGCGCATTGTTTCGCCAGCTCCCCTCGAGCTCGACCCTGACGCCATTACCGAATCCGTAACCGATGCTGCCAAGCCCGACGAACCCGTTCGAGAACTGGGCGCGCCCGCTGGGCAGGTCGAGACCGGGGGACGAATGGATGCTCTCCTGGCCGAGGAAATTCGCCCCCGCCGCGCCGCCGATATAAATGCCGCGGAACGGCTGCGCGAACGCAGGGATGGGCGCGGCCAGAACCGCGGTCAGCAACAACAGGTGCCGCAGCTTCATCCGCCTTCTCCCCTGCGTATTGCCACTTCTATCGCGCCGCCTCAGGGAACGAAAAGGCTGGCCGGGGGTTTCCCCAGCCAGCCTTTCGATTACGGGCCGCAGCGCAGCGACGACCAGAGGCCGCGCTGCCGTCTTCGCGCGAGGTTACTGGATGATGATCTCGACGCGGCGGTTCTGCGGTTCACGCACACCCGGGCCTGTCGGCACGAGGAGATGCGTATCACCGAAGCCCTGGATCGTGATCACATTGACCGGCACGCCGTCAGTGATGAGCTGCGCTTTCACCGCGTTCGCACGGCGGATCGAAAGGCCCATGTTGTACTCGGGTGTGCCCGACGTATCCGTGTAGCCATTCACCTCGATTCGCGTGTAGTGAACCTTGGTCGAATTCTGCGCGGCCTCGGCGATGATCTGCTTCGCCCGATCGGTCAGGTTGTACTTATCCCAGTCGAAGAAGACGAGATAAGTCCTGGCCGGCGCAGGTGCCGGCGCTGCCACGGGTGCCGGCGGCGGCGGCGGCGGCGCGACGCCGAAATTGTAGCGCACGCCGATCAGGAAGCTGTTGTTATAGTCTTCGGTCGCCTTCAGGGTGGTCCCAACCGAGCCGGGGTGGCCCACCGCGGTCGCGGTCGCGCCATAGTTGCGGGTTCCGTTCATCCCCATGAACCGGTATTCGGCGGTCAGCGCCAGCCCGGGAATCTGTGGGATAGGATATGCGAGACCAGCGATGCCCTGATAGGCGAAGGAACCCTCGGTGCCATTCGTATGGGCGGATGCACCTCCGCCAGTAAGCTCTACATTGCTCCAGTGCGCCCATTGATAGCCGACGCCGACGCCGAGATACGGCACCACGGGGATACCGAGGTTGTAGAAATCATACAGGGCGTTGACCATCACCCCGTACTTGTTCTCCCAACCGGATGCCCCGATAGGCACGCTCGTTCCGCTGAGACCTCTGATCTGGTTCGAGTAGTAGTCTCCCTGCAGTTCTACGCGGAGGCCATTGCCGAAGCCGTAGCCGACGCTGCCGACGCCGACGAACCCGCCGTTGAAGTTGACGTGCCCCTGGCCCTCGAGCGCGGTGTTGCCGTCGATTGCCGTCGTTGTATGCACCTTCTGATCGCTCAGCATGTTGTAGCCAACCCCGGCACCGACATAGATGCCGGTCACGGGTTGCTCCTGCGCCATTACAGGTTGCGCAATCACCAATGCTGCCAAGCCGGTTGCCGCCAGTAGCGCAGTCCGGAGCTTCATGGGTCCTCTCCTCGTTCCGCTCGTGCTTTCGTGGCCCAGATCACGCGGAACTGCCTTGCGGCGGAACCCGGCTGAAACCACTGTTTCAAATGCTGCTTACCACATCCGCGGCCGCCCGGCAGACGTCCGTTGCGATTTTGTCCCGATATGTTGCACATTTACCACAAGCCGCAGACAGATCAGCCACAGTGCACACCGGGGGGATTCCTTACACGATCGCGGCCGCAGCAGGCGTACTGAGATCGGGCGACGGCAGCTCGATCACCCAGAGATCCGGGTCCATCCGCGTCTGCCGGGTCAGGTATGCATCCACGCTCGCCTGATCCACCGGCTCGGCTCCGGTCGCCCGGAGCCACGCCGGCTCACCTTCCGCCACGCGGATCCGGGAGAGCACACAGCATCCGACGACGCCGCGCAGCACCACGAGGACGCTTCCGGAATCCCGATCACCGCGGCGGAGCACGACCCCGGGCTGCCCCGCGGCATCCGCGAGCCGCAGCATCGCGTGCACCCAGATCTCGGTTTTCAGCCTCGGCTCCGCCATCTGCTACCCCGCCAAATTCCTCGTTGCTGGCATCTTGCACCCGGGAAACCGCCCTGCGACAACCGCAAAAGCGAGAGAAAAAAGGGAATACGCAGGTGGAAAAGGCCCAGGTCGAAAAAGCAATGTCCGATGGCAAGCTGGCCTACGAAGGCAAGCGCGCCGCAAAGGCCGGCATGAGCCTCGAGAAATGGCTGGCCCAGAAGGAAAAGCTGGCCGCTCAGCGAATCCGTGAAGCGAATCCGCCGAAGCCAGCCGCGAAGAAACCGGGCATCTTCTCCCGCTTGCTGGAGAAGGCGCAGAAACCGCTATAGCGCGGCGTTTGCCGGGATGGATTTCCCAAACGGTGCGTGACACCCTGCGCACGCGCGCCCCAGCCGGCCTGACGGGCTGGCGCACGGCCGAAGTCAAGCGCCTCTGCCGACCCCACATCGTGACCCCACATCGTGACCCCCACATCGTGACCATGCATGACATCACCCGCCTTCCCGGCTCCGAGATCGTCGAGATCGCCAAGCTCGCGTTCACCACGCCGGATATCGACTTTCTCTGTTTCGGCGAGTCCGATCAGCCAAGTCCGGTCGTGGCGCGCGACGCCGCGCTGGCCGCGATCGATGCCGGAATCACGAAATACGTCGATGTGCGCGGCGTGCCGGCTCTGCGTGAGGCCTTGGCGGGCTCGCTCAGCCGCCTGCACGCGCATCCGGTCGCCGAAGGTCGCATCCAGATCACCGCCTCGGGAATGGCCGCCCTCAATGTCGCCCTTGCCGCGACGGTCCGCGCCGGCGACCGCGTGCTGGTGCATACGCCAGCGTGGCCGAACGGCGCCAATGCCGCGCGCCTGCGTGGCGCCGACATCAGCGTCTTGCCGCTCACGCCCGCGGCCAGTGGGCGCTTCCATCTCGATCTCGACCGGCTCGCCGGCCTTCTTCCTGGCTGCCGCGCCTTGCTTCTGAATTCGCCCAATAACCCAACCGGCTGGACCGCGACCCGCGATGAGCTCGCGACGATCCTTGGGCTGTGTCGCCGGCACGGCACGTGGTTGATCGCCGATGAGGTCTATTCGCGCCTTGTCTATGACGGCAAACCGGCCGCTCCGTCTCTGCTCGACGTCGCCTCGGCCGAGGATCGCCTGATCGTCTGCAACAGTTTCAGCAAGACCTGGATCATGACCGGCTGGCGGCTGGGCTGGATGGTGCTGCCGGCCGGGACGCGCGAGAGCGTCGCCGAGCTGGTCGAGGTCACCCACTCTTCGGTCGCGCCCTTCATCCAGCACGCGGGCATCGCAGCGCTGGCCGACACGGCCACTCCCGAGCGCTTTCTGCGTTTCTGCGCCGAAGGGCGCCGGCTCGTCGGAGCTGCGCTGGCCGCCGAGAACGGCATCCGATACACCGCCCCGGATGCCGCCTTCTATGGGTTCCTTGGCGTCGAAGGTCTCACCGACAGCCTCGCTTTGGCGCGTCGCCTGCTGCTTGAGTACAAGGTCGCCGTCGCCCCGGGCGTGGCCTTCGGCGAAGGCGGCGAGGGGCATCTTCGGATTTGCTTCGCGCAGTCTCCGGAGCGCCTTCAGCGTGCGCTCGGGCGGCTCAAAGCCGGCCTGCGCAATGGGCTGATGCAAGCCGCCTGATTGCGCACCTGACTACTCGGCGGCTGCCCTGAGGCCGGCGCCCGCCGCCAACGGACAGAGCGGCAGGGCCGCGGCGAGCAGCGCTGCGAGGAGCAAGAGCTCCGCCCGAGGGTTATCAGCCGCGACCGCGGCCGTGCCGAAGATCAACACCGGCGTCGCCAGCGGCAACACCAGGAGCGGCAGCAACATCGCGCCGCGCCGCGCGCCAAGCACCAGCGCAGCCCCCGCGGCGCCGATCAGCGACAGCGTCAGAGT
Source organism: Acetobacteraceae bacterium (assembly GCA_050730175.1). Taxonomy (GTDB): domain Bacteria; phylum Pseudomonadota; class Alphaproteobacteria; order Acetobacterales; family Acetobacteraceae; genus JAKAWQ01. The sequence goes on along the minus strand of JBOHMN010000031.1, from coordinate 20,886 downwards.
GCCCGGCAAGAGCCCGGCCAGCAGCACCGCCACGCGATCAGGATCGAGCCGCAGCATGATCGCAATCGGCCCGGCGACAATCAACAGCGGCAACCCTGTCAGCAGCCAATGCGCGGCGGCCTTGCCAGTCGCCACGGCGATCGGTGAAAGCCCCGACAACAGAAGCTGATCGAGCGAGCCGTCGTCGTAATCGGCACCGAACAGCCGCTCCAACGGCAGGAGAGAGGCCAGCAACGCCGCCACCCAGACGATCCCGCCGGCCAGCCTGCCGAGCACGGCCGGCGCGGGGCCGATCGCCAGCGGAAACAGCACGCTGACAACAAGGAAGAACAGCACTGCCGCGACACTGTCCGCGCCGTGCCTGACTGCCAGGCGAATCTCGCGGCCGATCAGGAAAGCGAGCGCCTTCATCCGAGGATGAGCTCATCTGCCCGTTCGAGCGCAAGCGGCAGATGCGACGCGGCGATGACCATTCCCCCGCGCGCCCGTTGCGCGTCGATCAGCCCCCCGAGCTTTGCCTCGGCCGCCGCATCGAGGCCATTGGTCGGTTCGTCGAGCAGCCACAACGGCGCTTTGGAGAGTGCCACCCTGGCCAGTGCGAGCCGCCGCCGCTGCCCCGCCGAATAGAGTCTGACCGGCAGTTCGGCCAACGCGGAAAGGTCCGTGAGAGCCAGCGCCTCGGCCACCGAGCCGCCCGACAAAAGGCCGGCAAAGCGCAGATTCTCCGCCCCGGTCAGGCCAGCTTTGACCGCGTCCTGATGCCCGAGATAAGCGAGCCGCCGCGCGTGGAGCGGCGGATCATCGAGCGCATCCGCGCCGTCCCAGAGCAACCGCCCCGCGGCCGGGCGCAGCAGGCCCGCGAGTACCCTGAGCAGCGTCGATTTCCCGGCGCCGTTCGGCCCGCGCACGAGAAGTGCGTCCCCGGGCCCAAGGGTGAACGAGAGATCCCGGAAAATCAGCCGTTCCCCCCGGATCGCCGCCAATTTTTCTGCCTGCAGCACTCCTGCGGTTCGCATCGAACGCTGATCGCCCACGAACCGACCTCCGGCATCGGACCCCTCCGTTGTTTAGCCCGCGCAACTGCTGCTTGCAGTCCCTGGCTTGTGAACGGTGGCTGGAAGCCTATGGTTCAGGGGTGTCGCCGCCCGGCTCTGCCAGTGGCTTGCACCGCCCGGCCGGGCGAGGCGGCGAATGGCAAAGGTAGGCGCGCGATGACACAGATCGGGCAGGACAGCCTGAAGACCCGCCGGACGCTCAGCGTCGACGGCAAGGACTATCAGTATTTCTCGCTGGCCGCCGCCGCCGCCAGGCTCGGCGATCTTTCCCGCCTGCCGTTGAGCCTCAAGGTTCTGCTCGAGAACGTGCTGCGAGCCGAAGACGGTAAGACCTTCAAGGTCCAGGACGCAGAGGCGATCGCCGCCTGGCTCCCGAACGGGCATTCCGACCGGGAGGTGCCATTTCGCCCGGCGCGCATCCTGATGCAGGATTTCACTGGCGTGCCGGCAATCGTCGACCTCGCCGCGATGCGTGACGGCATCCGGCACCTCGGCAGCAGCCCGGGGAAGGTCAACCCCGTGGTGCCGGTCGATCTCGTCATCGACCACTCGGTGATGGTCGATTTCTTCGCCAGCAAAGACGCGTTCGAGAAGAATATCGTCTCCGATTTCGGCCGCAACGGCGAACGCTACGGCTTTCTTCGCTGGGGCCAGGAGGCGTTCCGCAACTTTCGGGTCGTGCCGCCCGAAACCGGCATCTGCCACCAAGTGAACCTCGAATATCTCGCCCAGAATGCCTGGACGAGCGAGATCGATGGTGTGCGCTACGTCTATCCCGACACGCTATTCGGGACCGACAGCCACACCACCATGGTCAACGGTCTCGGCGTGCTCGGGTGGGGCGTCGGCGGTATCGAGGCCGAGGCAGCGTTGCTCGGCCAGCCGATCACCATGCTCATCCCCGACGTGATCGGCGTTCGCCTGAGCGGCCGTCTCCCCGAGGGCGCGACCGCAACCGACCTCGTGCTGACCGTGACCGAGCTGCTCCGCCGCAAGGGTGTCGTCGGCAAATTCGTCGAGTTCTTCGGCCCCGGCCTCGATCAGCTCCCGCTCGCCGACCGCGCGACCATCGGCAACATGTCGCCCGAGTACGGGGCGACTTGCGGCTTCTTCCCGCTCGATCGGGTGACCCTCGATTACATGCGGCTCACCGGGCGCGACCCGCATCGGGTCGCCCTGGCTGAGGCGTACGCCAAGACCCAGGGGTTCTGGCGCGACGAAACAACGCCGGAGCCGCGCTTCTCCGATACCGTTGCGCTCGATCTCGGCAGCGTCGTTCCCTCGATCGCCGGACCGAAACGGCCGCAGGACCGGGTCCCGCTGAAAGAGGCAGCGACCGCCTTCAAGAGCGCGCTCACCAAAACGCTCGGCGTGCCGGCCGCGGAGGTCTCCCGCCGCGGCGCGGTCGCCGGCCGTAACTTCGATCTCGCGCACGGCCATGTCGTCATCGCGGCCATCACAAGCTGCACCAACACTTCCAATCCGTCCGTCATGATCGCCGCCGGCCTGCTTGCGCGCAAGGCGCGCGCCTGCGGCCTCACTCCGAAGCCCTGGGTCAAGACGTCGCTCGCACCCGGCTCACAAGTGGTGAGCGAATACCTCGCGCGATCCGGGTTGCAGGTCGACCTTGACGCGCTCGGCTACAACCTCGTGGGCTATGGCTGCACCACCTGCATCGGCAACTCAGGCCCCCTCGATGCGCCGATCGCCGAAGCGATCGAAGCCAACCACCTCGTCGGCGTCGCCGTGCTTTCCGGCAACCGGAATTTCGAGGGCCGGATTCACCCGAACGTGCGCGCCAACTATCTGGCCAGCCCACCGCTTGTCCTCGCCTATGCGCTGCTTGGCACGATGAGCGAAGACATTACCACCGCCCCGCTCGGCACCGACCGCTCGGGCAAGCCCGTCCATCTCAGGGACATCTGGCCGTCCAACCGCGAAATCGCCGAGGTCGTGCAGGCGAACGTGCTCTCCGAGATGTTCCACAAGCGCTATGCCGAGGTCTTCAAAGGGCCAGAGCAATGGCGAGCCATCCAGGTTCCGACGGGCACCGAAACCTACCGCTGGTCGGATTCCTCGACCTACGTCCGCAACCCGCCCTATTTCGAAGGCATCAAGCCCGAACCGGAGCCGATCAAGGACATCGAGGGCGCCCGCATCCTCGCGCGGTTCGGCGATTCGATCACGACCGATCATATCAGCCCCGCCGGCTCGATCCGCCGATCCTCCCCGGCCGGGCAGTACTTGCTGGAACACGAGGTCTCGGAACGGCAGTTCAACAGCTACGGTTCCCGGCGCGGCAATCATGAGGTGATGATCCGCGGCACCTTCGCCAACATCCGAATCCGCAATGAACTGCTCAACGGTGTCGAAGGCGGCTTCACCAAGCACATGCCCTCGGGCGAGCAGATGACGATTTTCGATGCGGCGATGCGCTACCGCAAGGAAGGCGTTCCGCTCGTCGTGGTCGGCGGCAAGGAATACGGCACCGGCTCGTCGCGTGACTGGGCAGCCAAGGGCACGCTGCTGCTTGGCGTGACGGCTGTGATCGCCGAAAGCTTCGAGCGCATCCACCGCTCGAACCTCGTCGGCATGGGGGTGCTGCCGCTCGTCTTCGCCGCGGGCCAGGACCGCAACACTCTCGGTCTTTCCGGCGAAGAGGTGCTGGATATCGTCGGGCTGACCGATCTCCGCCCGCGCATGGAAGTCACCCTGGTCATCCATCGCCCGAACGGCAAGACGGACAAGGCAACTCTCACCTCCCGCGCTGATACGCTCGACGAGGTTGCCTATTACCACCACGGCGGCATCCTGCAGTACGTGCTGCGCGGCATGGCAAAGGCAGCCTGATCCGCAGCACCCTGCCCGCATGGGGCAACTGGCCGCCCGGCGCCGTTTCAGTGAATAATTGGCCCGTCGGGCAGGCCGGGGGAGCGGATGAGCGAGCGGACGTAACGGAGCGCCTCGGGCGCATCCTCGAGCGGACGATCGCGTTCGGCACATGGCTTTATGGCGCCGATCTCGATCGGCCTCATCGTGATGCTCTGTCTCATCGTCGTGAAATTTTTCCAGGAACTCATCCATGCCGTGCCTACGGTCTTCGGCACGACCGAGAGCGACCTGATCCTGAGTGGCACTCTCCCTGGTCGATTTCGCGCCGGCCGGCAACCTTCCGGTGGTGATGGCACTCGCCGGCTACAGCGGGTTCATCGCGCGCATCATGGGCATCCCGGTATCGGAGAATGTTTCGCAGATGGGGACGTTCGATCTCGCATCGATCAAGCTGAAGCTGGTCGCCGCGATTGTCGGCATCTCCAGCATTCGCCTGCCCGAAAGCTTCATCTATCCGGCGCAGGTGCCGGGTCGTGTCATCTTCTGGCAGGTCGTGATCCAGATCGTCATCGTCCTCTCCGGCCTCCTGCTCGCTCTCATGGATCGCGTAAGCGGAAGCAACGACGAGACCGGAGATCAGCGACGAAACGGAGACGCCGCTCCATCACAGTGAGATGCGTGCCACCGCGTAGCTCCCGAGCCTGAGCCGACGCGACAGCGGCACGGGATCGCGGTGCCAGAACCCGGTTGGTTGCAGCGCCGCTTCGGCGAAGCTCACCACATCCAGCACTCGCGCAGTCTTGCCCGGCACACTGATCTCGATCTCCGCTGCCCCGCGGTTGGCAAGCCATAACGCATCCGCGGTTGCGAGCGCCACGACCTGTTCCGGCGCGTCGTTCCTGACTGCTCGAAGTTTGCTTGGGCGCGGTTCTGCGGCAAGGCCGGCCAGCACGAGATAGGCGGGATAGACGCCGCCCTCTGCACACTCGTCGTACCAGGGAACCGGAAATCCGCCAGGCGCATGGATCACGCCGCGGGGGCCGAACGGCGCATAAAGCACGAGTGTCGCGACCCCTGCGGCGGCCCAGGCCGCGATCTGACCCAGGGTGAAGGAAGCTGCAAAAATGCCGCGCTGCCGCGCATCCGAATCGGCCGGCGCCACGCCCGGCCGATCGGGCTGAGTGGGCCCGGTCGCGTTCGGGTTGAACCGCATCCGGAAGGTCACCGGCCCCACCCAAAGGGGCACATCCGGAACCAGTGCCCGCGCGCTCGCCGCCTGATCGGCGAGCACCGAAAGTGTCTCCATCACGGACGCATCGTCCGTCGCGTGCACCGTCGGGTTGACGGTCCAGAACTGGAAATCGGCCGGCGGCGGCGGCGCGCGATTGAACTCCGCGAAAAAGGCATCGGTGCCGGCGCCGATTTCGGTGCCTGGGAAAAGCCGCCTTGCGTCTTCGAGTGCTGCCCGCTCGCTGGTCACAAGTGCGATCGCGGCAGGGCGCACGCCGCCCTGCGCAAGTAAGTCCCGCCATCGCCCGAGCCGGTCTCCGCCTCCCCGCAACAGCACGGCCGCCCGTGCTCCGCTTGCCGCGACCGCCTGGCGGAATGCATCGAAGGAATTGTCCTGGTCTGCCTCGAGAATCAAAAGCGTCGGCTTGAGTTCCCGAAGACGCCGACGCAGCGGTTCAGTTCCCTCGTAGTCCTTCGCCCTGCCGCCGAGACCAAGGTCAGGCAGTCGCCCGGCCGTGGTATCCACTGGCTCGATACGCGGCGCCTCAGCAGCAACGCGTGGCCGTGCCGCCGGTTGGCCGCGGATCGCAAGGTCGAGCGTCTGCGCAGCCGTCTCTCCGTCCCCGATGACGTAAGGAAACGGGCGCGCCAGCGGCCGGCTGTACGTCTTGAACGAGGCGTCGGACCAGTTGCGCTGATCCTCCATTTCGAACACTTCGCCCGCGAAGCGAACCTCGGCAACAAGACCCTTCGCGGGTTCGTGCGTGATCGCGGCGATATCGCGGAATGGCTGATGCGGGCTCACCAGCAGCGGGAATGTCCCCCCGGAAACCCCGCCTGCCGCATGCCCGACGCGGATCACCCCCCCGGCACACGCCGCTCCGTGCAACACCACGAATCCGGTGCGGTTGGTCTCGAAGCGCCCGTGGCTCGCTGCGCTGGCCGAGAGGGATAGCCGGTCAGCTTCCACCTGCACCACCATTCGGCACTCGAGCGTTGCCTCGCGCGCTTCGATTCGCGCCGCGAGCCGGATCAGCACCTTGCCCGCATTCTCGCGCCATTCCTCGAGCCTCACTGCCGGCCGATAAGTGCCCCAGTCCGGGTCGCGCACGACGAAGGCAACACCGCGCAATACCTCCACGCCGGCAAAGCGAATCCACCTGAGCGCCAGGCCCTCGAGCGTGAAGCCGAGCGCCCCGACCGAGACCTCCCGCCGCTCCGTCGCCCCGCGCGCCTCGCCAAACAGCCGGACCGCGTCTTCCGGCTCCGCCGCGTTCTTCATCCGCACACCGCACCGAGTGTCAGCTTCTGTACCAGCATCCTAGTGTCCCGATTCCGAAGTTCCTGATCATCCGTGAGCGGCCGGAATCGGGCCACTCTCTTTTGTTTTCAGTGGCCTGCTTGTCCCCTCCGTCCGCCGCAACAGATGGCGGACTTCGGGGGCAGGACACTAGGTTTGCTTTCTCGAGCAAATTCATCGCCCGGGCCGGCATCTGCCGATTCCGGTCAGGGTGATATTGCTCTACCCGGAATTGACCTGCTCAGCGGCCAGGTCCACAGCCTGGTGAAAGACCAGCATCCAGCCGCGAATTCATCGAATTCCTCGAGCTGCCGGACGCGGCATATCCTGCGCAGACCACGATCAAGCTGATCCTCGGCACATCGGCTCGATTGCGCCGCCTGATATGATTTTCGGCTTTGAACCCGTGTATAAGGCCGGGGGTAAGGCTTCAGACGATGCGATGGCCCGAACGCTGCTCGGCCGGACGTTTCGGGTGATAGAGATTGTGCGCGGTGTTGACGAGCGCGATGTGCGAGAGCGCCTGGGGGAAATTGCCGAGCAGGCGCTTTGCGGCCGGATCGTACTCCTCGGCCAACAGCCCGACATCGTTGCCGAGGTCGAGCAGTCGCTCGAAGAGGCGCCGCGCATCGTTACGCCGCCCGAGGAGCAGCAGGTTGTCGGCGAGCCAGAAGCTGCATGCCAGAAAGGCGCCTTCGTCTCCGGCGAGGCCATCGACGCCCGAGCCGGTATCGTAGCGCCGCACGAGGCCATCCGGCATCAGCCTCTTCTCGATTGCCGCGACCGTGCCGCGCACGCGCGAATCGGTGGGAGGCAGGAATCCGACGAGCGGCATCAGGAGGACGCTCGCGTCGAGCGCGCCTGACCCGTAGCTTTGGACGAAGGCGCCGAGTTCGCTGTTGAACGCACTGCGGCAGACCTCGTCGTGAATTTCAGACCGCACGGCACGCCAGCGTTCGATCGGTCCGGCAAGGCCGAACTCTCGGGCCGCCCTGATCGAGCGGTCGAAGGCGACCCAGGCCATCACCTTGGAATAGGTGAAGTGCTGGCGGCCGCCGCGCACCTCCCAGATGCCTTCGTCCGGTTCGCGCCAGATGGCCTCGAGGTGGCGTAGGAGTTCCAGCTGCAAACTCCAGTCGGGCCCGTTCTCGGCCAAGCCGCCCGCGCGCGCGTGATAGAGGGCATCCATCACCTCACCGTAGATGTCGAGCTGGAGCTGCTCGGCAGCGGCATTGCCGATCCGAACCGGTCGCGAGCCTTCGTAGCCTTCGAGCCAACCGGCCTCCCATTCGGGTAGGCGCCGCTCGCCGCCGAGGCCGTACATGATCTGCACTTGCGCCGGATCACCGGCGACAGCACGCCGGAGCCAGCCGCGCCAAGCTTCTGCCTCTTCGTAATAGCCACCGTTCATCATCGCGAGTAACGAGAAGGTCGCGTCGCGCAACCAGCAGTAGCGATAATCCCAGTTCCGGGCGCCACCGGGCCGTTCCGGCAGCGAAGTCGTAGGGGCGGCGACGATTCCTCCGGTCGGCCGATAGGTGAGTGCCTTGAGCGTGATCAAGGAGCGACGCACGGCTTCCGACCAGCGGCCGGCGCCCGGGAAACGCCGCGCCCATGTGCGCCAGAACGAAGCGGTTTCCGCGAGCGCCTGGAACGGATCGAGCCGGTCGGGCGGCGGGCAATGCGAAGGACCATAGCCGAGTACGAAAGGAATCTTCTCGCCGGCGGAAACGGTGAATTCGCCGATGGTCTTCATGTCTTCGCCGCGCAGTTGAACCGGCGTGCGGAGTACCACCATGTCCGGACCGCAAATGGCAAGCAACGTCTCCGCGTCACGCCGCATGACCCAGGGGACGAGCGAACCGTAGTCAAATCGCACGATCAGCTCCATGCGCATCCGCACATGTCCCCGCTTGCCGAACACGATCCGGACCACGTTCGAGGCGTCATCGCGCCGCGGCATGAAATCGACGAGCGTTGCCGCGCCTTCCGATGTCTCGAATTCGGTCTCGAGCACCAGCGTGTCATCCTGATAGTGCCGCCGGATCGTGCGCGGCGCGTCGAGCGGCGCGATCAGCCAACGGCCGTTCCCGCTCTCGCCGAGCAATGCGGCAAAGCAGGCGCCACTGTCGAAGCGGGGCCAGCACAGCCAATCGATCGATCCGTCGCGCGCGACGAGCGCGGCAGTTTCGCAATCGCCGATCAGCGCATAATCTTCTATCCTGTTGCGCATCATATTCTCCCTCGGAACCGGCGTGGGGGGTTGTCCCGCTCAAGCCGCGCACGGGCTGCCCCAGGCTGGCCGGACCGGGGCAGGTTGCAACAACCCGCGGAGACTCCTACCTCTGAAGGGTGGATGCCACCCATCCAGCCTGCCCTTCGGCGCTGTCACCAGCGGCAGCAAGAGAGACGCATCGACTTCCTCCGGCCAAGGCGCTCGCTTTGGAGCGAAGCCACGCGCTGGTGCCAGCAAATCGGGGAGAACCGATCCGATGCATGATACCAATGCCCGCTCGCCCGGCCGCGGCAAGCTGACGCTTGCGATCGATATCGGTGGCAGCCACCTGAAGGCCGGCATCGTGGACGAGCGGGCGGCCCTCGTCGGCAAGCCCGCGCGGGTGGTGACACCTTCCGGTGCGGCAGCCGAGGAAATTGTCGCAACCCTGGTTTCGCTGGTGCGTCCGCTTGGCCATTTCGACCGCGTCTCAGTGGGGTTCCCCGGAGTGGTGCGCAAGGGGCGGGTACTGACGGCGCCCAATCTGGGCAGCGACCCCTGGCACGGATTTTCGCTTGGCCGCACGCTCGAACAGGCGCTCGGGCGGCCGGTACGCGTCTTGAACGATGCGAGCGTCCAGGGTCTCGGCGCGATCGAAGGGACGGGGATCGAACTCGTACTGACGCTCGGCACCGGCATGGGTTTCGCTTTGTTCACGAACGGCCGGCTCGCGCCGCATCTCGAAATGAGCCAGCATCCGGCGTGGAAGAAGAAAACATACGATCAGTATATCGGCGATGCCGCGCTCAGGAAGATCGGGCACCGGCGCTGGAATCGCCGCGTCGGTCGTGCCATCGACGTGCTCGGCAGGGTGACCGGATGCGACCTTCTCTATATCGGTGGGGGCAACGCACGGCACCTTGCCGGAAACCTGCCCAGGAACGTGCGTATCGTGTCGAACAGGGCCGGCATCACGGGGGGCGTTCGGTTGTGGGATCCGCGGCATGATGCCATGTTCGGCGAGCCGGCGCCGGCATTCGATCTCGCCGCTCGGATCGGCGAGGAAGCGGAGTGATGCTCGTTGCGAAAGTCTGGCGGCGCTAGTGTGCCGGTTCCGACGCTTTTACCTAACGAATGGAACCCTCTTGCGGCACACTAGCCCTTTGATTTCAGTGGCCTGCTGATCCTCTTACGGTTGTTGCCGAGGGCAACAACCGACGGGGGCAGGGCACTCCTGGAGGAGGAGAACGAATGACGGCGCACGAAGCGGATCTCCTTTCGATCAACACCGTCCGCATGCTGGCGGTCGATGCGGTTCAGAAGGCGAAGTCAGGGCACCCGGGCACACCGCTCGATGCCGCGCCCGCCGCGTATGTGCTCTGGCAGCGTTTTCTCCGCTACGACCCCGCCCGACCTGGCTGGCCGGATCGTGATCGCTTCGTGCTGTCGGTCGGCCACGCTTCGATGCTCCTCTATGGCCTGATCCATCTGGCCGGTGTCCGCACTCCCGAGGGCAAAGAGGCCGTGACGCTTGCCGACATTCAAAGCTTCCGCCAGGCCGGAAGCCATTGCCCCGGTCATCCCGAATACGGCATGACGACAGGCGTCGAGGCCACCACCGGCCCGCTCGGCCAGGGGGCGGCGAGCAGTGTCGGCATGGCGCTCGCTGGCCGCTGGCTTGCCGCGACGTACAACCGCCCCGACTTTCCGCTGTTCACGTCCCGGGTTTATGCGCTCTGCAGCGACGGCGACATGATGGAGGGGATCGCGAGCGAAGCCGCCTCGATCGCCGGGCATCAGCGGCTCGCCAACCTGTGCTGGATCTACGACAGCAATCGCGTGACGATCGAGGGCCACACGGACCTTGCCTTCAGCGAGGACGTCGCCAGCCGCTTTCTCGCCTATGGCTGGAACGTGATCCGGCTCGGCGATGCCAACGATCTCGATGCTCTCGCCGATGCCTATCGTGCTGCCGCGGGCGCAACCGATCGCCCGAGCCTGATCGTCGTGCCGAGCCATATCGGCTATGGCGCGCCGCACAAGCAAGACAGTCCGAAAGCGCATGGCGAGCCGCTCGGTGAAGAGGAAGTGCGGCTGACCAAGGAGTTTTTCGGTTTCGATCCCGACTTGAGCTTTGTCGTCCCTGCCGGCGTGCCCGCCCACTTCGCCGCCGGGATTGGCGCGCGCGGGGCGAAGGCGCGCGGCGCGTGGGAGGCAATGTTTGCCCGCTATCGCGCCGCGCACCGCGATCTCGGGGATCAGCTCGATCGCATTTTCAACGGGCGGCTGCCGGACGGTTGGGAGACTGCGCTGCCCCGCTTCGCCGCGGACGCGAAGGGTATCGCAACGCGTGATGCGTCCGGGCGGGTGCTCAATGCGCTCGCCGAGCGCATCCCGTGGCTCGTCGGCGGGGCTGCTGATCTCTCGCCCAGCACGAAGACACGGCTGGTGTTCGACGGAGCGGGCGACATGGAGGCCGAAGGCAGCGCGATCAACGCTGCGAGTCCGGCCGGACGCAACATGCATTTTGGCATCCGCGAGCACGCGATGTGCGGGATCGTCAACGGCATGGTGCTGACCGGCCTGCGCGCGTTCGCGTCCGGGTTCTTGATTTTCACCGATTATGCGCGCGGGGCGATCCGGCTTTCCTCGCTGATGAATCTGCCCGCGCTCCATGTCTGGACGCACGATTCGATCAGCGTCGGCGAGGACGGACCGACCCATCAGCCGATCGAGCAGTTGGTTTCGCTGCGTGCGATTCCGGGCATGGTTGTGATTCGGCCGGCCGATGCCAACGAGACGGCGGAGGCTTACCGCGTCGCCCTCGGCATCAAGGATCGTCCGGTCGCGCTGGTCTGCTCGCGACAGGCGCTGCCGATTGTTGATCGCAACGAGTGCGCGGCAGCAAGCGGGCTTGCCCGGGGTGCCTACGTCCTGCTCGACGGGGCGGGATCGCCGGACGTGATCCTGATCGCGAGCGGCAGCGAGGTCGCGCTTTGTATCGCCGCGCGCCGGCTTCTCGCCGCGGAGCGCATTGCCGCGCGGGTCGTCAGCATGCCTTCCTGGGAACTGTTCGAGGCGCAGCAGCAAGACTATCGCGAAACTGTGCTGCCGCAGGGTGTCACCGCGCGTGTCACAGTCGAGGAAGGTTCCACGATCGGCTGGGAACGCTATGCGGGTGCCGCGGGAATCACCCTCGGTATGCATACGTTTGGCCTTTCGGCACCGATCGCCGTGGTTGCGGCGCATTTCGGCTTCACGGCGGAACACGTGGTGACTGCGGCAAAAGCAGCCATCACGCGCAGCAGAGGATGAGAGGGCGAGCGATGCAGCTTGGCATGATCGGGCTTGGGCGGATGGGCGCCAACATGGTCGACCGGCTGATCGCTCAAGGCCATACGCTCGTCGTGCATGACTCGAGCGAGGCCGCCGTGAACAGTCTGATTGTCAAAGGGGCCAAGGGCAGCACGAACCTCGGCGTCTTTCTCGGCATGCTGGAAGCGCCACGGGCGGTCTGGCTGATGGTCCCGGCGGGTGCCGTCGACGCGGTTATCGAGCAACTCGCGCCGTGCCTTGCGAAAGGCGATATCGTGATCGACGGTGGCAACTCCTACTACCAGGACGACTTGCGGCGCGCTGCAGCGCTCATGGCGCGCGGCCTCAATTATGTCGATGTGGGGGTGAGCGGCGGGGTGTGGGGCCGTGCGCGGGGCTACTGCATGATGATCGGCGGAGCGCCGCACATCATCGCCCGTCTCGACCCGATTTTCCGGGCTCTCGCCCCCGGGGTCGCAGCGGCGCCGCGGACCCAGGGCGCCTCCGGCGAGCCCGCCCCTGCCGAGCAGGGCTACCTGCATTGCGGCCCGAACGGCGCCGGCCACTTCGTCAAGATGGTGCACAACGGCATCGAGTACGGCATCATGGCGGCCTACGCCGAGGGGCTCAACGTGCTGAAGCACGCCGATGTCGGCGCCCGAAAGGAAGCGACCGACGCGGAGACCACGCCGCTCCGCGACCCCGCGCTTTATCGTTACACGATCGACATTCCGGCAGTTGCCGAGCTCTGGCGACGCGGCAGCGTGGTCGGCTCGTGGCTGCTCGACCTCACGGCGGCAGCCTTGCGCAAGAATCCGGACCTCGGCAATTTCAGCGGCCTGGTATCGGATTCCGGAGAAGGCCGCTGGACACTGCAGGCCGCGATCGACGAGGGTGTGCCGGCGCCTGTCATCAGTGCGGCGCTGTTTGCCCGTTTCAGCTCGCGCGGCGCGGACGAATTCGCCGACAAACTGCTGTCGGCCATGCGCTTCGAGTTCGGCGGCCATCACGAAAAACCGTGGGGCCAGCGTCATGACTGACGGGACGGCCCGAACGCAATCGGATGCGATCGTCTTCTTCGGCGCCACTGGGGATCTGGCAAAGAAGCAGATCTTCCCTGCGCTGCATGGGCTGGTGCGCGAGCAGGGTCTGGCGGTGCCGATTATCGGTGTCGCCCGGGAAGGCTGGACGGTCGAGCAGCTCCGGGCGCGCGCTGCCGAGAGCCTCAAGGCGCACGGCATGCCGCTCGATGGTGCGGCCGTCAAGCGGATGCTGGAACTCCTGCGCTATGTGAGCGGAGACTATAGCGACGCGGAAACTTTTTCGGCGCTGCGCAGTGCGCTCGGCAACGCCCAGCATCCGCTGCATTATCTAGCGATACCGCCGAGCCTATTTCCGATCGTCGCTGACAACCTCGCGGCGTCCCGCGCGGCGGACGGGGCACGGCTCGTGGTCGAGAAACCGTTCGGCCATGACGCAGCGTCGGCGCGTGCCCTCGAAGTCGTTCTGCTGCGCCACTTTCCCGAGGAAAGCATCTTCCGCATCGATCACTATCTCGGCAAGGAGCCGGTCCAGAACATCCTCTACAGCCGCTTCGCCAACCCGGTATTCGAGCCGATCTGGAACCGCACCTACGTCCAGAGCATCCAGATTACCATGGCCGAGGAGTTTGGCGTGGATGACCGCGGCAGTTTCTATGACGCAACGGGCGCCATTCGCGACGTCCTGCAGAACCATCTCCTGGAAGTGCTGGCGGTGCTGACGATGGAACCGCCGACCGGCGAGGAGCACGAGGCGGAACGTGATCAGCGGGCGAATCTGCTCAAGGCCGTCAGGCCGCTCGATCCGGCGCACGTCGTCAGGGGGCAGTACGCAGGCTACCACGACGTGGCGGGTGTGCGCCCTGGATCGACCGTCGAGACCTTCGTTGCGGCGCGCCTTGCGATCGACAATTGGCGCTGGGCGGGCGTGCCGATCTACATTCGATCGGGTAAGCGTTTGCCGTTGACGGCATCCGAAGTAGTCGTGCTGTTCAGGCGCCCGCCACGGGAAACGTTTGGCGAGATCGTTCCCGTTGCCTCCAGCCATGTCCGCTTTACCATCAGTCCGGAGGTTGCGGTAGGTCTCGGCGTCCGGGTCAAGCTGCCGGGCGAGCGGATGCGTGGGAGAGACACCGAGCTCATTCTGACCCGCCTGCCGGGCGCCGATCGCCCGCCCTATCAGCGGCTGCTTGGGGATGCGATGCGGGGAATTGCCGAACTCTTTACCCGGAGCGACCTGGTCGCCGCGCAGTGGAGGATCGTCGATCCGGTGCTCGACGATGCGTGCCCGGTCTATCCTTACCCGCGCGGAAGCTGGGGACCCGCGGAGGCGGACGAGGTGATCGGGCCGGATGGCCCGTGGCGCGCGCCGCACCCGACAGGGCCGGAGGGGCGAGGCTGATGCCAGAGCGCGCTGATCTCGTGTTCCTGTTCGACGTCGACAATACGTTGCTGGACAATGATCGCGTCCAGCAGGATCTCGACGTTTACCTCAGCGAGGAGTTCGGCGACCGCGCACGCGCGCGTTATTGGGCGATTTTCGAGGATCGCCGCACCGCACTCGGCTACGCGGATTATCTGGGCGCGCTCGAGCTCTACCGCTCGGAAGACCTGCACGACCCGCGCCTGCTTCGGATGGCAAGCTGGTTGGTCGATTATCCGTTTGCCGAGCGTCTCTTTCCCGGCGCGCTTGCGGCCGTGGCCCAAGCCGCCCGCCTCGGGCAGACCGTGATTCTTTCGGACGGTGATGCGGTCTTCCAGCCACGCAAGGTCGAGCGTTCGGGGCTCTGGCGCACGTTCGAGAACAGGGTGCTGATCTACATCCACAAGGAGGAGGAGCTTCCGGACGTGGAACGCCTCTACCCGGCACGCCGCTATGTGCTGATCGACGACAAGCTCCGCATCCTTGCCGCGGTGAAGAAGGCATGGGGTGCCAAGGTAGTGACGGTCTTTCCGCGCCAGGGTCGCTATGCGCTCGACGCGGGCGAGGTGGCCAAATATCCGCCGGCGGACATCGCGATCGAGCGGATTGCCGAGTTCGATCGCATCGACCCCAAACGTTTCATGATGCATGCAGAGGAGGCACCGAGTTGAAGCCGACGCAAGCACTCCACGAGGCCGGCCAGAGCCTTTGGTTCGATGATATCACGCGTGAGATACTCGATGACGGCACGCTGGCGCGGGCGGTAAACGAACTTTCCGTTACTGGACTCACGTCGAATCCGTCGATCTTCGATCACGCAATCGCCAGGAGCGGCAGGTATGACGCCGAGATCCGCGGCCTGAGAAAGCTCGGCTATTCCGGAGAAGCGCTGTTCGTCGAGCTTGCGCTCGCGGATCTCGGTCGCGCCGCCGATCTTTTCTTGCCGGCGCATCGCGCCACGGCCGGAACTGACGGCTGGGTCTCGCTCGAGGTCTCGCCGCTCCTTGCCAACGAGACCGAAGAGACGATCGCCGAGGCGATCAGGCTTTCGCGGCGGGCGCATCGGGAAAACCTGTTCGTCAAGATCCCCGGCACCGAGAAGGGTGTGCCCGCCATCGAGGAGGCGATCTTCGCCGGCGTTCCGATCAACGTGACGCTGCTCTTCTCACCCGAGCAG
The DNA here is from genome assembly GCA_050730175.1 of Acetobacteraceae bacterium. Classification (GTDB taxonomy): domain Bacteria; phylum Pseudomonadota; class Alphaproteobacteria; order Acetobacterales; family Acetobacteraceae; genus JAKAWQ01. Next base: position 5,299 of record JBOHMN010000031.1, on the reverse strand, counting down.
TACCAGGCCTCGGCCGACGCCTACATGAAGGGGCTGGAGCGGCGGATCGCTGCGGGGCTCGCGCCGGATGTGCGTTCGGTCGCTTCGGTTTTCATCAGCCGCTGGGATCGCGCGGTGGCCAGCAAAGTGCCGGAAAACCTGCGCAACTCGCTTGGCATCGCGATCGGCCGGCTGTGCTACAAAATGTACCGAGACATCCTCGGATCCGGTCGCTGGCAGAGGCTGGAAAATCATGGCGCGACCGCACAGCGGCTGCTGTTCGCCAGCACTGGCGTCAAGGACCCGAAGGCGCCAGACACGCTTTATGTCGCGGCGCTCGCCGCGCCGAACACCATCAATACGATGCCTCGGGCGACACTCGAAGCTTTTGCCGACCACGGCAGGCTCGGCGCCATGCTGCCCCGCGACGGCGGCGACGCGGCGGCGGTCATCGAGGCCCACCGTAAGGTTGGGATCGACGTCGACGGGCTTGCCGCTCAGCTGCAGCACGACGGCGCCGCAGCATTTACTGCCTCGTGGAAAGACCTGCTCGCGGCGATCGAGGCCAAGGGACGGGCACTCACACAGTAGGGCTGGGTGCGATAGGGCTGGGCACAATAGGGCAGGGCACAATAGGGCAGGGGAGTCCGATGAGCGGCTTGCGCACCAACGAAACGCTCGCGTGGCAGGCGCTTCTCGCCCATCACGCCGTGATCAAGGGACGGCATCTCCGTCAACTTTTTGCCGAAGATCCCGCACGTGCCGAAAGATTTACGGCGGAAGGGGCGGGGCTTTTTCTCGATTACTCGAAGAATCGCATCACCGCCGAGACGATCCGCCTGTTGCTCGCACTGGCCGTGGAGCGGGACGTGGCGGGGCGACGAGAGGCTATGTTCCGCGGCGAGAAGGTCAACGAGACCGAGCGCCGTGCGGTGCTGCACGTGGCCCTCCGCGCCCCGCGCGGAACCCGCGTCGAAGTGGACGGGCGGGACGTCGCCCGCGAAGTGCACGCGGTCCTCGACCGGATGGCCGAGTTTGCCCGTGAGATCCGGGACGGGCGCTGGCGCGGAGAGAGCGGCAAACCAATCCGGAACGTGGTGAACATCGGCATCGGCGGTTCCTATCTCGGGCCCGAGATGGCGGAGCGCGCGCTCCGCGCGTTTGTCGCTCCCGAGCTTAAATTTCGCTTCGTTTCCAACGTGGACGGGGCGAACTTCACGGCGGCGATTGACGAACTCGACCCTGCCGCTACGCTTTTCATCATCTCTTCGAAGACATTCACGACGCTCGAGACGATGACCAACGCTGCCACCGCGCGGCGCTGGATCGTCGCGCAGCTGGGCCACGAGGCCGCTGTCGCGCGGCATTTCGTGGCGGTTTCGACGAATGCCAAGGCGGTGGCGGAGTTCGGCATCGACACCAAGCAGATGTTCGGCTTCTGGGACTGGGTCGGCGGACGCTATTCGATGGACTCGGCGATCGGGCTTTCGACCATGATCGCCATCGGGCCGGAACGCTTTGCCGAGCTGTTGGGCGGCTTCCACGCGATGGACACGCATTTCCGCTCGGCTCCGCCAGAGCGCAACTTGCCGCTGCTGCTCGGACTCCTGAGCGTCTGGTACAATAATTTCTTCGGTGCCGAAACATTGGGCGTCATGCCTTATGCGGCGGCGCTCGCCCGCTTTCCCGCCTATCTCCAGCAGTTGCAGATGGAGAGCAACGGCAAGCATGTCGCCGTGGACGGAAGCGCGGTCGCGTGGCAGACCGGTCCGATCGTCTGGGGCGAGCCGGGGACCGATGGGCAACATTCATTTTTTCAGCTTCTGCATCAGGGAACGAAGCTGGTTCCTTGCGACCTGATCGGCTTCTTGGAGCCGTTGAGCCCACTGGCGGAGCAACACGATCTTCTGGTGGCGAACCTGTTGGCGCAGGCCGAGGCGCTGGCCTTCGGCAAGACGGCGGCGGAGTTGACCTCAGAAGGGTCACCCGCCTTCCAGACGCCGTTCCGCGTCACCGAAGGCAACCGGCCGACGAACATGATCCTCGGTGAGCGCCTGGATCCAGCGACTCTTGGCGGCCTGGTTGCCCTTTATGAGCACAGTGTGTTCACGCAAGGGGTGATCTGGGCGATCGATTCCTTCGACCAGTGGGGGGTCGAACTCGGCAAGGTCTTGGCGGGACGAATCGTCCCGGAACTCACCGCTGGCGCCGCGCCGGCGTTGCGCCATGACAGCTCGACGAACGCCCTGATCGCGCGTTATCGGCAGCGCCGCGGCAGGTAAGCAAAGCATGCTGATCGCGGGCGACATCGGCGGGACGAACACGCGGCTTGCCTTGTTTTCCGACCCCGGTGGGGTGCGCACGCCGGCGCACAGGCGCGAGTTCCCGAGCGAGAAGTTCCCCGGGCTTGCCGAAATCATTCGCACCTACCTCTCCGAGGTCGGCCAATCACCGACCACCGCCTGCTTCGATGTTGCCGGCCCGGTGAGCGGCGGGCGCGCGCGCCTGACCAACCTCCCGTGGTTGATCGACGAGGCCGTGCTTGCACGCGACCTCGGATTGCGACAGGTCAGCCTCATCAACGACCTCCAGGCGGTCGCGTACGCAATCCCCCGCCTCGAAGAGAACGAATTGCGTGTCATCAATCAAGGCCGTCCGGCTCCGCACGGCGCGCTCGCGGTGCTGGCTCCCGGCACCGGGCTTGGCGAGGCGTTTCTGGTCTGGAGCGAATGCGGCTACGTTGCCTGCGCCTCGGAGGGCGGGCATGCGGATTTTGCCGCGGTCGATTCGCTTCAGGCTGCGTTGCGCGAACATCTTGCGGAAAAATTCGGGCACGTTTCGTATGAGCACGTCTGTGCGGGCAGCGCGATTCCACGCATGTACGAATTCCTCCGTGCGCGTGAGCCTGCCCGGGAGCGTGCCGCATTCGCAGCGAAGCTTGCCGCGGCGGAAGACAAGGCGCCGCCGATCGTCGAAGCCGCGCTGGAGGCCACCGAGAAGAATCCGCTCGCGCGGGCGACGCTCGATCTCTATGTCTCTATTGTGGGGGCCGAGGCGGGCAACCTCGCGCTCAAGATTCTCTCGACCGGCGGCCTTTATCTGGCGGGCGGGATGCCGCCCCGGATTCTGTCCCACCTCCTCGACGGACGGTTCATGCGGGCCTTTACCGCCAAGGGCCGATTCGCCGAGCTTCTTGCCGCAATCCCGGTCAAAGTCGTGCTGGCCGAGGCAGGCCTCTTGGGGGCCGCGCTGTACGGGTTCGATCGCATCGGCAAGACCCAACGATAGGCTTTTCAGTTCCGGGCGCGGTGCTGCTGATAGACGGAAAGGTTGGTGAAGGCCGCCGCGAGCAAGGGAGCCGGCACGTCGGCGGCCACGCCGCGGGAAACAAGATCGCCGAGAATCTGCTCCGCCTCCACTTCGCTGCCCTGCGCAAGGTCGCGGTACATCGACGAAGCGACGTCGGAGCCCTTCGCAGTTATCCGCCGGCGCGTTTCAGAAACGAACTCCTCGGCTGGCGGATGCCCCGCAGCGCGGGCAATCGCGACCACCTCTGAAAGCAGGGCCAGGGCGAACGCCGAGCCTCCGCTGGCCGCCTCGATCTCGCCGATCGTGCCGCGCATCAGGCAGGTGATAGCACCGACTGTCGCCAGTAGGATCCATTTATCCCACATGTCTTGCACGATCGTGCGCGAAAGCCGGGCCTCGAAACCCGCGCTCTGCATCGCATGGTCCAGCCGCTCGGCACGTGGCGAGGCGATGCCGTTCATTTCGCCGTATGTGAGATGCTGGAATTTGGCGAGTTGCACGATGCGCCCGTCGGCATCGAGCATTGCCGCGATGTGGCAGACGCCGCCAAGCACCGGCTTTGCACCGAAGCGCGCGCGCAGCATGTCCACGTGGCGCATTCCGTTGAGGAACGGCACGATCATCGTTTCCGGGCCGACCGCCGGCGCGAAATCGGCGAGCACCGCGTCCAGAGCGAACCCCTTCACCGCGAGCAGCACGACGTCGAACGGTTCGGTGATCCGATTGGCGAGCAGAAGTCTTGGGCTGAGCTTCAGATCGCCATGCGGGCTCGTGATCTGAAGTCCGATCTTGGCGAGCTTGGCAGCGCGCGCGGGGCGCACCAGGAAGGTCACGTCCTTGCCGGCGGCGGCGAGCCGGGCGCCGAAATAGCCGCCGGTAGCCCCGGCGCCGACGACGAGTATTCGCATCCCATCCTCCTTCAGAGTATGCCCGGCGGGAGCAGCCAGGCTCTGCATCGTGCGAGCGAGCGGGCCGGCATGCTCTCCCTGCACCGCTCGGTGATTCTGCGTTTGCGCCTGCGATCTCCAGGCAAAGCACGTCCAAGGTCAACCGCCCGGGCCGCAACGGAGCAAGGCAGCCGGCGCACGTCGCGGTTGCATCCATCCAATGCAGGGCTTGGTGTCCCGGTGGGGCCGCAATTGACAGAGCGGGGCAGCGCGATAGCATCGTGACGCTGGGAGTGGCACTGCACACATCCCATGGCTCGGACAGTCGCGCGGACCGGCCGGGGATCGTGCCAGGCGTGCTGGCCGGCGTAGGTGTTCTTCGCCGTTCGGTGGATCGGCCGCAAATCGGCAGTCGAGGCTGCGGCGCGTCCTGCTCAACGGCATCATGCTCAGGGAGGATACGGGCTTGGAAACGCAAACGATGAAGCAGAAGGACGTGAAGGCGGCGCCCGCGGGGAGCACGTTGAGCCGCCGCAGCGTGCTGGGGATGGCGGCGCTGACCGCCGGGGCCGGGGCGCTTTCAGCGCTCGGCGCACCGAAGGTTTTCGCGGCGGCGACGAGTGGGGAATCGGTCGTTGGAACGCTACCGGAGGGCGTTCAGAAATTCTACGAGCTGGCGACCACGACGCCGCTTGGCCCCAGCATCTATCGGAACTTCAAGCCGAAGAAGAGCGCACCGTGGAAGATCGGCTACGCGAGCAGCTTCGGCGGCAATACCTGGCGGATCGGGGCGCGCACACGCCTGCACGAAGTGCTCCTGCCGAAGTACAAGGCGGCCGGCCTGGTGTCCGAGGTCGTCACCACCGAATCGAATCTGGTCATCCCGCGGCAAATCCAGCAAATCCGCCAGCTCGTTGATGCCGGCTGCGATGCCATCATGACGATCGGTGCCGCGCACACGGCGCTGAACGGCGCCATTCAGTATGCGCATGACCACGGGGTATTGTTCGTTGCCATCCAGGGCGGCGTCTCCTCCCCCTACGCGCTGCAAGTGAGCGGGAACTATGCGCTCTGCGGCAAGCTGCAAGGTCAGGCGCTCGGCAAGAAGATGGGCGGCAAGGGCG
>JBOHMN010000030.1:0-3038 GCA_050730175.1 Acetobacteraceae bacterium | reverse complement strand
GTTTGTTGACCTCCGCGCGCCAGCGCATGGTTCGCATCGCCGAGTCGGTATGCGCCAGCGTGTAGTGCCCGCGAGTCGAATAGAACAGATTGAGATCGAAGTCCTGCGACAGGTCCTGCCACAGCCGCACGCTCTCGTCGTAGAAATGTACGCCCTCGGGCGTCAGATAGTTGGAGCGCACGATGGTGGTGTTGCGACCGGTATTGCCGCCACCGATGTAGCCCTTCTCGAGCACCGCCACGTCGCGGATGCCGTGGTCGCGCGCCAGGTAATAGGCCGACGCCAGCCCGTGGCCGCCGCCACCGATGATCACCACGTCGTAAGCGCTCTTGAGTCGCCCGGGAACGGTGAACATGCGCGGCTCGGGATGCCGGCGCGCAAGTGCGAACTTCAGCAGTCGTGCGGGCATCGGAGGTTCGTGCGCTGCGTCGGGAATGTGCTGGCTGGAAGCGCCGGCATCTGGACGAGCATTGGAGCACACGCATTTGGGTCGCGCAAGGCATCGCCGAACCGCGCCGCCGCTATCCGCGGCGTCATCAAACCTATGCGATGCGCGACAGCGACCCGATGCGCGCGCCGGAAGATTGGTCGGACCATAGATAGGTTGGTCATCGCAGCCGAAGCGTAGTCACCCCCGCGGCCGCAGCGTTCAGCCGCCCTCGGCGCTGGCGCCCAGCAACTGCCGACGCGCCGCGTGCAGATGGCTCGTGATCATGGCGACCCCCTTCTCCACGTCGCGGGACCGAATGGCATTGAAAATAGCGGCGTGCTGCTGGTTGTACTCGGTGATGCGCGTCGCCGTCAGGATCTTGTCCTTCATCGCATTCCATTGCGTGTGGGTTCGCACGGCGTTGATCTGCCGGTACACCCACACCATGAGCGGATTGCGCGTCGCCTCGCAGATCAGCTGGTGAAACTCCCGGTCCCAGAGAGTGAAGCTCTCCGCGTCCCCGTTGGACGATTCCATGCGCGCGACCGCGGTGGCGATGCGCTCCAGGTCGCGCACCGTCGCATTCAAGACCGCCAGACGCACCATGGCGGGCTCGATCGCCAGGCGCACATCGATCAGCTCGAGCGGCCCGGTCAGCTCCGCGAAATCGTCCGAGTCACTGTGCGCCTGGAAGCTGACGTAGGTGCCGGACCCGAGCCGGCGGGTGACCAGCCGCTCGCTTTCCAGCCTTACCAGCGCGGTTCGTATCGTCGCGCGCGAGGCGCCGAATGCCGCGGCGAACTGTCGTTCGGCCGGCAACTTCTCGCCGTGCGCGTACTGGCCGCCCAGGATCGCCCGACGCAGCTGCGCGGTCACCCAGGTGGAGCCCCGGACCGGATCGGCGATCAACGGCGCCGGTTGCAGACTCGCGGCCGCCGCCAACCCCGCAGCTGCCGACAAACCCGCCGTCGCCGACAGACCGGCAGCCGCCGACAGGCTCGCAACCGCCGACAGGTCTGCTGACGAAAGACCCGCACTCGGCAGCGGACTGGCGACGGTGGGACGCGTGATCCCGTTAGTGGTCCGACCAATCTTGCTCATGTCATGCATGGTCTTCTCTAATTGGATTTCATTGGTTTGAAATCGGTCTGCACTGTGTGCCATTATCCAGCCAGCTCGTCAAGCTTTAGCTGCTTCGGCAACGCCGTTCGGGCCCGGGGGGGGCCCCCAAGATGGCCTTTCCCAGTCGTGCCAAGTACCTGATCATCGGGGCCGGCATCCACGGCCTCTCGACCGCCTGGCATCTGGCGGCCGCCCTGCGTACCGCTCGCCTGGGCGGCGGCGCGGACATCCTGGTGGTCGATAAGACCGACATCGGGGCCGGGGCTTCCGGCATCGCCTGCGGCGTAATCCGCAACAACTATTTCCAGCCCGCCATGCGGCGGCTGATGGCCCACAGCGTCTCGGTCTGGGACAGCGACCCAAAGGCCTTCAGCTATCACCCCGTCGGCTACATGCAGATCAGCCCGGAGGTGATGCACGCCCAGGTCGCAACCATCGCCGAGCAGCAGCGGGACATCGGCTACGAGTCCGTCTTCATCGAGGGCGAGAGAGACTCGAGGAACTACATGCTCGGGCTGTTCGACGATTGGCAGGCCCGCGGTATCACCTCCGTGCTGCACGAGAAGAAGGGCGGCTACGCCAACAACAAGGCTTCGATGCAGGGCCTGGCCGCCAAGGCGCGCCAGGAGGACGTGCGCATCGAGACCGGCGTGCAGGTCACCGGCTTCAGGAAAGACGCCAGCGGCGCGGTGGCGAGCGTTCTGACCAACCGGGGCCCGATCGATTGCGAATACGTCGTCGTCGGCGCCGGTCCCTGGGTCAAGCAGCTCTGGGACATGCTCGAGCTGCCCGCCGCGATCAGCATCAAGGGCCGTGACGGCACGCTGCACGAGAACGTGCCGATGTGGACCTTCTGGTCGCTGCAGGAGGGCACCCTCGGAGTGCCGCCCGAGCTGCAGCGGACCAACGATGGTCGCCTGCCGCCGGTGCTGCACGTGGACACCGATGCCACGCTGCACTCGGATGTGGATGGCTCGGTGATTGCCGACCGGCTCTGGGGTATCTACTACAAGCCGGACTTCCACTTCGGCGGAGTGCAGGGTGGCGCCATGCCCTTCAAGGTCAAGGCCGAACCGTCATCGGTGCACATCGACCCTTACGGACCGGAGTCCCCGGACTTCATCGTCGGTGAGGATTTTGCCCGCATGTGGTGCTCGGCGCTCGCCTTCTGCCAGAAACGCTTCCAGGGCAAGTACCCACTGTACAAGCGCGAGCCATCCGGCGGCATCGGCAGCTTCACCGCCGATAACTTTCCCGTGTTCGACCGATTCTGCCAAAATGTCTACGTAGTGGCCGATTCCAATCACGGCTACAAGATGATCGGAGTGGGCAAGCTGGTCGCCGAAGACATCTGCGGTCGTCCCAGCGAATTGCTCGAGCCGTTCCGCTTCTCGCGGTTCGCCGAAGGAAAACTCCATCCGGTCTCGAACAGTCCGTTTCCCTGGAGCTGAGCTTCTCGGCTGCTTCAGGATCCGGCCCGCATGAG
>JBOHMN010000029.1:0-20301 GCA_050730175.1 Acetobacteraceae bacterium | reverse complement strand
AGCTGCTGCAGCGAGCCGAAGGATCCTATGCCGCATTAGTCCCTCCCGCCGTGTTGCACGCGCAGCCCGAGCCCGCCAGCGCCAGCCGTTTCGCCAGCCTCGGCCTCGATTTCGGCGGTTCGCTGGGCGGAAGTCTCACACCTCGCCTCGCCGCCGACACCCTGCTCATCAATCCGATCACGCAGTCGGCGCTGCTCGGTGTCATCGAGACACGCCGTTACGAAGCAGTGGCTCTCAGGCTGCTCGGCCGAGATGCGGAAAGTGCTGCGAAAGTGGACTCAGCCACGGCACTGGCAGCCGCGAACGGCATGACGATGCCGATCCTTTCCGCGCGCCTCGCGCGCACCGCAGGCGCCGCTGCCTCCGCGGCGGACCGGCCAGCCGAGGCCGCCGCGCTCTTGGCGCGCTCCGCCAGCGATTTCAACCTTTCGTTGCCCCGCACCACACCGGTGGCTGAAACCGAACTCCTCAGGGCGGCCGTCCTCGCCAAACAAGGCCGCCGGGATGCCGCACTCGGCGTTTGCCGGGACGCCGCCGGCCTGCTCGAAGCGCTCAAGCACGGCACCCGCCCGGAACTGATTGCCCCCTGCCTCGCCGTTTACTTGAGTGCCGCCCAGCATCAGCCGGCCCAGCGCAACGCCCTGCTCGGCGAGATGTTCGAGGCATCGCAGCTCGGCCAGGGCAGCATCACCAGCCGTCAGATCGCCGAGGCCTCGGCCAGGCTCGCCGTCAACGCGAAGGATCCAAAGGTCGCATCAGCCATCCGCGAGCGCCAGGACGCCGCCAATGCGCTCTCCAGCCTGTATCGCGAACGCGACATCCTGGCCGCACAACAGAAGAACCCGGGCGCACTCAATCAGCCTGCGCTGACCATCAGCCCGGCGGCGCTCGAGAAGCAGATCTCCGCTGCCCGCACGCACCTTGCCGAGGCCGACCAGGCTTTGCAGGCCGCCGCGCCCAATTACGGCCAGCTCGTGCAGCAGGTGGTCACCGCAAAGCAGGTGTTCGACGCGCTCGTCCCCGCTGAGGCGTTTGCCGAAATCACGCTGAACCCGAACGGCGGCTACGTGTTCGTGCTCGCGAACGGCCGGATCGCCGCTGCGCCAACGGCTGCCGGCGAGCCCGCGATGAACAAGCTCGTCGAGACGTTGCGCGCCAGCATCGTGCCCGACAATCAGGGCCAGTTGCCATCCTTCAACACCAAGGCGGCCTATCAGATTTATGCCGATACGCTCGGGAAGCTTACCCCTGACCTCACCGGCGCGCATACCCTCGTCGTTGCACCGGCCGGGCCATTGCTAGCCATACCGTTCGGCGTGCTGCTGACCGGCCCCGCGAGCCCGCACAACCTCGCCGCCGCTCCCTGGTTGCTGCGAAAATTCGTCATCACGCACGTGCCGGCAGCGGCCAATTTTGTTTCGCTTGCCCGGGTTGCCGGAACCTCGCGCGCGAGGGTCCCATGGTTCGGCTTCGGCGACTTCATTCCGGTCACTTTGGCGCAGGCCGAGCAAACCTTTCCTGGCGCAACCTGCAAGGACAGCGCCCAGCTCTTTTCCGAGCTGCCACCGCTGCCCTCCGCCGTGAGCGAACTGACGGCGGCGCGCGAGCTCTTGGGCGCCTCGCCCGACGATCAACTGCTGGGTCGGAACTTCACCGTTCCGGCTGTGATGCATGCGCACCTTTCGGATGTGCGGGTGCTGCACTTCGCAACCCATGCCATCCTGCCCACCGAGCTGACTTGCCAGAGCGAACCCGCCATCGTCACCTCGGATCCGGTGGGTGCGACCAGCGCGGCCGAAGCGCTGCTGACCACCTCGGATATCATGCAGCTTAATCTCGACGCCAACGTCGTGATCCTTTCGGCCTGCAACACCGGTGGCGCCGGCGGCAGAACGGCCGGCGAAAGTCTTTCGGGTCTTGCCCGCGCCTTCTTCTTTGCCGGCGCGCGCTCCCTCATGGTGACCCACTGGTCGGTCAATGATCAGGCCGCCGCCTACCTCGTGGCCACCACGCTCGCGCGCTATCGTAACGGCGGCAGCATCGCCGCCGCATTGCGTACTGCCGAGCTCGGCATGCTGGACAACGCCGGCAAGAGCTTGCCCGCCGCCCTTGCGCAGCCATTCTTCTGGGCGCCGTTTGCCGCTATCGGTGTCGACCGTGGGCCCGCTGCGGCCACCGCCTCCGTGTTGCCTGCCGTACCTGCGGGCTAGAGCGGGTCGCCCCTGGCGTCCGAGGAAACCTGACTGTCGCGTCCATGCCGCGCTCCAGCATCGCTGCGATCTTTTCCACAACGCCACAGGAACAACCCGATGCGGTTTGCCAATCGAGCCATGCGACTGCTGCTGATCATCTGCGTTCTTGTCGCGACCAACGCCCTGCCGATCCGGTACGGCGAAGCATACACGCCATGGGGTCTGGTCGCCCACGGGGTGATTGGTCGCGTCAAGCATTTGAGCCAGAAGCCAGAGGGAAGTCAGCCAGGCTTCGACGTCGCAACCGTCGTGCTCAATGCAGATGCCACCAAAGTATATGCGACAGCAGTCAGCCTGCTCCACAGGAACCAGGCGCTGCATATCGTCACCGAAGATCCGAAGGACCGGACGGTCGAATTCAGCAACGGTGCGCGCTCTGCGCGGATCACTGTCATCGGCCTCGGGACAATGCTTTCGCAGATTCTCGTGGCGTCGGCAATCAAGCCCGGCGAGGACTCGGCAACGCTGCGTATCGTGGAAGGAATCTTGCACGTCTGCCAGGCAATGAAAGTCACGTGCAGTTTGCAGTAGAATGTCCCGTGTCACCGCCCGGTCCGGGGGGCGGGCGCGCCGCTGGCTTTGCACGCCTCGCACGTCCACCCCTGCCGTGGAAGTCCATGACCTTTGCTGAACTTGGCGCACGCAACCCGGGCCGTGCCCTGTTTCAAAAGGGGGCAGGACACAAGTCTCCTCGCTGGGCAGTGCATCTGACAGGGCACGGAGCTTCGGCCAGCCGATCACGCTTTGACGTGCACCGGACGCTGCCGGATCGGTCCCGGCAGCGCATTCTCCGCTTCTTCTTCAGGGCGTCGCTCGTTCCTCCGCAGAAAGGCCACGCTGGCGATGATGCCCGCCGCGGCCGCAACCGTCAGAACGATGCCGACGGGACCCATGAAGTCGTGCATAGCCGTCGCGAAGAAATATGCGCCGAAGCCGTAGCTGGCGGCCCAAACGATCCCGCCCGCGGCGTTGAACACGAGGAACCGCGGCCAGCTCATTCGATTGGCCCCGGCCAGGAAGGCGGCGAGCGCGCGAAGGATGGCGATGAAGCGGCCGAAAAACGCAACCTTCCCGCCGTGCCGCAGAAAGAGGTATTGACCAAGCTTGGTCCGTGGCTTCGTCATTCGAATGTAGTGTCCGTATTTGACCAGCAACCGGGAGCCGAATTCGCGGCCTATGACGAATCCGACACTGTCGTCCAGAATCGCACCGATGGTGGCAACCAGTACGACTACAACGACATTTCGCTGGTGTGTCGCGCCGGCGTACAGGGCAGCGGCGATCAGCGTGGTTTCGCCGGGAAACGGGATTCCGATACCTTTGATGCCGACCGCAAGCCCGACCGCGCCGTACCCAACTTGGCTGATCGTATGTGCAGCACCATGAGCAATAGCCGACATGGTGGGGTGCATGTCAGGTGCGCGGTCCCAGCATGTGGCCGCGCGCGTCTATTTTGAACGTTGACACTTCGGTGTCCGGCCGCCGCGCCCGAGAAAGCGCAACGCTGGCCAAAGTCGTAGCCGAGAGCAGATCTGGCGCGAAGACGATCACCAGACAGATCTACGGCACCGGCGAACCTGTGGCAGTGGGCCAAACTCGCAGCTTAAGGGTGCCAACGCCTCCTCGACGATCCACACAGCACCCGCGGCGACGGCGCACCCGCTCGGCAACCGGATGTTCATCACCATCGCCGCCGGCTGCGATCTCAACGAAGAAGCGCTCGCCCACGAGCTGCACTACGCCCTGCTCAATCGCGGTGATACCAACACCGAGCGCCGGTTTTACACGCTGAACACGCACACGCCGCTTGATTTCGAGGTACCATTGCCAGATCCGCGCATCGACCGAGGAATCCAGGGCCGCAACAGCCCCGATCCGGACAACGACAGGATCACCAATCGGGCGCGGCGCGCGCGCACCGCCCGTTTTCCGGCCGTGGGCGGATTGGGTCCTGCCACCGCAACCACCGGCAACACATTCGCGGAGTAATTCTGATGTCGGAATCGAGGCAAACTGACCAGGTCACACGCGACCTCGGCATCATTGTCGGCGGCAATTTCACCCCGCATGCATTGCTCGGCGAATTCACGGCAATTCTCGAACGCTTGCATGCGACGCCAGGGTCCTATCTCGATGCCTTCCAGCAGGATTATCTTGCCCCGGCCTGGACCCGGGAACTCTCTCGCATCTGCACCTCGGTGCTTTCCTCGAGCGGATGCATCCGTTCGCTTAGGGGCGCGTGCGTGCGCTCGTGCAACGCCTCTTGCGTCAGTACGACGGCGCGCTCGCTATCGCTGGTCGTGCGCCGGAGCAGGAGATGAGCCTGATCGAGGCACTGCCACCCGGTGAGACAACGCGCTTCGTGCAGCGCATGGACGATCGGCGGCGGACACTCCGGGCGTTGCTCGGCGGGGCGCCCGGCGCACCGGGGCCGAGATGACTCCACCACAGGAAGCACCTGACGATTTCGCCGTCTTCCTGCAAGGATCGCTGGGAAAGCGAGCCGGGCGACGCGGGTCAATCACCTCGGTGCTGCCGCCGCCGATTCGCATCGACGATCGGTTTCGCGGCCGCGGGCCGCGCTCGCCGAGCAGGCTTGCCTTGGTTGGCAGACGGAGATGCCGCTTCTGTCAGGGTGGGCTTCGCTACCTTGGCTTTGGCGGGAGCGGCGTCAGACCGCCGCGGCCGCTGCTTGCCGAGGTCAGATCGCTTTCTCCGTGCTCGCTTCGCGACCGTGGCGTCAGCCGCAACTGATGGAGCCGCGGCGCGACCGCGCTTCGCGTCCGTGCTTTGTCGCGACTTCCTCGGGCGGCCGGAAGATGCTTCTTTCGCCGGCTGCGTGGCATCCACGGCCTCGCGATCTGCCAACTCGAGGTCGAACAACGCCGCAAGGTCGTCGCTTACCAGCGTTCGCGCGACGTTCGAATCCGGTCGCGCGCCTGGGAACGCGGTGCCGAGATGGGACAGCAGTTCCGTTGCGTCGACCGCGCGTAACTGAAACAAGAGCTCCGGGCGCTGATCGAGCCGCGCACCGACACCGTAGAGGACGGCGGCAATGTGCTTGCACATCGACGCATAATCGGGGCAGCTGCAAGTGAAGCGAATTTCCGACGGGCGCGGGAACAGGCCGTCATTCAGGCGGCAGATTCGCTCCATGACGTCTTCGGAAAACCGGCCCTGGAGCAGCTCGACCAGCGAGTCGATCCGGCCCGAGCAATCGGCACAAAGCGCCTTCCAGCGTGCGTTGGCCACTTCTCCGATGCTGATCCTGACCCGGTAGATGTCCGACCCGCTGACCATCGCGGTCACCTCCCGCGGCGTGACCTGGAGGTCGAGCACAGAACCGTTGCGTACGTAGGTGCGGCCGCGCGGCAGCCGGTTCGCATAATCCCCATAGCTCTCCAGGTTATCGCACCACGCCTTGCCCCAGAATGTTCTGGCGATTTGCCGTCCCTCGATCTTCACCGGCGAGACTGCGGCCCCGATCTTGCGGAGCTTCTCCGTCTCGCGTTCGGCCTTGCGGCGGCGCGCGGCAACCGGCACATAGGGAGCCCATCCGCCGTAGTAGCGCCGCATGATCGTTACTCCTTCATCGCGGCGTGCAGGTCGAGGCTGACCATCTGCATGATCTCGTCATTCGTCATCTCGGTCAGGTTGACCTCGTCCCGGCCCGCCAGGAGCTCATCTGACAACCCCCTCTTCGAGTCGATCAAGGTATCGATTTTCTCCTCCACCGTGCCGCGGCAAATGAACTTGTGCACAAGGACGTTCTTCTTCTGCCCGATCCGGAATGCCCGGTCCGTCGCTTGGTCCTCGACGGCCGGATTCCACCAGCGGTCGAAATGCACCACGTGAGATGCCGCGGTCAGCGACAGGCCGGAACCGCCCGCCTTCAGCGACAGGACGAAGAACGGCACTGCCTCATCGTCCTGGAAGCGCTGAACCAGGAGCCTGCGCTCTTTCACCGCGGTCGTGCCGTGCAGCACCAGACCGGCGCGGCCGAAAACCTGCCCGAGGAACGCAGCTAAAGGAGCGGTCATCTCGCGGAACTGCGTGAACACGAGCATCTTTTCCTGGCGGGCAGCAATGACCTCGCCGATCTCCCTGAGGCGTGCCCATTTGCCGCTGTCTTCCTCCGCCCAAACGTGGTCGTTCAACCATTGGGAGGGATGGTTGCAGATCTGCTTGAGCCGCATCAGCATCGCCAGGACGATCCCCGTGCGCTGCATCCCCTCGGCTTCCTCCAGGCTCTCGGCGAGATCCGCGACTGCTTGCCCGTACAGCGCCGCCTGCCGGCGCGACAACCCACAGAGCGCCTTGACCTCGGTCTTGTCGGGCAGGTCGGCGATAACCGACTTGTCGGTCTTCATCCGGCGCAGGATGTAGGGCCGCACCAGCTCCCTCAGGGGGCCGTAGGGATTGTGCGTCCGCCCGGCCAGACCTTTGGTATAGCGGGTGAATTCCTTCGCATTGCCCAACAGCCCTGGGTTGATGAAATCAAAGATCGACCAAAGGTCGCCCAAATGATTCTCGACCGGCGTTCCGGTCAGCGCGATCCGCGCTCTCGCTTTCAGGGCTTTCGCCGCTTTGGTCTGGCGGGCATTCGGATTCTTGATCGCCTGTGCCTCATCGAGAATGACCAGGCGCCAGTCCGCCTCTGCGAACAGAGGGATGCGAAGCAGCGAGCCGTAGCTGGTGATCGCGAGGTCGCATTCCCCCGCCCGCTCCGCCGTGATCGCCCTTACCTCCTCCGGCGGCATCGCCGATGGATGCACGATGACGGCCTTCAGGTCGGGGGCAAATTTCTGGATCTCCGCTGCCCAATTGCCGAGCAGCGAGGCGGGAACCACCAGCAGGCTCGGGCGGGGCGTGGCATTCCGGGATTGGTCCACCAGCAACAAGGACAGCACCTGGATCGTCTTGCCGAGGCCCATGTCGTCTGCCAGGCAGGCGCCGAGGCCAAGGCCCGACAGCAGATGCATCCAGTGCAGCCCGGTTATCTGGTACGGGCGCAGTGTCCCATGCAGCGCAGGGCCGGGGTCCACCGTCCCCTCGTTCGGCGCGCGCAATTCTTGCAATGTCCGCTCCAGCCATGCACCCGCCCGCACGCGGGTCCACTCGGAATCGGGTTGAGCCGGGTCGTCTCCGGCGACGGCGGCGCCGGCCAGCATCCGCATCGCTGCGGCGAATGTCAGGCCATCGCGCGCCGCGAGTTCCTCGGCGGCGCGGAACTGTTCCATCGTACGTTGGAGCCGCGCCCGATCGACCTCAACCCATTGGCCGCGCAGCAGCACGAGATTCTCGGTGCCGGCCAGCATGCTCGCCACTTCGGCCTCGGTTAAGGGCGCGCCGTCGAGCGTGACGCCGACCCGGAAATCGAGCAACCCATCCACTCCCAAAGCCGATGGTACCCGGCTCCCAACCGTTGCCGTCACTTGCGGCCGAGCGGGACGGTTGGCGCGCCACGACGCCGGCATCCGAACCACGATGCCCGCGCCTTCCAGCTCCGGCACATCACGGAGGATGCGCCATGCCTCTGCGGGCCCCCAACGCAGCGGATGAAAGATCTCCCCCGAATCGATCATCGGCTTCAGCCAGGCGCACTGCCTCGCAGCGCGTTGCACGGGCAGCAGAAGCGACAGCAGCTTGGTTCGGTTGGCCGCGCCGGCGTATTCCCGCAGGGCTTGGCCGAGAGGGACGTGCTGCGCCTTGGCCTGTGCGGAAAGGCGCGTCGTGTACGTCGCCATGAAGGCGAATGGCTGCTCGGGATCGCTGCGGTTTTCCGCGAGATTGAAATGCACCCGGCCGACCAGATTCCAGGCTGGATTGAGCTTCGTCAGAAAGCCCTGCAATCCGGTCCTGGCCGCGCCGAATGCCACGGCAAAGGCCTCGGCTGTCTGATCCCACAAACCGAGCAGGACTTCCTGGGTCAGATATTCGCCCCCCGCCATCATCGGCGCCGTCAATAGCAGGGATGAAAGCTGGGCAGCGGTCGGCGCGGGCACGGCTGGAAGCATTCCGCCGTCGCTGGCCTCCAAGGTAGATGCGTGCAGGCAGACCGCCCCGATGTACTGCGCCGCAAATCCCCGCCACCAGACAAACACCGGCGGCAAGGCTCGCCCGACCTGAGCGGCACCAAGTTGCACCAGCCCGTGGCCAACTCCCTGGGCAAAGGCCTCAGTCAGCCGCGCCGACGTCTCGGGGTCAATCTCCGCCAAGTCATCCTGCGCCTCAAGGATAAGGCGGCCATGCGGTGTCAGCCGCAATCCCAGTTTGGGCATGCTTGGCCTCGTAATCGAACGTTCCAGAAAGAAATCTCATCGCGGTCGCCGGGTCAGCCGCATAGCAGCTCGGCGGCATGGCTGTGGCGCCCGAACCTCGTGACCGAGCTCACGGACCTCGGCAGGATACGGGGAACTCGGTTCGTCATCGCTCCATCCTCTCAAGAGTTGGAGCCTCCGAAAATCCCAGTACGGTTCACCAGGCCAGACGATCGCCTCGCACGGTCGCAGAGGATCACAGCGCATGCCGGGCAGGTTTGACAGGGTCCAAGGTGCCCCCTATAGCGGCGGCCCATTGCCGGGAACGCGGACAGGGTCTTTTGCCCTGCGCCCGCCGCGCGTCGCGCGGACTACCGGCGCAACAAAGCGTTCGCCCTGGCTCGTCCCGGGCCTTGCGCGGCAAAGAAAGGAGGGCGCATGACCAAGCGCCTCGAGAGCAAATACAAGGTCAACCGTCGGCTCGGCGTCAATCTCTGGGGTCGCAGCAAGTCGCCCATCGCGAAGAAGGACTATCCGCCCGGCCAGCACGGGCAACGCCGGCGCAAGCCTTCCGACTATGGCGTGCAGCTCATGGCCAAGCAGAAGCTCAAGGCTTACTACGGCAACGTCGGCGAAAAGCAGTTTCGCCACTATTATGAGGAATCGGTGCGCCGGCGCGGTGACACCAGCGAGACGTTGATCGAGCTTCTGGAAAGAAGGTTGGATGCGGCAGTCTACCGCATGAAATTCGCTATCACGCCGTTCGCGGCACGCCAGTTCGTGTCGCACAATCATCTACTGGTCAACGGCAAGCGGGTGAACATTCCTTCCTACCAGCTCCGCGATGGCGACACGATCGAGGTTAGGGAGAAGTCGAAGCAACTCGCCGTGCTGCTGGATGCATCCCAGAGCGTGGAGCGGGACGTCCCGGAGTACCTCGAAGTCGATCATCGGGCGATGAAGGGGCGGTTCCTGCGGGCGCCGAAGCCGGGGGATGTGCCCTACCCGGTGCAGATGGATCCGCACGTCGTGGTCGAATTCTACTCGCGCTGACAGAAAAGCACGCGCTGGCAAAGGGGAGTTGCACATGGACCAAAGTGCGGTTCCTGCAGGATTCGCGGCCGATCTGGCGGCGGCAATCGGCCATACACCCCTGGTCCGGCTGCGCCGCGCGTCTGACGCCACGGGCTGCACCATCCTCGCCAAAGCTGAGTTCATGAATCCCGGAAGCTCCGTGAAAGACCGGGCCGCGCTTGCCATCATTCTCGATGCCGAGCGGCGCGGCGTGTTGAAGGCCGGCGGCACCGTGGTCGAAGGCACCGCGGGCAATACCGGCATCGGCCTCACGCTGATCGGCAATGCGCGCGGCTACCACACAGTGATCGTGATGCCGGAAACGCAAAGTCGCGAGAAGATCGCTTTCCTGCGCATGATCGGCGCCGAGCTGAAACTGGTGCCTGCCAAGCCGTATCGGGATCCCGGCAATTACGTGCACATCTCACGCCGGCTCGCCGAGGAGACCGGCGCATTCTGGGCCAACCAGTTCGATAATCTCGCCAATCGCGAAGGCCATCGCGCCACCACCGGCGCGGAAATCTGGGCTGAGACCAAAGGCGCGGTCGATGCATTCACCTGCGCCTGCGGCACCGGAGGAACGCTCGCCGGGGTGGCGTTCGCTCTCAAGGAAAGAAAGCCCGCGGTTCAGATCGTCCTGGCCGATCCCGAAGGCAGCGCGCTTTACGGTTGGGTAACGGCGAACGATCTGACCGTTTCTGGCAGTTCCATCACCGAAGGGATCGGCCAGTCACGCGTGCCGGCCAATCTCCAGGGCGCACCGATCGACTCTGCGGAGCGAATTCCCGACGCTGAGGCGCTCGCGCAGATTTTCGACCTTCTGATCCATGAGGGCTTCTCGGTCGGCACTTCGTCGGGCATCAACATCGCCGCCGCTATCCGCGTCGCACGCAAGCTGGGGCCGGGCCACACAGTCGTGACCATCCTGGCCGATGGCGGCTCGCGCTACCAGTCGAAGCTCTTCAACCCCGAATTCCTGCGCTCGAAGAACTTGCCGGTTCCCTCCTGGCTCGCTTGAACGAGGCGATAAGGCTTTTGACGCCTGCCCACTGCTGGGCAACGTAGCCGCCGGTCGCCAGCGCCTCGGGTGCTTCGTCGTCGCCGGTAGGAAGGAATTCCGGCGAGAAATCCGCCGTGCCGAACAGCATGTCCCATAGCGGGAAGACGGCAGCGTAGTTGCAGCTCTTCCGCCCTGCCGCGGGCAGGCTGTGATGCGCGCGATGGAAGCGGGGCGAGACGATCAATCTCTCGCCGAGCCAGCCGAAGGAAATGCGTGTGTTCGCATGCGACACGCTCTGGATGAAGCGAAGCAGCAGAACGAGGAGCGGAAACTGGAACGGCGAGACGCCGATCAGAAGTGCGATCAGTCCGAACCAGAGTGCCGAGACGAAATCATCGAGCAGGTGGTTGCGGTCATCCGACCAGAACGTCATCTGCCGTTGCGCGTGATGCAGCGCGTGCAAAGCATACCATGAAGGGATGATATGCGAGACACGGTGGCGCCAATAATCGGCGAAATCGAGAATCAATGCATAGGCGAAGAAGGTGATCACCGGATGCCCGAGGAGCGGCGGGATCAGCCGCTCGAGCGTCGGCGGAATCCAGCCGTGATCGACCAGGAAGCCGTTGACCTGCACCTGCACCTGGAAGAAGACGACGAACGTGACGAGTGGAAGAAAGCCGACCCGCGCGATCAAGGTGTAGAGCATGTCGGTGAAGACGACGCGCCGGCCCGGCCAGCGTTCGACCGGGCGTAGTGCCTCGAGCGGCATCGCGATCGACCAGGTGACGAGCACCTGGAAGAGCCCATAGACCGCGAACAGACTCCAGCCGAAAGCGATATCCTCCCACTGCATCAGATCGAAATGATAGAGCAGGGGCAGGACGATATTGGCCTGCAGACGGCCGGCCAGCGCCATGAACGGGTCGATCATAGGGAAGCGGTGCCGAGCGCTGCCCGGCCCTTCTCAGCAAAAAGCTTGAGCATCGGGGAGAGGAAGATGCCGTGCGGGGAGCGGCCGGTCGGGACAACAGAAAAGCGCCCGCCTTCTGGCTCCATGACGGCCAGGCTGTCGGCCCAGCGACGCGTGATCCAGAGCCTGCCGTCCGGCGCGAAAGCGATGCAATCCGGCCCGCCGCTCAAAGTGTAGCGGCGGAGCGGCCTGAGCGTCTCGGCATCCAGCGCATCGATCGTGCCGGCCACGCGATTCGTAACATAAAGGAGGCGCCGATCGGGCGAGACAGTGATGATATGTGCGCCCCGCCCGGTCGGAATGCGACGGGTGACTTTCCCATCGACCGGGTCGAGCATCACGACATCGTTCGAATTCATCAGCGCGACCAGGAGACGATCCTGGTGCCAGATGATTCCCGCCGGTGCCAGGCCGACATGGACGCGCCAGCTGACCTTGTCATGCACAAGGTCGATCGCCACCACGTCACCGCTGCCCTGGAGGGTCGAATAGACCATCGATGCGTCTGGTGAATAAGCGAGATGGCTTGGCATCGAGTATTCATGGAAGCGATGAGTCAAGCTGAGCGTTGCGGCATCATAGACGTCGACATGGTTGAGACGAAGCGCGTTGACGACGAGTCTGCGCCCATCCGGGCTGACCCAGAGCTGGTACGGGTCGGCGAGCACGCGATGGCCAAGCAAGCTCCCGGTTGCGGGCGAAAGCGCAAAGAGTGTGTTGCCGGAGGCGTCGCCCACCCAGAGTTCGGTGCCGTCGGGCGAAAGCGTCCAGTGGTGCGGCTCCCGCAGGAGCGGCACCTCGCGGAGCTGCTTTTCGGTCTTGATGTCGATGATGCTGACCGAGGCGCCGATCGAGTTCATGACGATGGCGATGCCACCTGGCGGGCTGCTCTCCAGCGGAGCAGGCCCGGCAAACACCGAGCCGACGCCGGCTAGGACACCGGCTGTGGCTAGCCCGCCAGCCAGCAGGGCCCGCCTCCTGATCACCGGGGTATCGCGGTGCCGCATCATCCGCTTGCATCCTTCCACGTCAACGTAGCAACAGCGCCCAAGTGATGGAAATCAAAAAGGAGGGCGAGCTATGCGTCGGCCTTGCACCCGTCCTGTTGGCGGGTCATTGCGTAACCGGAAGAGCTCGATAAGGAGGTATGCGTGCTCGCGAATGTATCACCCAAGGCCGTGTGGCGGGCGCATCGTGAGGACCCCGACGGGGTGCTCGGCTGCGTTCGGATAGTGCCTGATTGGGGTTTGGTTGGCATATCGGACCTCCGCGAGACAGCCAAGCAGCTGGAGCTCGTTCCCCGGCGCACCTATCCTTCCATGCTGCACAACTCGCACTTTTTGCGCCAGCGCAAAGAGCCAGGCATGAGCCTGGCGAACCACGTCTTTCTCATTTGCCGCGCGGGCGGAGCGTCGCGGGGGCGCCGGCGGCAGTCGCCGGCGATCCGGATTTGGCCACCAAGGCATTCGGTTATCGCCACGCTTGCGCACCTTTGTTGCGGCGCGGTATAGTCAGCCATGGACAAGTGACCGCAGCAGCCGAGCCATGAGCCTCCCGCGCGCGCAAGGCCTGTACGACCCTCGCAACGAACACGACGGTTGCGGCGTCGGCTTCGTCGCCCACATCAAGGGGCGCAAAAGCCACGCGATCATCCAGCAGGGATTGGCGATCCTGCACCACCTCAACCATCGCGGCGCGGTGGGTGCCGATCCCCTGATGAGCGATGGCGCGGGGATTCTGATCCAGATTCCCGATGCTCTCTATCGCGAGGAAATGGCAAAGCAGGGCGTGGCTTTGCCGCCGGCCGGTGAATACGGCGTCGGCATGATTTTCCTGCCCAAGGAGCGCGCGTCAAGGCTCGCCTGCCAACAGGAGCTCGAACGCAAGGTCCAGGCCGAGAGCCAGGTGTTGCTCGGCTGGCGCGATGTCCCGGTAGACCGGGAGATGGAGATGTCGCCGGCGGTCAGGGCCAAAGAGCCCGTGATCCGCCAGATATTCATCGGCCGTGGCCCCGACGTGATGGTGCCCGATGCGCTGGAGCGCAAGCTTTACGTCATCCGCAAAACCGCGAGCCACGCGATCCGGGCGCTGAATCTGAAATACGGGCGGGAATATTTCGTGCCTTCGATGTCGACACGGACCGTCGTCTACAAGGGGCTGCTGCTCGCGCATCAGGTCGGCCGCTACTACGTCGACCTCGCTGACAAGCGCACCCGCTCGGCGCTGGCCCTGGTGCACCAACGCTTTTCGACCAACACGTTTCCCGAGTGGGAGCTCGCCCATCCCTACCGCATGATCGCACACAACGGCGAAATCAACACGGTGAAAGGCAACGTCAACTGGATCAACGCGCGTACCGGCGCGATTTCTTCGGCGGTACTGGGCAACGATCTGCCGAAGCTGTGGCCGCTGATCTATCCGGGCCAGTCCGACACGGCTTCGTTCGACAACTGTCTTGAACTTTTGACCATGGCGGGTTATCCGCTGGCCCACGCGATGATGATGATGATTCCTGAAGCGTGGGAACAGCACACGCTGATGGATAGCAACCACCGCGCGTTCTACGAGTATCACGCCGCGATGATGGAGCCGTGGGACGGTCCCGCCGCGATCGCGTTCACCGACGGCCGCCAGGTGGGCGCCACGCTGGACCGCAATGGTCTGCGCCCGGCACGCTACCTCGTCACCGACGACGATCTGGTCGTCCTCGCTTCCGAAGCTGGCGTACTGCCAGTGGCCGAATCGCACATCGTCAAGAAGTGGCGCCTGCAGCCGGGTAAGATGCTGCTGATCGACATGGATGTCGGCCGCATCATCGACGATGCGGAAATCAAGAACCAGCTGGCCAACGCCAAGCCGTACAAGCAATGGATCGAACGCATCAGCATTCGCCTTGACGGCCTGCCCGAACCGCCGCCCGTCACCCACGACGACGGCGATCTACTGAATCGTCAGCAGGCCTTCGGCTACACACTGGAAGACCTCAAATTCCAGATCCTGCCGATGGCGGAAAACGGCCAGGAAGCGATCGGCTCGATGGGTGACGACACCCCACTCGCGGTGCTTTCCGACAAGAGCCGTTCGCTCTACGACTACTTTCGGCAGACCTTTGCACAGATCACCAATCCCGCGATCGACCCGATCCGCGAACAACTGGTGATGTCGCTCACATCCTTCATTGGACCCAAGCCCAACCTGCTCGACATCAACAATGTGAACCCGCCGCTCCGGCTCGAGGTCAAGCAACCGGTGCTGGGCTTCGCCGACATGGCCAAGCTGCGCAAGATCGGTCACTACTCGAAAGGTAAGTTCCACAGCCACGAACTGGATATCACCTACCCCGCGGAATGGGGCAGTGCCGGGATCGAGGCACGGTTGGCCTCGTTATGTGCACAGGCGGTGGACGCGATCGAGCAGGGCCACAACATCCTGATCGTTTCCGATCGCCGGGCTGACCGCGAGCATGTGGCAATTCCCGCGCTGCTCGCTACCTCTGGGGTGCACCAGCACCTGGTCAAGCGCGGTCTGCGCACCAGCACGGGCCTCGTGGTGGAAACCGGCTCGGCGTGCGAGGTGCACCACTTCGCTCTGCTGGCCGGCTATGGCGCCGAAGCCGTGCACCCCTATCTCGCGATGCAAACGCTGGTGCAGCATTATGCGGCTGCGCCGAACGGGGTCACGGCTGAAAACGCGATCGACAACTACGTCCACGCACTCGACAAGGGCCTGCAGAAGGTGATGTCCAAGATGGGCATCTCCACCTACATGTCGTACACTGGCGCGCAGATCTTTGAAGCCGTCGGCCTGTCGCACGAGTTGGTCGAGCGTTACTTCACTGGCACCACCAGCAATATCGAGGGCATCGGTCTGTTCGAACTGGCGGAGGAAGCGCTGCGCCAGCACGCGGCGGCATGGGGCGATGACCCGACGCTCGCCGGTTCGCTCGCTGACGGCGGCAATTACGCTTGGCGCGTGCGGGGCGAAGAGCACATGTGGACGCCGGACGTGATTGCCAAGCTGCAACACGCGACCCGCGCCAACAACCCGCGCACCTACGACGAGTACGCCGCGCTCGTCAATGACCAGAGCCGCCGCCACATGAGGCTGCGCGGTCTGTTCGAGTTCAAATGCGACTCCGCCGCTGCGGTTCCGATTGACGAGGTGGAGCAAGCCGTGGAGATCGTCAAGCGATTCAGCACCGGGGCGATGTCGCTGGGCTCGATCTCCACCGAAGCGCACACGACGCTCGCGCTCGCGATGAACCGGATCGGCGGCAAGTCCAACACCGGCGAGGGTGGGGAAGACCCCGCCCGCTACCGGAACGAAATGCGCGGCATCGGGTTCAAGCGTGGCGACACGCTGTCCGGCGTTCTCGGTCGCGCCAATGTCGCGCGCAACCTCGAGCTCAAGCTCGGCGATTCACTCCGTTCCAGAATCAAGCAGGTCGCCTCGGGCCGCTTCGGCGTCACCGCGGCCTATCTCAGCTCTGCCGACCAGATCCAGATCAAGATATCCCAGGGCGCAAAGCCAGGTGAAGGTGGCCAGCTGCCCGGACACAAGGTTTCGCAATACATCGCGACACTCCGCCATTCGGTACCCGGCGTAGGCCTGATTTCGCCGCCACCGCACCACGACATCTATTCCATCGAAGACCTGGCGCAGTTGATCCATGACCTCAAAAGCTGCAACCCGGAGGCCTCGATCTCCGTCAAGCTGGTGTCCGAGATCGGTGTCGGGACGGTCGCAGCGGGTGTCGCCAAGGCCAAGGCCGACCACGTGGTGATCTCTGGACACGACGGCGGGACCGGCGCCTCGCCATGGTCCTCGATCCGTCGCGCCGGCTCGGCGTGGGAACTGGGCCTCGCTGAAACCCAACAGACCCTGGTGCTGAACCGCCTGCGCGGGCGCATCCGGGTCCAGGTCGACGGGCAGATGAAAACCGGCCGCGACGTGGTGATCGCGGCCTTGCTGGGCGCAGATGAGATGGGCTTCGCGACCGCGCCGCTGGTGACGCTGGGATGTGTGCAAATGCGCAAGGGCCAGCTCAATACCTGCCCGACTGGCATCGCCACCCAGGATCCGGTTTTGCGTCGGCGCTTCACCGGTACGCCCGAGTATGTGGTGAATTACTTCTTCTTCGTCGCCGAGGAAGCACGCCAGATCATGGCCAAACTCGGCATCCGCCGCTTCGACGACCTGGTCGGCCGCGCCGACCTGCTCGACACGCGGGCAGGGATCGGGCACTGGAAGGCGCGCGGCCTCGATTTCTCGCGCATCTTCTACCGCCCTGATGTGCCGCAAGATGTCGCCTGGCGACAATGCGAAGCCCAGGACCATGCTTTGACCGGCGCGCTCGATCATGTGCTGATCGAGAAGGCGCATGGTGCGATCGAGGGCGGTGAAAAAGCCAGCTTCATCATGGATATCGGCAATGCCGACCGCAGCGTGGGAGCCATGCTCTCGGGTGAGCTGGCGCGCCGCTACGGCCAGGAGGGTTTGCCGGACGACACCATTCACGTGCAATTTGACGGCACCGCCGGGCAGAGCTTTGGCGCGTTCCTGGCATCCGGCGTGACTTTCGATCTGGTTGGCCAGGCCAACGACTACGTGGGCAAAGGCCTGTCCGGGGGCCGCATCATCGTGCGCTCACCCAATGACTTCCACGGCTTCGGCCCCGAACATATCATTGCCGGCAACACCCTGCTGTACGGCGCCACCAGCGGCGAAGCATATTTCAACGGCGTTGCGGGCGAACGGTTCGCGGTGCGCAATTCCGGCGCCTCAGCGGTGGTGGAAGGTGTGGGCGACCACGGCTGCGAATACATGACCGGCGGAACCGTGCTGGTGCTCGGCGAAACAGGGCGGAACTTTGCGGCAGGCATGTCGGGCGGCGTTGCCTTCGTCTACGATCCGGATGGCCTGTTCGCGCGCCGGTGCAACCTCGCGATGGTGGCGCTGGAACCAGTACGGTCCGGCGCAGAACAGGAACTGCTCGTGCCGCGTGTCCATTGGCACTGCGTTGTGAAGGGAGACGAACCAGCGACCGACGAAGCCATCTTGCGGCGATTGCTGGAAGCGCACTTCCACTTCACCGGAAGCTTTCGCGCCAAGGACATCTTGTCCGATTGGACGAACATGCGCCCGCGCTTCGTGAAAGTGATGCCGCACGAATATCGACGCGCACTGACATCGAGCAAACCCGAGAATACCGCGGCGACATCCGCCAAGACCACCGCCTGAACGCGACGGACATGGGAAAGATCACCGGTTTCCTCGAGTTTCCCCGCCAGCCCGAACCCACCGAGCTCCCCGGAGAGCGCAAACACCACTGGCATGAATTCATCCAGCAAATGGATGACGCAACCGCCCAGAAGCAGGCGGCGCGCTGCATGGATTGCGGCATTCCGTACTGCCAGAACGCCTGCCCGGTCAACAACATCATCCCGGACTGGAATGACCTGGTCGACAAACTGGACTGGAAAAGAGCGCTGGAGCGCCTGCTATCCACCAACAACTTCCCGGAATTTACCGGACGCATTTGTCCGGCGCCGTGCGAGATGGCCTGCACCCTTAACATTGCGACAAACGACCCGGTTGGCATCAAATCGCTCGAGCACAAAATCATCGACAAAGGTTGGAAGGAAGGCTGGGTGGTGCCGCAGCCGTGCCCTTACCAGACCGACAAACGGGTGGCGGTTATGGGGTCTGGACCGGCGGGAATGGCCTGCGCGCAGCAATTGGCCCGTGTCGGCCATAGCGTCACGGTACTCGAGAAGAACAACCGCATCGGCGGCCTCCTCCGCTACGGCATCCCGGACTTCAAGCTCGAAAAACACCATATCGACCGCCGTATCGACCAGATGCAAAAGGAAGGCGTCGCGTTCCGCACGAACGTGTACGTGGGCGACCCGCGCGACGCTTGCGGGATCGAGCCGGTCCAGACCATCACAGTCGCTGAGCTGCTGCGGAATTTCGACGCCATCGTGATCGCGGGCGGCGCCGGGGCCGAGCGCGACCTGCCCATTCCTGGTCGCGAGTTGGCGAGCATACACTTCGCGCTCGAGTACCTTTGGCAGCAGAACCGCGTCAACGCTGGCGATCAGGTTACCAGCCAGATCCGCGCCACCGGCAAGCATGTGGTCGTCATCGGCGGCGGCGATACCGGGTCCGACTGCGTTGGCACTGCCAACCGTCAGGACTGCGCAAGCGTTACGCAGTTCGAGCTGCTGCCGCAGCCGCCGGAGATCGAAAACAAGCTTCTCACTTGGCCGTACTGGCCACTCCGGCTGCGCACCACGAGCTCGCACGAGGAAGGCTGCCAGCGTAACTGGTCGATCGCGACCAAGCGCTTCAACGACGACGGCCACGGTCATGTAAAAAGCCTTACCGCAGTGCGCCTCGAATGGCGGGGCCGCGAGATGACCGAAATCCCTGGCACTGAATTCGCGATCCGCGCCGACTTGGTGCTGCTGGCGATGGGCTTCGTCTCGCCGGTGGCAAATGTGCTGGACGCCTTCGGCGTCGACAAGGACGCCCGTGGCAACACCAAGGCTGCCGCTGACGGCCCGGCGAGCTACCACACCAGCGTGGACAAGGTGTTCGCGGCGGGCGACATGCGCCGCGGCCAGTCGCTGGTGGTCTGGGCGATCCGGGAGGGGCGCCAGTGCGCACGCGCGGTTGACGAATTCCTGATGGGTGCATCGACGCTGCCCCGCTGAGGAACCGCCGCGACCGGCGTGCCACATACCAATACGCGGGACACGACCGGCTACGCGCACGCATTCGCTAACGCCGGCAGATTCGAAGGCCCGGTCACTACCAACGGCAAGCTCGGGATGGTTGCCGCCTGGAACGCAGCGGGCCTTCTTTGGCGACAGCCAGAAGCGGTCATCGGGCATACAGGACGCGGACAACCACGAACCACGCATAGCGTGAATCGACCACGTTCCCGTCGGGCAGTGCGAGCTTGCCGTCTATGGTCGTCGACACGTGCTTCATTGTCACCGCGTCATCCACGTTGCCGCCGATGACGGTCAGCACGCCGGGTCTCGCTTCCGTCACGACGTCGCAGTGGCCAGGGAAGAAGGGCACCGGCAGGTCGTCGTACGTCATTGAACTGGCCCAGCCGGTGCCGAAACAGACCAGATCGCCCGGCACCGGCGCATAATCCTCGGGCCGTTCCGCCCGCACGGCATAGCGTGGATGGCGGGAGCGATCGGCGTGCGACCTGGCGCAGCGCATCGTCGACCGAGCTGCCGAACGGGCACCATTGCGCGGTTGCGATGGCGATCGCGGCGGTGCGGGAGAACGGCTCGTAGGGCTTCTGCGCAAACGGCGGCACATGCGCGTCCGGTGCGGTGCTGGCGCCGAGCATGCTCAAGCGCACCATCACCCAGTACGCCCTGATCCTGCATGTTCGGGAAAGAGCCCGGCCAGGCCCTCCCTGGTTGCGGCCGCGCGCCCTCGCTCGGTGATCAGGCCGGTGACGAGCGGCGCCGGCGTGACGTCGAAGGCGGGATTCGCTGCCTTACTTCCTTCCGGCAACAGAGAGACCTTAACGACCGATCCGTCCGCGCTCCGTCCGGTGATGCTCGCAACTTCGCCTGCGTCACGCTGCTCGATCGGGATTTCCTTGACCCCATCGGCGATGCTCCAATCGACCGTTGAAGACGGTACCGCGACCCAGAAGGGTACACCGCTCTCCCGCGCCGCGAGTGCCTTGAGGTAGGTGCCGATCTTGTT
>JBOHMN010000028.1:0-1543 GCA_050730175.1 Acetobacteraceae bacterium | reverse complement strand
ATTTTTTTCAACTTTGACTACTCATGAATCCCCTCATTTGAACGGACGAGCTATGGCCGAAAGTTGGTGAGGGCATGAGGGGGTAAGGCGGCATATCGTGGGGGTGTTCGAGCCTCCCCTTCTCCATCGAAGGAGCGATATGCCGTGTCTGACGATAATGTTTTCAAACTGATTCAGCCAGAGGTTTTGACCGACCGGCTGACGGAAGTCTTGCGCGCTGGCGCGCGCATGCTTTTGACCCAGGCGGTCGAGGCGGAAGTGTCGGAGTTCTTGGTCGCGACCGCCGATCTGAAGACCGGCGACGGCTGTCGGCGCGTTGTGCGTCACGGCCATCTGCCCGAGCGCGAGATCATGACCGGCATCGGCCCCGTCGCGGTGCGCCAACCGCGCGTGCGCGACCGGAAGGCCAACGCCGACGACCCAACGCGCGTTCGCTTCACGCCGGCAATCCTGCCGCCCTATGCTCGGCGCTCCAAGAGCCTCGATACGCTGATCCCGATCCTTTATTTGAAGGGTGTTTCGACTGGTGACTTTGCGCAAACGCTCGCCGCCCTGCTCGGCAAGGACGCCGCTGGTTTGTCGGCCACGACCGTCGCACGGCTGAAGGACGTCTGGATCGACGAACACAAGCGATGGACGGAGCGCGACCTGTCGGCCAAGAGCTACGTCTATGTCTGGGCGGACGGCGTCTACCTGCAAGCGCGTCTGGAGGACGAGGCGCAGTGCATCCTCGTCATCATCGGCGCCACGCCGGAAGGCAAGAAGGAGTTGCTCGGCTTCGCCGACGGCGCGCGCGAGAGCGCCCACGACTGGCGCGCATTGCTGCTCGATCTGAAGCGCCGGGGTCTATCGATTGCGCCCAAGGTCGCCGTCGCTGACGGGGCGCTCGGTTTCTGGAAAGCGATCGGCGAGGTTTGGCCTAACAGCCGAGAACAACGCTGTTGGGTGCACAAGACCGCCAATATCTTGAACAAGCTGCCGAAGAGTCAGCAGCCGAAAGCCAAACGGGCGCTGCAAGACATCTGGATGGCCGAAACGAGGAAGGATGCGGATGCGGCGTTCGACGCCTTCGTCGAAACCTATTCCGTCAAATACGAAAAGGCCGCCGAGTGCCTGAAGAAGGACC
The DNA here is from genome assembly GCA_050730175.1 of Acetobacteraceae bacterium. GTDB lineage: Bacteria > Pseudomonadota > Alphaproteobacteria > Acetobacterales > Acetobacteraceae > JAKAWQ01. The sequence continues at coordinate 417 of JBOHMN010000028.1, read as the reverse complement.
GGGAGCCGCTGCTCGCCTTCTATGACTTTCCGGCTCAACATTGGAAGCACTTGCGCACGTCGAACCCCATTGAAAGCACCTTCGCCACCGTGCGGCACAGGACGATCCGGGCGAAGGGATGCCTCTCAAACAGGAGCGCGCTCGCCATGGTGTTCAAGCTGATCGAAGGAGCCCAGAAAAACTGGCGTCGTCTCGACGGCCACAACCAGTTGCCAAAGGTCATTCAAGGTGTGAGGTTCACCAACGGGTGCGAGGTCATCGTCAAGCCAGATGAAGTTCAAACCCAAACCGCCGCCGCCTGATCCCTAAGGCCATCACCAAAAATCGGCGATAGCTCTGACGACGGGTTCGATATAATTAACGCGTTTCATAATCCGATCTTTTCATGCTTCTACACTTGTTCAAGGGGCGTCGCCC
>JBOHMN010000027.1:0-7312 GCA_050730175.1 Acetobacteraceae bacterium | reverse complement strand
ACACACCGCCGGCTGCGCATCAATCTCGGCATCCGCCGGCGGCTGGCAACCCTGCTGAACGGCGACCGGCGCCGCATCGAGCTCCTGTACAGCCTGCTGTTTTCCCTGAAGGGCACGCCGATCGTCTATTACGGCGATGAGATCGGCATGGGCGACAATCCGTTCCTCGGCGACCGCGACGGGGTGCGCACGCCGATGCAGTGGTCGCCGGATCGCAACGGGGGCTTCTCGCGCGCGGATCCGGAGCGGCTCGTCCTGCCGCCGATCATGGACGCTATGTACGGCTACGAAACGGTGAATGTCGAAGCGCAGGCGCGGGACGCGCATTCGCTGCTCAACTGGACGCGCCGGATGCTGGCGGTCAGGCACAGACACCGCGCCTTCGGCCGCGGCCGGCTTCGGGTTCTCTATCCCGGCAACCGCAAGGTGCTTGCGTTCGTGCGCGAATTCGAGGGCGAGGACGCGGAGGAGACGATTCTCTGTGTCTCCAATCTTTCGCGCACGGCTCAGGCGGTGGAGCTCGATCTCTCGCAATTCGCAGGCCGGATGCCGGTCGATCTGCTCGGTGGCTCGGTGTTCCCGCCGATCGGCCAGCTCAGCTACCTGCTGACACTGCCGCGCCATGCCTTCTATTGGTTCAGCCTGGCAAAGGACACGGCGATGCCGTCATGGCGCGTGCCGCCCTCCGAGGCGCTGCCGGAGCTGGCGACGCTGGTGATCCGCCATGAGATCGGCGAGCTCCTGTCACCCGAGCCGAAGCGGATGATCGAGCAGGAGATTCTTTCACCCTATCTCACGCGGCGACGCTGGTTTGCGGCAAAGGACCGCAAGGTGCGGAGAATCGCGATCGCGCGCGCCGATATCATCCGCGGCCGTTCCGACGATTTCCTGCTGCTCGAGATCGGGGTTGCGACGGATGGCGGCCAGGACAGCTATCTGTTGCCGGTCGGCATTGTCTGGGAGGACGAGAAGCCGCCGGCGATCGTGCAGCAGCTCGCTCTGGCGCGCGTCCGCCGGCACCGTCGGGTGGGATTTCTCACGGATGCCTTTGCCATCGATGCGCTTCCGTCGGCGGTCCTGGCGAGCCTTGCGGCAGGCCGCGTGGAACGCCTCGCCGACGGCGAACTGCGCTGGCTTGCAACGAGCCGGGAGATCCCGAGCGTGCCGGACGGTGCGGAGATCCACCGGCTTTCGGCCGAACAGTCGAACACCTCGCTGATCCTTGGTGACATCGCGGTGCTGAAGATCATCCGGCGGGTCTCTGTCGGACGCCACCCGCAAACCGAAATGACGCGCTATCTGACCGACCACGGTTATGCCAACAGCCCGGCGCTGTTCGGCGAGATCGTACGCGTGGACGCCGACGGCGCGCCCCAGACGCTCCTGATCGCCGAGCAGTTCGTGCGCAACCAGGGCGATGCCTGGCAGTGGACGCTCGACTGGATCGGGCGCGGCATCCATGCGGCGGCGCTGACCGGGACCGACGACGAGGCAGGTCGGGAGGCGGTCGCCGCCTACCAGCAGTTTGCGAACGTGATCGGGCGGCGCCTTGGCGAGCTGCACGCCGTGCTGGCTGCGCCCAGCGACGACCCGGCATTCGCGCCCGAGCGGGTAGAGCCGGCCGAGGCGAAGGCCTGGGCGGCGCGCGCGGACGAGGAGCTCGATCGAGCGTGCGGGACGCTCGACGCCTTCAGCGCCTGGAGCGACGAGGAGGAGCAGAAAGCGGCGGCGGCGCTGATCGCGCTCCACCGGCCGCTCGGCGCCAAACTCCGGGAGCTGGCCGAGGCCGGGATTGGGACGCTCAGGACGCGCGTGCACGGAGACTTCCATCTCGGCCAGATCCTGGTGGCCGGAGGTGAGGCGATCCTGATCGATTTCGAGGGCGAGCCGTCCAAGTCGCTCGCGGAACGGCGAGTCAAGGCCTGCCCGCTTCGCGACGTGGCCGGGCTGTTGCGCTCCTTCGACTATGCCGCGGGGACGATCGCGCGCGAGCCGGCACCCGCCGGCGCGCCGACCGAAGAGCGCCGCGCCGAGCTGTTGCGGCATTTTTTGACCGCCGCCTCGACCAGCTTCCTCGAGGGCTATCGCGCCGCCGCGGCCGCGGCAGATCACAAATGGGTTCCCGGCATTCGTTCCGCGAAGGCGTTGATCGAACTCTTTCTGATCGAGAAAGCAGCATACGAAATCAACTACGAGGCGGGCAACCGCCCGACCTGGATCGGGATTCCGTTGCGCGGCCTGCTTACGCTCGCCAGGCGCTTGCTCACGCGACAGCGGGAGAGCGTCGATGCATGACGAGCGGTCGATGAACGAGGCCGCGATGGACGCGCTGGTGCAGGGGCAGCACGGCGATCCGTTCACTCTGCTCGGGCCGCACCGGGAGGGCGAGCGCTGGGTAATCCGTGTGCTGCTGCCGGGAGCGCGGGCGGTGACGGCACTGACGCCTTCCGGAGAAACGCTTGCCGCTTTCCGGCGCGTGCACGAGGCTGGGCTGTTCGAGGCGACGACCGGCGCACGGCGCGACTATCGGCTCAGCATCGACTGGGACGGGGTAATCCAGGAGACGGAGGACCCGTACGCCTTTCCGCCGCTGCTCGGCGATCTCGACGTCTATTTGCTGGCCGAAGGGCGGCATCGGCGGGTTGCCGAGTGCCTGGGCGCACATCCGATGACCTGCGAGGGGATCGCGGGCGTGAGCTTCGCGGTCTGGGCGCCGAACGCGCGGCGCGTCTCGGTGATCGGGGCGTTCAACAATTGGGATGGACGGCGGCATCCGATGCGGCTCCGGCGTGAGTGCGGCGTGTGGGAGCTTTTCATTCCGCGCCTCGCCCCGGGCGAGCTCTACAAATACGAGATTCTCGGCGCCGACGGCAGGCTCACGGAACGTGCCGATCCAGTCGCGCGCGCGGCCGAAGCGCCGCCGGCTACCGCCTCGATCGTTGCCGATGCGGCTGCCTTCGCCTGGGCCGACGCGGCATGGCAGGGCGAACGCGCCGGCCGGCGGGACGATGCGCCGCTCGCGATCTACGAGGTGCATGCGCCTTCCTGGCGGCGTCACGCCGACGGCAGCCCGCTCTCGTGGGAAGAGCTTGCCGGGACGCTCGTGCCATATGTGCGCGATCTCGGCTTCACGCATATCGAGCTGCTGCCGGTGATGCTGCACCCCTTCGGTGGCTCCTGGGGCTATCAGCCGCTCGGTCTCTTCGTGCCCATGCCGGAGCTCGGGCCGGCGGCGGCCTTCGCGCATTTCGTCGATCGCTGCCACGCGGCCGGGCTCGGGGTAATCCTGGACTGGGTACCGGCGCACTTCCCGAACGATGCGCACGGGCTCGCGCGGTTCGACGGCACCGCGCTCTATGAGCATCTTGATCCGCGCGAGGGCGTGCACCGGGACTGGAACACCTACATCTACAATCTCGGGCGGAACGAGGTGAAGGGTTTCCTGATCGGCAGCGCGCTTTTCTGGCTCCAACATTTTCATGCCGACGGGCTGCGCGTCGATGCGGTCGCCGCGATGCTCTATCGTGACTATTCACGGAAGGAGGGCGAGTGGATCCCGAATCGCTATGGCGGGCGGGAGAATCTGGAGGCGATCGGCTTCCTGCAAGAGCTTTCCCGCGTGATCGCGGAGGAAGCGCCGGGAGCGATGCTGATCGCCGAGGAATCGACGGCGTGGCCGGGCGTGACGCGCGCCGCGGATGCCGGCGGGCTCGGCTTCACGCACAAATGGAACATGGGCTGGATGCACGACACGCTCCGCTATATCGGCTACGAGCCGCTGTTCCGCAGCTACCACCACGACGATGTGACGTTCGGGCTGCTCTATGCCTTTTCCGAGCGCTTCATCCTGCCGATCTCGCACGACGAGGTGGTGTATGGAAAGGGCTCGCTGCTCGGACGCATGCCGGGCGATCAGTGGCAGCGCTTCGCCAACCTTAGGGTCTACCTTGCCTTCATGTGGACGCATCCCGGCAAAAAGCTGCTGTTCATGGGATCGGAGTTCGGGCAGCCCGAGGAGTGGAACCACGACGCCGAACTGGCGTGGCATCTGCTCGAGGACCCGATGCACGCGGGCGCGCAACGATTGCTCCGTGACCTCAATGCACTGTTTCGGCGTGAGCGCGCGTTTCATGCACGCGACTTCTCGGCCGAAGGGTTCCGCTGGGTCGTCGGCGACGACCGGGCACAGAGCGTGCTGGCGTGGCTCAGGATGGATCCGGACGGCGCGGCTCCGGTGCTTGTGGTGTGCAATTTCACACCCGTGCCGCGGCACGGGTACCGCGTGGGAGTATCAGAGACCGGTCGGTGGCGCGAAATTCTCAATACCGACGCCCAAGCTTACGGCGGATCGGGGATGGGGAACATGGGGAGCGTCGAGGCGGCGGATGCACGCCACGGACTGCCGGCCTCGCTCGCGTTGACGTTGCCGCCGCTTGCGGCGATCGCGCTTAAAATCGAACGCTGATGGCGCCGCTGCCGAAGGCGCTCGCGAGCGGAGCGCCGGCGCCGCTCGGGGCTGAGTGGGACGGGTTCGGGATCAACTTCGCAGTTTTTTCGGCGAACGCGACGCGGATCGAGCTTTGCCTCTACGACGCCGGCGGAAGGCGGGAGATCGGACGCTACGACCTGCCCGAGCGCACCGACGAAGTGTTCCACGGCTATCTGCACGACGCGCGGCCGGGCCTGATCTACGGCTACCGGGCGCACGGACCTTACCAGCCGGAGGCCGGGCACCGTTTCAATCCGCACAAGCTGCTGCTCGACCCCTACGCGGGTGCGCTGTTCGGCCAGCTGCTATGGAACGACACGCTGTTCGGCTATCGCGTCGGCTCGGCGCGCGGAGATCTGTCGTTCGACCGGCGGGACAACGCCGCGGCGGTGCCGAAATCGGTCGTGATGCATGATGACTTCCCGTGGGGCGAACAGCGAAGGCCGCGGAGAAGCTGGGCGGAGACCTTCCTCTACGAGACGCACGTGCGCGGACTTTCGCTGCGGCGCGCCGACCTCGCGCAGGCCAAGCGCGGAACCTTCGCTGCGCTCGGCGAGGCGAGGCTGATCGAGCACCTCGTCGGGCTCGGCGTGACCGCGGTCGAGCTGATGCCGGTGCACGCCTTCCTGCAGAACAGGTTCCTGGTGCAGCGGCGGCTCGGCCATTACTGGGGCTATTCGTCGCTCGGCTTCTTCGCTCCCGAGCGGCGCTACTTCGCCGACCCGGCGAACGGCGCGCACGAACTCAGGGCGGCGATTCGGCGCCTACACGACGCCGGGCTCGAGGTGATCCTCGACGTCGTTTACAACCATACATGCGAAGGCAACGAGCTTGGTCCGACGCTTTCCTGGCGCGGGCTCGACAATGCGAGCTACTACCGGCTGGTGCCCGGCCATGCGCGGCACTTCATCAACGACACCGGCACCGGCAATACGCTCGACCTCACCCATCCGCGCGTGCTGCAGATGGTGATGGACAGCCTTCGCCACTGGGCAACCTCGTACCAGGTGGACGGGTTCCGCTTCGACCTTTGCTCGACCCTTGGGCGCGAGAATCACGGGTTCGATCCGGGCGCCGGATTCTTCGACGCGATCCGGCAGGATCCACTTCTGGCAACGCTGAAGCTGATCGCCGAGCCCTGGGACGTCGGCCCGGGCGGCTATCAGCTCGGCAACCATCCGCCGGGATTCGCCGAATGGAACGACCGGTTCCGCGATGCGGTGCGCCGCTACTGGCGCGGCGACGAGGCGATGCGCCCGGAGATCTCGCGCGGGCTGATGGGATCGAGCAACCTCTTCGATCGCCGCGGGCGGCGCCCGTGGGCCTCGATCAATTTCGTCGCCGCGCATGACGGCGCGACGCTGCACGATCTCGTCACCTACGCCGAGCGGCACAATGAGGCGAACGGCGAGGACGGGCAGGACGGGGCGGCCGATAATTTCGGCGCCAACTGGGGCGTGGAAGGCGAGACGGAGGATGCCGGGATCGTTGCTGTGCGCGGGCGTATCGTGCGCGCGATGCTCGCGACGCTCTTTCTTTCACACGGCACGCCAATGCTGCTCGGCGGCGACGAAATGGGGCGCACGCAGCGCGGAAACAACAACGCCTATTGCCAGGACAACGAGATCTCCTGGTACGACTGGAGCGGGCTCTTCGCGGAGGGCGAGACGGAGGCGAAAGCGCTCTGCCGGCTGACTGCGCGCCTCGCGGCTCTCCGCCGCACGCACCCGAGCCTTCGGGCATGCCGGTTCCTGCACGGGCGGCAGCAGACCGTGCCCGGCGTGCTCAACGTCGCATGGTTCGACGAAAGCGGCACGGTGCTCGCGGAGGAGGCGTGGCGAAACCCGGTGGCGCAGCTTCTGGCCTTGCGGCGTGCCGTCGCCTGCCCCGGTGGCGATGTCGATATCACGCTCATGCTGATGAATGCGAGCGAGGACGATCGGGAGTTCGTGCTGCCGCCGCCCGCGCTTGCATGGCGGATGCTGATCGACACCGCCGATCCGGAGCGGGCGGACGCGGAGCACGAAGCGGAGCGGGTGACGGTTCGGGCACGCTCGCTCGTGCTGCTGGCGGTGCACGCGGAGCGCGCGCTTCCGTGAGGCGGAAAGTGCTGACGGAGGCCAACCGGTTTGCAACCGCACCGCAGTTCGGCGCCAATCTGCTCGCTCCCGGCCGTACGCATTTCGCGCTTTGGGCCCCCGACTGCGCCCGGGTGATGCTGGAGATCGAAGGCGGCGAGAGCATTCCGATGCACGCGGAGGGAGGCGGCCGTTTCGCAACCGAGGCCGCCTGCGGCGCCGGCACCGCTTATCGTTTTCGCGTCCGGCCCGACCTGACTGTGCCCGACCCGGCGGCGCGTCAGCAGGCCGCGGACGTGCACGGCTGGAGCCTCGTCGTCGATCCGGCGGCCTATGCGTGGCGGCATCCGGGATGGACCGGGAGGCCGTGGCACGAGGCAATAATCCTGGAGCTGCACGTGGGCACGACGGGCGGCTTCGCGGGTGTGGAGCAGGCACTTGGCGGGATCGCGGAGCTTGGTGTGACGGCGGTCGAGCTGATGCCGGTTGCGGATTTTCCGGGCCGGCGGAACTGGGGCTATGACGGCGTGCTGATGTACGCGCCGGACCGTGCGTACGGGACGCCCGAGGAGCTCAAGCGACTGATCGACACTGCGCACGGGCTCGGACTGATGGTGCTGCTCGACGTCGTGTACAATCATTTCGGGCCGGACGGGAATTACCTCGGTGCCTACGCGAGCGCATTCTTCCAAGCCGACGCCGCGACGCCGTGGGGTACGGCGATCAATTTCCGGCGGCCGGAAGT
>JBOHMN010000026.1:0-12351 GCA_050730175.1 Acetobacteraceae bacterium | reverse complement strand
TCCCAGGCCCGTTTCGCTGCAGACCTGATTGAAAAGGGATCAAGACGCTAAGCGTCGGATTCTTTGTGTTTTCGGTGCTTACGTTTCGCTGCAGACCTGATTGAAAAGGGATCAAGACTCCACCCTGAATATCAGGGGTGCGGAACACTCTCGTTTCGCTGCAGACCTGATTGAAAAGGGATCAAGACCCAGGCCGAGGATACGGTCCCGTTCCTCGGGATCGTTTCGCTGCAGACCTGAGAGGAGGCTGGTTGAGATCCGCCCTCCACGGTCGGTTGACGTAAATTTACTGCGAAATAAACGAGTTTCTTTCAGCTCGTGGAAGTAGCATCAACCTCCAGGAGGAACGCCCATGTTCCGTATGTGTCCTGGTGGTTACGACCGGCGGAGCGCCCGACAGGCCCGGAAGTTGCAAATCGGTAATGCGGCATCGGCCTGTCGATCCGCAACCGGCCGCGCAGGCGCGCGCAATCCGGAGGTGACAGGGACTTCCCGTAGACCGGCGGCAGCGGCGGGTTGAAGGATCAGATGAGGAAAGCCGGAGCCGGCGGTCGCGCGTCCCGGGATCGCGGAGGAAGACATGCCCGTAGTGTGCGTTGAACCGGCGGTCAATGCCTTGCACAGCGTGGTCCAGACGGCGGGCAATGACTCGCTGGTCTTCCCGCATGTCGACAGCTGCATGACCGTGACCTTATTTGTGCCACCGGACACCCTGATCGGCGGACATGCCGGCGCGTACGACCATCTTCCGCCCCACGCAGCGCAGCCGGCGGTCAACCTGCAAGCGATCGTTGCCGCAATGCAGGCGCTGGTCCCCGGGGGACGGCCGATCACCCGCGTCGTTTTCGTCGGCAGCGACACCGGCGGCGGCCCGGCGACCAACTGGAATGTTCCCGCCCGAATCGCAGCACTCAGGCTCGCCACCGGCAACCTCAACCTGCCTTGCCCGATCGTCGACACGCTGTTCGCAGGCGCCGTCGACGTGGTGTTCAACAACGCCACGATGAAACTCAGGGTGCAGGGCTATCAGTACGAACCAGGCCGTGGCGATCTCGGCGTGCCGGCTGTCCGGCCGGCATTGCTGGAGGTGCCGTACCATGCGATTCGCGACAAGCAACTGTAATACCAGCCGACGGAGAAACTGACCCTCGGGAGGATCTGCCTGGCCCGAGCGACGGCGGAATTCCCGCCACGGCCGCCCGCCACGCGCTACGCGCTCGCGGATTCGGCTTTGCGTGCCTCGCGGTCTTCCACCCTGCGGTGATTCCGATTTGTCATGCTTACGGTCGGCTGGGACAAAGCCGCGGCTCACGCCGCCGGTGCGATCATCCGCACGATGGGCCCGCAAAAAGAGCGCGACGTCATCGTCTGGAGTGAACCGCAACCGCAGGCGACGAGCGCCTGTTGCGGCGCCAGCACCGAGACGCCGAGATCCAGCGGCGCCGAGGATCGCCGCCCGCCGGATCACCGGGAAGCCATTGCGTTCCGCCACGGCACATCCTGCCGCGTAAGCCGCGGCCGAGAGAATAACGAACGGATCGCGATGGCGAGGGCCAGCCCTTACGGCAGGAAGCGATGTCTTACGGCCGCAAAGGTCGCGGTGGGCAGCGGCTCGCTCCGGGAAATGTGGAAATCGCGCACGCGTTCCAGCAGGAAGGCCGGTGCGTGCGCCCGACGCGCGAGCTTGAGGCCTGTGACATTCACGGCATCACCAGCGCCAAGCCAGACGAACGGGCGGGCGTCCGGCAACCGGCTTTCGATTGCTACGTGACGGATCGTGACGTTCCGGACGTGCCGCAGAAAGAGACCTTGGGCCGGCAGGCCGCCGAAGGCGGATGGCTCAGGATAATAGCGGACGTCTTCGGGCGGCGCGATGCGCGCCATGGCGGGCGTGCCGCCGCCTTCCTGTTCGATGCGGATGTTCTCGAGGACGATGTCCTCGATCGGGTAGCCGGGAATACCACATATGATGGCGGGCATCGCGTTCCCGGGCGCTTGGCAGACGACGTCGCTGATCCTGACCCGTCGCAGGCGCCCGGCCGGCCGGCCGGGCGGGCCGCGCATGCGCGCGCCCAGCCGCAGAAAAAACGGCGCATTGCGGATGTCGCGCATGATGAGACCGGAGATAGTGATGTCCTCTGCCGTTCCGCCATCGACACATTCGATGGCGAGCCCGCGGCATCCTTCGAAAGTGCAGTCTCTGATGCTGATATTGCGGAAGCCGCCGACCGATTCCGTGCCGCATTTGATGCGCCCGACCGGCGAGGCGTGATAGGGACCACGGTTCCCGGGGAAGCGACGGAGACTGCCGTCGAGCAGTGCACCGAGCCGGTAGCAGCCGGTGACGGTGCAATTCCTGATGGTGACGTTCTCCGTTACCTGCACGCGACCGAGGGCGAAGGAACTTTTGAGGGCGATACCGTCGTCCCACGGCGAGTTCACGCGGCAGCCGGTGATCGTCACGTTGCGGCAGCAGTCGATGTCCATGCCATCGCGATCGGTGTCGATCGCCAGGTTTTCGATCATCAGGCCATCGACCCCGGTCGCGAGCAAGCCGATATGCCCGCCGTCAAGGATAGCGAAGTCGCTGAGGCGGACATTCCGGCAATTCTTGAGTGCAATCGTCTTGTCGCCGGCGCCCGGCGTGCCCGGCGTGGGCAAGCCTGCCTCCCGCCCGAGGCCGTGGCTCAGCCCCTTGCCGCGAATGACGCCCGGGCCACGGATCGCCACGTCACGCAGGTCCTCGCCCCAGACCAGGCTATCGTGCCAGTGGTCGTGGCCGAAATCCTGATACGCTGCCCAGCTTCCGTCGCGCTCGGTCCGGTCGAACCCGTGCCCCTGGCCCGGCCGCGGGACGGCGGCCAGCAGCGTGGCGCCCCGCGCGAGCCGGAGGGTGATGCGGCTTCGCAGGCGAACCGAATAGCTCGCGTATGTGCCGGGAGGGAACAGCACGGTGCCGCCGCCTGCTGATGCGGCCGCGGCGATCGCCTGGTTGATGGCCATCGTATCGAGCGTTGTTGCGTCGCCGACGGCCCCGAAATAGCGCACATCGAAGATGTTGCCGGGCTCTCCGGGAAGCCGGAGCAGCACCAGGGACGGCGCCAGTTGCAACAGCTTCCGCCGTTGCAGGCGGGAGGCGGCCCCGCGCATGTGCCGGCAAGGCTTCTCAGCGCTTCCCACACGAGCGGCAGCGGACAGGAGACGCGCGGGCGGTGACTTCTCTGTCATCACCGGGGGAGCGGAAACCTCAGGCGGCAAGTGCTTGTTCAAGCGGGGCCGCGGAGAGGCCGAGGTCCCGCGCGACGGCAGGATGTACGAGCTGTCCGGCATGCACGTTGAGGCCCGCGGCAAGATGCGGGTCTTCCTTGAGCGCACCGCGCCAACCCTTGCCGGCAATTGCGAGAATTGACGGCAGCGTCGCGTTGTTGAGGGCGGCGGCCGAGGTGCGTGCGACGGCGCCGGGCATATTGGCGACACAGTAATGCACCACGCCATCGACGACGTAGGTCGGCTGATCGTGTGTCGTCGCATGCGAGGTCTCGCAGCAGCCGCCCTGATCGATGGCGATATCGACGATCACGGAGCCGGTCCGCATCTCCTCGACCATCTTGCGCGAGACCAGTTTGGGCGTCGCGGCCCCGGGCACCAGAACGGCGCCGATCACAAGGTCGGCTGCGGCGACCTCGGTCTCGATTGCGTCGGTGGTTGCGAACAGGGTCTGGAGGCGCGAGCCGAACAGGAGATCGAGCTCCTGCAAACGGGGAAGCGAGCGGTCGATCACGGTGACCTGCGCCTCCATCCCGATGGCGACACGTGCAGCGTTGCTGCCGGACACCCCGCCTCCCAGCACCACTACGCGTGCCGCCGGCACGCCCGGCACGCCACCGATCAAGATGCCCGCTCCGCCCTGCTCCTTCTCGAGGCAGTGCGCGCCGACGTGCACCGACATCCGGCCGGCCACCTCGCTCATCGGCGCGAGGAGCGGCAAGCCGCCGGCGGCATCGGTGACCGTCTCGTAGGCAATTGCCGTCACGCCCGAACGCATCAGCCCTTCCGCCTGCGGCTTATCGGCCGCGAGATGGAGGTAAGTGAAGAGCACCTGGCCTGCTTGCAGCATGGCAATCTCGGCCGGCTGCGGCTCCTTGACCTTCACGATCAGCTCGGCGCGGCCGAAAACGGCTTCGGCATCCGGGAGAATCTCGGCCCCGGCGGCACGGTACGCCGCATCCGAATGACCGATCTCGCGACCCGCACCCGCCTCGACGAGCACGCGATGGCCGTGTTTCACGACCTCGCGCACGCTGGCGGGCACCATGCCGACGCGGTACTCGCGCGTCTTGATCTCCCTCGGCACGCCGATGCGCATCTGACCCTCCCTGGCCGCTTTCTTACGCCAGACTCTCTGGCGCTAGTTCCGGCTTTTGTCCACCAGACGGTTCTTGGCGATCCAGGGCATCATGGCGCGGAGCTTCTCGCCCACCTGCTCGACCGGATGTTCGCTCATCTGCCGGCGCATCGCCTTGAAGCTGGTCTGGTTCACCTTGTTTTCCAGCATCCACTGCCGGGTGAAGCGGCCGGACTGGATGTCTGCCAACACGGCTTTCATGGTCGCGCGCACGTGGTCATCGATGACACGCGGGCCGGATACGTACTCGCCGTACTCGGCGGTGTTCGAGACGGAATAGTTCATGTTGGCGATGCCGCCTTCGTAAATCAGATCGACGATCAGCTTCACCTCGTGCACGCACTCGAAATAGGCCATTTCCGGCGCGTACCCGGCGGCAACCAGGGTCTCGAAGCCCGCCTTCATCAGCTCGACGATGCCACCGCAGAGCACGTTCTGCTCGCCGAAGAGGTCGGTCTCGCATTCCTCCTTGAAGGTGGTTTCGATGATGCCGGCGCGGCCGCCGCCGATCGCAGAGGCGTACGAGAGCGCCACTTCCAGCGCATTGCCGGACGGATTCTGTGCCACTGCGACGAGGCACGGCACGCCGCCGCCGCGCTGGTACTCGCTGCGCACGGTATGGCCGGGGCCCTTGGGTGCGATCATGAAGACGTCGATATCGGGGCGCGGCTCGATCAGGTTGAAGTGGATGTTGAGGCCGTGCGCGAACGCCAGCGCCGAGCCGCCGCGCATGTGCGGCCCGAGTTCCTGGCGATAAAGGTCGCCCTGCCCTTCATCCGGCGTCAGCACCATCACGACATCGGCCCACTTGGCGGCGGCCGTGGCGTCGAGCACCTTGAGCCCCGCCGCTTCCGCCTTGGCGACACCTTGCGAGGTCTTGCGGAGCGCGACGACGATCTCCTTGGCGCCGGAATCGCGAAGATTGTTGGCGTGCGCGTGACCCTGGCTGCCGTAACCGACGACGGCGACCTTCTTGCCCTTGATCAGGTTCACGTCGGCGTCGCGGTCGTAATAGACGCGCATGGTTGTCTCCCGTCGGGTTGTGAATGGTCAGATCGTGCGGATGCCGCGCGCGATGGCGGCGATCCCGGTGCGTGAAACCTCGGCCAGGCCGAGCGGCCGCACCAAGGCAAGAAAGGCGTCGAGCTTGTCGGTTGCTCCGGTCAGCTCGAAGATGAAGCTTTCCGTGGTTGCGTCGACGACGCGCGCGCGAAAGGCTCCGGCGAGGCGCAGCGCCTCGGCACGCCTCTCGCCGGTCCCGGCGACCTTGATCAGCGCCATTTCGCGGGCGATGTGCGGCCCCTCACGGCTGAGATCGGTGATCCGGTAAACCGGCACCAGGCGGCCAAGCTGCGCCTTGATCTGCTCGATCACCATCTCGGTTCCGGACGTCACGATGTTGATCCGGCTGATCCGTGCCGCCTCGTCAACCGGGGCCACCGTGAGGCTGTCGATGTTGTAGCCCCGCCCGGAGAAGAGACCTACGACACGCGCGAGGATTCCCGGCTCGTTTTCCACCAGCACGGAAATGGTGGCGGATCGCGCGCCTGCATCGTTCGCCATCCAGGCTAGACCAGAACGAGGCCGGGGTCGGCGATGCTGGCAGCACGATCCCCGGTTGCCGCGGAGAGAATCATGTCATTGTGTGCGGCACCCGAAGGGATCATCGGAAAGCAGTTCTCTTTGGGATCGACGGCGACATCGGCGATCACCGCGCCTTCCGTTGCCAGCATGGCGTCGATCAGCCCGTCAAGCTGCTCGACGCTTTGCGCTCTGAGACCGGTCGCATGGAAGCTTTCGGCGAGCTTCACGAAATCCGGCAATGCCGCCACGTAGCTCTCGGAGTAGCGCCCGCCATGCAGCAGTTCCTGCCACTGCCGCACCATGCCCATGTATTGATTGTTCAGGATGAACAACTTCACGGGAAGCCGGTACTGGGCGATCGTGCTCATCTCCTGGATGTTCATCAACACGCTCGCCTCGCCGGCGATGTCGATCACCAGAGCATCCGGATGGGCGATCTGCACGCCGACCGCGGCCGGCAGGCCGTAGCCCATGGTGCCGAGCCCGCCCGATGTCATCCAGTGCCTGGGCTCGTCGAAGCCGAAATGCTGCGCGGCCCACATCTGGTGCTGCCCGACCTCGGTCGTGACGAACACTTCCCGCCCCAACTTCCGCGTCGCCTCGAAGAGGCGGCAGATCGCGTGCTGCGGCTTGATGATCGCACCCGGCTTAAGGTCCTGCGTGAAGGCAAGACAATGCTTGGCCCGCCAGGCACCGATCTCGCGCCACCACGCGGCGAGCGCGGCGCGATCGGGGCTGCGCGGGTCGGCCTCGTAGGTCTCGATCAGGCGCGCCAGCACCCGCCCGGCGTCGCCGATGATCGGCACGTCGACGGCGACATTCTTGTTGACACTGGAAGGGTCGATGTCGGCGTGGATTTTTCGCGATCCGGGGCTGAAGGCATCGAGCCGCCCGGTGATCCGGTCATCGAACCGCGCGCCGATTGCCAACATCACGTCGCAACCATGCATGGCGAGATTCGCCTCGTAGGTGCCGTGCATGCCGAGCATGCCAAGGAAGCGGGGATCTGATGAGGGAATGGCGCCGAGGCCCATGAGCGTTGATGTCACGGGGAAGCCCGTCAGGCGCACGAATGTGCGCAGGAGCTGAGCGGCCTCGTGGCCGGAATTGATCACGCCTCCGCCAGTATAGATGATCGGGCGGCGTGCGCTCTTCAGGAGATCGACAGCGCGCGCGATCGCCCCGGGATCGGGCTCGACCCGCGGCCGATAAGTGGGGTGGCCGTTCTCGGGTGCGGGTTCGTATGGCGCCTTGCCGATCATGATGTCCTTCGGCAAGTCGATCACCACCGGCCCCGGCCGCCCCGAGCGGGCAACGATGAACGCTTCGTGCACGGCGCGCGCGAGGTCCTTCGGACGTTTCACGAGATAATTGTGCTTGGTTGCAGGCCGCGTGATGCCGGTAGTGTCGGCCTCCTGGAAGGCATCGTTGCCGATCAGGTGGGTCGGCACCTGCCCGGTCAAACAGACGATCGGGACGGAATCCATCAGCGCATCGACGAGCCCCGTCACGGCGTTGGTCGCGCCCGGCCCGCTGGTGACCAACACCACGCCGACCCGTCCCGTGGAGCGGGCGTAACCCTCGGCCGCATGCACCGCACCCTGCTCGTGGCGAACGAGTACATGGCGGATCGCGTTCTGGAGGAAAAGCTCGTCGTAGATAGGCAGCACCGCGCCGCCGGGATAGCCGAAGATGACCTCGACCCCCTGCTCCTTGAGGGCCCGCAGCAGGACTGCTGCCCCGGATTGCTCCGATGCTGTCGTCATTTCACTCTCTCCGCGACGCCCTTTTCCCCGACCACACCGGCGCGCCAGCAGACTCGGCTGCCGGCACGGAATGGCGTCTTTCATGCACAGGGCCGATACCCGCCAGGGCACTGCCAGGCGAGGTGTGAGGCGACCACATTAGGCAACGCGGGAGCCCCGCCGTCAACCCGAGCCGCGCACAAAAATGGCAAGTTGTGCGATATTTATTTTCTCGAATTGCGTTTCGCCTGTCATACGCGCATGGATCGTATGCGTGCGCGTTGGCTCCGCGAGCGCGTGATGGCGAAACCACGTGGCCTGGCGCTTGGTGTATTGCCCGATGGCGCTGACCGCGTGTTGGGCGGCCTCCTCAATGCTCGATCGCCCGGCGAGATGGGCGGCAAGCTCCGGCACCCCGTGGGCACGCAGAGCCGGCAGAGCGGGGTCGAGCCGGAGTGCCAAGAGCTTTCTGACCTCTTCGAGCGCACCGGCCGCCAGCATGTGCGCGAAGCGCCGTTCGATCGCCTCTCTGAGTGCCGGGCGTGGCGGATCGAGCAGGATAGCGGTGAACTGCCAGCCAGGCGCCTTCGCGCGGCCCTCGGCTTGCCAGGCTGCCAGCCCGCGGCCGCTGGCGCGCCAGACCTCCCAGGCGCGGGCAAGGCGCTGCGAGTCGCTTGGCCGGAGCTTACCCGCGCTGGCCGGGTCAACCGCCGCCAGAAGCTGGTGGAGGGCGGCCGGCCCCAGCGTTGCAAGCAAGCCGCGCGCCTCGGCGCGTGCCGCGTCCGTTGCTTGCGGCAGGGCCGCCAGGCCGTGCACCAGCGCCTCCAGGTAGAACCCGCTGCCGCCGCAGAGTATGGGGACGCGCCCGGCCGACGCCGCCTCCGCCATCGCGCCCAGGGCCGCGTGCCGCCACCACGCCGCATCTGCTGCCTCGGCTGCCGCCCGCACGCCATACAGCCGGTGCGGCACAAGCTGTTCCTCGATCACCGTCGGCCGAGCGGTCAGGATCCGCAGCTCGCGATACAGTTGCATCGCGTCGGCGTTGATGACCGTGGCGCGCAGATGCTCTGCAAGGCGCGCGGCGAGGGCCGACTTGCCCGACGCCGTCGGCCCGGCAACGATGACGGCATGCCGATCGCTCACATCCTCACCTTGATCGCCGACCGCCGCGCAACCACGCTCACCGAGGCGGCGATCGCGCGCGTGCGGGCCGCCACGGGCAGTGGGCCGCCGCGCATTCTTTCACCAGGCGAGGCCGCTGATCTCCCCTGCCCCGGCCCGCCGGATGCGGACGCCGTGCGCGATGCCCTTGGCGGCGCCGCGGTTGACGCCATTGCTGTGCCCTTGGCGGGACGGCGCAAGCGGCTGCTCATCGCCGACATGGACAGCACCATCGTCACCGCCGAAACCCTCGATGAGCTTGCCGCCTTTGCCGGGCTGAAGGACGAGGTTGCCCGGATCACCCGCGCCGGCATGAACGGCGAGATCGACTTCCGCGAAGGTCTGCGCCAACGAGTGGCGATGCTCAAGGGCCTGCCAATCGCGGCGCTCGAGACGACATGGCAACAGATCCGCTTCACCGATGGCGCACGGGCGCTGGTTGCCACCATGCACGCGCATGGTGCCGTCACGGCGCTCATTTCCGGCGGCTTCACCTTCTTCACCAGCCGCGTTGCCCAAGCGCTCGGCTTCGACATCCACCGCGCCAACATCCTGCTGCACGATGCGGGAGAGCTGACCGGCGAAGTGGCTGAACCGATCCGTGACAGGAACGACAAGCTCGCCGCGCTGCACGAGCTTTCCGCCGCGCACAACCTTCCTCTCGCCGCAACGCTCGCGGTCGGCGATGGCGCGAATGATCTGCCGATGCTGCTCGAGGCGGGCCTCGGCGTTGCCTTCCACGCCAAGCCGAAGGTGGCCGCCGGCGCACGGGCGCGCCTCGAGTTCGCCGACCTCCGCGCCCTGCTCTTCGCGCAGGGTTTTCATGCAGAGGAGATCATCGCGGAATGACTGGGCTCGGGCCGCGGCCACCTGCCATGCGCTTCGCGCGCGCGGCTTCGGCTTTGCGGGCCTCGCGGTCTTCCGCCCTACGGCGATTCCGGTGCAGCAAGCTTTTGCCCGGCTGGCGTCAGATCGCCATTGCCAGTGTGCCGATGCCCCAAACGGCGAGGGCGCCGCCAGCCAGGCGACCCGCGTGCTCGCCCCATGGCAGCGTCTTTTCGACCAGCACGAGGAGCGCGATCGCGCCGATCCAGACGACGCTCATGATGCCGCCGACGAACAGGAGTGCCATCAGCATCCAGCAGCAGCCGAGGCAAAAGAAGCCGTGCCCGGCACCGCTCGCGTAGGCGCCGATCGGCCCATCCCGCCAGTGGAACAGGATGAAATCGAGCGGCGAGCGGCAGTGCCGGAGGCAGGCCGCCTTGAGCGGCGTCCATTGGTAGATGCCGGCTGCCAGGAGCACCACGCCGGCCAGCACCGAGTTGGCGAGCGCCCAGCCATCCGACAGGAGCCCCGCCCGGTTGAGCGCCCATTGCAGCGCCGTTGCGGCAACCGAGAAGGCGAACCAAACCGAAAGATAGCCGAGCACGAACAGGAGGGTGGCACCGCCTGCGCGCTGTCCTGCGATGCGGGCTACCAGCAGGGTCACCGGCGCCGTGGAAGGCAGCATCATCGCGGCCATCATCACGCACCACATGACGAATACGAGGCCGGCGTAGCCGAGGGTCCATTCCCGCATGGCCCCCATTGTCCCGCCCATCGGCATCTTCGGCATGGCAACGGCGCCGCCGGCCAGGATATATGCCCACGCCAGCAGCACGACGACGCCGAGGCAGCCCAGCACCACCGCACGGTCACGGCGAAGTACGCTGAGGAGACGATTACCGTTCACCCGGCAACACCCGCAGGCGTTTGCGTTACTCTGGCCAGCGAGCCGTGACCCTGATCGACCTCGACCTTGACCGCACCGCGGCAAGCGATGCGCGCGCTCGAAATCTCCGCGCCATGATGCTCGAAGCCCTCCGGCATCACGATCTGGATGCGGTGCGGCGCGCCGGTGACGGGATTGCGGATCGGCTCGTTTTCGACCTCGAGCACGCCCGGGACCGAGATCTTGGCGCGGCGGCCCGCGAGGTCGAACTCGAAGCGGATCGGCGCTGCGATCGGATCGTAGAACTTGCTGATGATCACGCTGAAGATCTGGAACAGCGTTCCCGGGGCCGAGTACTTTCCCGACAGGATATTGAACAGCGCCTCGCGCTGGCCCGGGCTCGCGCGCTCGTCGATGATCGGCTGCGCCTCGCCGTTACCTTCGTGCAACGGGCCGGGGAACGCCGCGGCCATGACGAAGCTAAGCCCGTCGAGGCTTGTCGCGTCGAAATGGCCTTTGGTGATGTGCATGCCGACGACGGCGCGGCAATCCCCGTACGTCGGCAGAGCGTTGAAGTCGCAGGGGCAACCGAAGGCGCAATTGCAGTCCTTGATCCACTCGCCCTCAAGCCGCCAGTTCACCTCCGCCATGAACGTCTCCTTCCCTGTTTCATCGGGTCTTCCGATCCACCGTAACAGGCCCGGCGGTCGTGCCGCAACCGCATCCTGGCTCCGTTCGCCGGCGCCGTCGCCGTGCCGCGTCGAACCGATAAGCGACGCCAAATCTTCCCTCGCCTCTGGCGGGCCACCCCGGCACGCGGGACCTCGAGAGGATCGCGAGCGGAGCGAACCGGAGAGGGCAAGTCGCACCGCGACGAAAGCCGACACGCAAACGCTCACTTACGGGCCGTAACGAATCCTGCCGCAAAGACCACCTCGGCGCAACTTGTGGCAAGAGTGGAAGCTGGCGAAGAGATCGCGCCGGCCCTCGGCAAGCACCCCGACCGGCAGCCTGCTCCCCGTGCAGAGCAGCACGTAGACGATTTGCGGCCGATCGCCGCGTTGCTCGCCGCAATCTCCGTGCTGCGCCAACAACCAATCCCGGGCTGCGTATGCCTCGCTCCTTCACCGTTTCGGGTCGCAGCACCGCACGCAGGGCGATCCTGGTCGTTTCCTCTTCGACCGCGCGGATGAAACCGCGCCTGGATCGCGGCCCGCTCAGTCTATCGACGATCGTCGCCACACCGGAAGGCAACACCGGCGCGCTGCTACATCCTTCGCCGTGCTCAGGGTCACCCGGCGAAAGCGCGATCTTGCGCAGGTAGCGTCCCGGTTCGAATCTCGGGATTGGGTGGTTTCGAGACGGTCCGCTTTCGGACCGACCCGGGTCGAGATCGGACATTCGGTTCAAGGCAAAGACTGGCCGAAAGCGGCCGGTCCGCTATGGAATGAAAAGACGCGGTTTGCCGCCCGACAGCTATCCGGCAACGAACCCACAGAAACAGACGTTTATTCGTTCTCCTGGCGCCCGAGCACGACGTGCGTTGCGAGGTCTGTGGCAGTGGATTCCATCACGCGGTAGCCGCGGGCAGGGAGATCCAAGCCCTCGAACATCGCCTCGCCCCGTCCGAGCAGGACAGGTGAAAGCGCAAAGTGCAGTTCATCGATCAGGCCGGCCTGCAAGTATTGGCGAACGGTCGAGACGCCACCTCCGATCTTGACGTCACGTGCTCCCGCGGCGTCGCG
>JBOHMN010000025.1:0-2917 GCA_050730175.1 Acetobacteraceae bacterium | reverse complement strand
TCCACCTGCCCGATCGCCCGCATCCGTCGCGCGCTGAGCCTGAGCGTCGTCACCGCATTCGGATCCGCCGTCAGCACCAGAACCCTGTTCTGCAAGTCCTGCTTGTTCCACCACTCGACGAAGTCCTGCGGAAGCTTGTCGGCTGGCCGTTCGAGGATGATGAGCGTCGGGCGTTCGTCCTCGAGCTGAATCGCATCGAGAGCGGGCAGGACCGCCATCTTATCGCAATAGAGCACGCCCGAGAGCGCCCTGAACACCTCGGCAAGCTTCTCGGCGAGCGTCGCCTCGACCTGCTCCTCCGCGATGTTCTGCGCAATCTCGGTAATCTCGGCCGTGACATTGGCGGTCTGGCCGAAGAAGACGCGCTGATCGACGCCCTGGAACAGGTACCACGCCTGACCCTGCAGGCGGCTCAGCGCACCCTTGATTTCCGAAACGTCGACCAAAGGATCGATCAGGGTTTCGATCAACTCGCCATCGGTAAGGCCACGCAACGGAGTTTCGGCCGCCGAGAGCGAGGAAATCAACAGCATCTTTGCGACCGACGAAGCCATGCGCGTGCCATCCACCGCGTCGATATTCTCGGCCAGCGCGTTGCCGCGATCGGCGACGTCATGCGAGATGGCGTTGGTGTAGGCCGCGTTGATCTTGCGGATTTCTTCGAGCGTCGCTTGATCGTTGAAATCGAGATGCTGCAGGCCGGCGAGGAAAACGTTGTCGTTTCCGGCAAGCGCGGCGCGCACCGCGAGCCGGAGCAGGCGGATCAGCGCGCGGGTTTTCTGGTAACCGCGGTTTTCGGCGAAGCGCGCGACGATGTCGCGAATCGAGGGATGAAAGGGGTAGGTTTCGCGGATGCGCTCGACGAAGGTTTCGGGCGTGGTCGGAATCGTATCGACCCGCTTCGCCTTGCGCAACGCATCGACATAGGCCTGCGCGACCTCGTCGATCCGGTTGACCGGCGGAATTCCGTCGAACAGGCGCTTGCGGACGATCTCGAACACTTCGCCCGTGTTCTGCTGCACGGGGGTGATCGCCTGCGCATTGCGGTCGCAATGCTTGCTGAGGTTCTCGATCAGCGTGCGCAGTTGGCTGGAACCATCGAGGTAGATGTCATCCTTGAGATTGGTGACGACAACCGAGGCGCGCGGAGCGCGCGGCAGCGCATTGAACAGGCGTTCCAACGCCCCGATCGTGAGATCGCCGAGCGTGGTCTGCCCAACCGGCTCGCCTTGCGCCATCTGCAGATAGCTCGGCAGTTCGTCGAGCAGAATCAGCACCGGCTCGGCACCGAGCACCTTGACCCATTCATCGATGCCCGGCGTCTTCGCGCCGGTGCGCCAGAACGGCGCCATCACCTCGCTCTGCCCGAGCTGCTCGGCGATATGACCCCAGAGAAGCCTCTCAGGGTTCTGATGACCGCTGAACACGACCACCTTGGCGGCGCCGAAATCGTTGCCGCTCGCGATCTTGGGCGCCACCTCCCGCCGCAGCCCTGGGTCAGCAGCAAGCAGCCCGAGCGCGATCAGGCTGTGCGTCTTGCCGCCGCCCATCGCCTGCGTGAGGTAGAACGCACCATCCTCCGATCGCCCGGCGAGGCGCTCGAAGTTGCGCCGGACCAAGAGATCGAGACCGACAGTGAAAAAATTGCGGCGGAAAAATGCACGGGCGTCGATCGTGCCGGACGAAAGCGACTCAACCTGCTCGACTTGCTCGACCAGGCTGTCGCTCGTAACAGCCGCGCTCGGTGTACAAAGTTGCCTGATCGTCGCTATCGGCATGGACCGACCCGCGTGAAATTCCGCGGCCAGACGTGCGAGCCCGTTCGCTGCCCGCGCGCGACTTTACCAAGCAGCCCGGTGCCCCGCCACCTATGGCAGCCCGAGTTGGCTCCGTCCACGCGGCTCCCGGCGCCGGAGCCGCCGCCACCCCGTCCGCGATACATTTCGGGGCAGTCATCATCCTGGCCAACGGGCCGCCCAGGCCCTACACAGTCCCCGTGGGCCGCTCATCGAAACGTCCGCTGCGCGGCCTGTCGCATCTGGTGCAGGCGTCGGCCCTCCGCGGCACGATCGTCCTCTTGCGGCGCCTCGGCCCGGTGCACTCCTCCAATCTCGGCGGGTGGATCGCCCGACACATTGGACCGATGCTGCCCGTCTCCCGCATCGCCGACGACAATCTCCGTCGCGCCCTTCCCGAGCTCTCCGCGGCCGAACGCGCGCGCGTCATCCGGAAGGTTTGGGACAATCTCGGGCGGAACTCGGCCGAGCTCCCTCATCTCAGCACGATCAACCGTTCGCCGAAGGGGCCGGGCTGGGAGATCGAGGGCGAGGAGCACATCGCAGATATCCGGGCCTCGGGGGCGCGGGCCCTGTTCTTCTCGGGTCACCTGGGCAACTGGGAGATGATCCTGCCCATCGCCGCTAAGCTCGGTCTGTCCGTCTCTGGCTTCTACCGCGCCGCCTCGAATACGCGGACCGACATCATCATCCAGTCCCTGCGCGAGGAGGCGCTCGGCGGGCAAGTATCCATGTTCGCCAAGGGGCCCCGGGGCGCGCGTGCAGCGCTCGCGCACCTCGAAGCCGGCGGCTCTCTCGGCCTTCTGGTCGATCAGAAGATGAACGATGGAATCGCCATCCCCTTTTTCGGCCGCGCCGCGATGACAGCCCCAGCCCTCGCCCAGTTCGCGATCCGGTTTCGCGCACCGATCGTGCCGATTCGTATCGTCCGCCTGGGCTCTGCGCGTTTCCGCATGGTCTGCGAGCCGCCGCTCGCCATCACCCTCACGGGCGACAGGAAGGCTGATACATACGCGATTTTACTCGCGATGAATGCAACGCTCGAACGCTGGATCCGCGAGGAACCCTCGTCCTGGCTTTGGCTGCATCGCCGTTGGCCGAACGCCTCCGCCGCGTTGCCC
>JBOHMN010000024.1:0-8004 GCA_050730175.1 Acetobacteraceae bacterium | reverse complement strand
CTTCGTATCAGCGCGCGGCCCGCATGGCCTGACGCAGTCGCTCCGTCGCCGCATGGTCGACCGTTTCCGATTCGAGATCGACGGCCACTCCGTAAGCGGTCCGTGCCCATTCGACGGTGCAGAAGTCGTCGAGCACATCCTCGAGCACCTTTTCGGCCGGACGTTCGAGCGGATCGCCGTAGCCGCCGCCGCAGGGACTATAGTAGGCCATCACATCGTCGGCCACGACGGCAAGGCCGGAAAACTTCGATGGCATGTCGCGGCTTTGAGACGGGTCGGCGGCGTTGTAGATGACGGTCTTGCCGACCACGCCTTGCCCTCCGCCGAACACGCCCCAGGGAACGTCGTAGTGGCGCTCGCTCTCGTGGGTGATGAATCCCGGGGTCAGGATGCGCTGGGCCTTCACCACGCCTATTCCCCCGCGGTATTTTCCCGCGCCCGGCATGACGTCGTCGCGCAGCTCGTAGCGCTCGCAGAGCATCGGAATATGCATGGCAAGGTCTTCGAGCGGATTGTTGCGAGTGTTTGCCATCAGATTGTCGATGGCATCCGGGCCATCGGAGGCCGGGCGGCCGCCATAGGCGCCCTCGTTCACCTCCAGAAACACCCAATATTGGCCAGAGGGACGAACGCCAGAGTAGGCAGCAAATGAGAGGCTGGCAGAACTTCCGGCGATGACGTGCTCCGGCAAAACCGGCGCCATGGCCTTGATGATCAGATCGATCATCCGGTTGCATTGGGTGAAGCGCGCCTCGGCAGAAGCCGGGAAGCGTGGATTGAAGATCGAACCCTTCGGGGCGATGACCTTGATCGGGCGAAACGAGCCTTCATTCGAAGGGACGCGCGCCTCGGCGGTCGCGGGGTCCAGCAGCAGCTTGCGGAACGCGGCGAAGGCGGCGACCTTGGTGGAACCTTCGAAAGGAACGTTGTAGGCGGTGGGCGTCTGCGCGGCGGAGCCGGTCAGATCGACCTCGATGCTGTCACCGATCACACGAACGCAAACCTTGATTGGCAGCCGTGTGTCACGGTTGCGCCCGTCGTCGTCGAGGAAGCCCTCGGCCCGGTATTCGCCATCCGGAATCGCTCTGATCCGCTGGCGCAGCATTCGCTCGGCATAATCCATCAGCTGGCGGGCAGCGCGGAACAGCGTATCCTTGCCGTAGCGGTCGAGGAGTTCCTGGAATCGCTTGGCCCCCAACCGCGCCGAGGCGATCTGCGCCTCGATGTCATTCACGAGTTGCTGTGCTGCCCGGCTGTTGTTGCGGATGAAGTTCCAGATCGCCTGGTTCGGGAGCCCCTTGCGATGGAGCTTGGTTCCGGCAAGCAGCATCCCTTCGGCGAAGACGTCGGGCACGTCGATGATGAGACCCGGCGTCGCGGCGCCGATGTCGATGTGGTGCGCCGTGTTCGCAGCAAAGCCGACCAGTTCCCCGGAATAAAAGACCGGCATGACGATTGCGAGATCCGGCGTGTGGCTCGCGCCGTAGTAGGGGTGGTTGTGGACGACGACGTCGCCTTCAAACCACTCACCATCCTCGAGGGTCTCCGCGATGCCGCGCAGATAGCCCGGGAGCGAGCCGATATGCATCGGCGTCGATTCGGACTCGCAGAGGGTGTTGAAGGCGGCGTCGAACAAGCCGGCGCCGAGATCCTGGGATTCGCGAATGATCGATGAAAACGACATCCGGTAGAGGACGTGGCCCATTTCCTCCGCGACCGTCTCGAGCGCGCCACGGATCACCTGCAGGCTGATGGGGTCGATCTCGTCCGCCCCGGAAAGGGCAGGGCGGTCGAGAGCCAGGGTCTCAGACATGTCTTCCCTCCTTTTCACGCCTTGATTGCACAGAGGCGCAGATGGCCGTGATCCAGGACCAGGGCCCGATAGCCGGGTGGCAGCAGAGTTGTGGAATCGTGCTGAATAATGAGGGCCGGGCCTTCGATGACGTTGCCGGCGCCGAGCTTCAGGCGGTCGTAGCGGGGGGTGGCAGGGCGAGAACCGTCATCGAACATCGTCGGGCGTGTATAGAGCAGGGCGTGTTGCAGCTCCATTCCGGTCGCACTATCGATCGGCGGGATGCGGAGCTTCGGCGCGGCGGCGGTGCCGATCACCCGCAGGGTCATCAGTTCGACATCGCCTTCCTCGAAGCAATATCCGTAGTCCAGCCGATGCTGCGCGTGAAAGCCTTCGACAACCACGTACTTGTTGGCCTGGGTGAGCCTGCCTTCCGGCATCGGGGCCCGGAGCTCGAATCCCTGGCCGTGGTAGCGACATTCGGCGATCGTCTGGAAATGCTGCTGGTCGGGAGCGACAGCGTCGCCGGCGAACCTTGCGCGCACCCGCTCGTGCAACTCAGCCACCACGCGGTTGATACGATCGAGTTGCAGTTCGGTCGCATCGCGCAGCGGGACCACGACCGAATGGGTCTCCTCATACTGCAGATCGGTTCCCAGGAGCCCCATGGCGGCGGTGATCCCCGGGGCTACGGGTACGATCACGTCGCGGGCGCCAATTGCCTCCGCCAAGGCGACGCCGTGCAGCGGGCCCGCGCCGCCGAACGGCATCAGCGAAAAGTTGCGCGGGTCAATGCCGCGGGCAACCGAGTTCGATCGGATCGCGAGTGCCATGTTGGAGTTGACGACGCGGACGATCCCCAAGGCCGCTTCCTCGAGGGAAAGCCCGAGCGGGCGTGCCACTTCCTCCGCGACGGCGCGCCGGGCGAGGTCGGGATCGAGCTTGAGATCGCCACCCAGGATCTGGTCGGCGTCGAGGCGGCCGAGGACCACGTGTGCGTCGGTCACAGTCGGTTCCAGCCCTCCCTTGCCGTAGCACGCGGGGCCCGGCTCCGAGCCGGCGGAGCGCGGACCGACCTGAAACCCGCCCGCGGCGTCGACATGGGCGATCGAGCCGCCACCGGCGCCGATGGTCACCATGTCGATCATCGGCGTCAGGACCGGATGGCCGCTCGCGTAGGTATCGCGGGCGTTCATGATCTTGAGGCGGCCGGAAGGGATGGTGCTGATGTCTGCCGAAGTGCCGCCGATGTCGATGGTGATGATGTTCTCTGCCTCGACCAGCCGCGCTTCCGCAAGTCCACCGATCACGCCGCCCGCCGGGCCCGACATCAAGATGGAAACTGCGTTCCTCGCGCAGTTGTCCACGGTTGCCAGCCCGCCGTTCGACTGGATCACCCGCAGGCGAGCACCGATTCCGTTGGATTTCAGCTTCCGTTCCAGATTGCGAAGATAGAACGACGTACGCGGCCCGACGTACGCGTTCATCGCGGTGGTCGAGAATCGCTCGTACTCGCGCATCACGTTGGCGACTTCGGAGGAGAGCGAAACGTAGGTATCGGGCATCTCGTTCAGCACGATCTCCTTGGCTCGCTGTTCGTGGGTGTCATTGAGGAAGGAGAACAGGAAGCCGACGACAACGGCCTCGATGTGACGCTTCCTGAACAACCGCACCGCCTCGAGTACTTCGGTCTCCGCGAGTGGAACGACGATTTCGCCCTGTGGCGGCAGGATGCGCTCCGTGACGGGAATGCGGTTGCGGCGCTTGACCAACGGCCGGCTTTGCCAGGGAACGTCGAAGTGGAGCGAGAAGTTGAAAGGACGCTTGTGCCGGCCGATATGCAGGATGTCACGGAAGCCGCGGGTGGTCAGCATGCCCACCTCTGCGCCGTTGTGCTCGATCGTGATGTTGGTCGCTATCGTCGTTCCGTGGACGATGGTCTCGAGTTCAGATTTGCTGATGCCGGCGTGGTCACAAATGCCTTCGATCCCGGCCAGAACTCCGACCGACTGATCGCGTGGGGTCGAAGGAACCTTGTGGTAAAATACGCCGTTTGCGCACTCCAGTACCAGGTCGGTATTGGTACCCCCGACGTCGACGCCGATGCGTGCCATTGCTGTTTCCTCCGCTTGTGCAGTGACGACCGCAGCCGCGTCTGCCAGCGGCCTCAGGCTGCCGCCCTCGTCTGGCTGCCGGACGCGTTGAGATACGCAACGCAGGTGTCCACCGTTTCGACATCGGCGAACTTGGAGTCGATGTCGAAGAGGTTCCAGGCCACCGCACCCGGGACCCGGTCGCCGATGCATTCCCGCACAGCGATGGTGCGGAACCCCTCCGCCAGCCCGTCGCAAATCGTCGTCCTGACGCAGGCGGTCGCGGTCACTCCGGTGACGAGGATCGTGTCCACCCCGGAGGCGCGGAGATAGCCAGCCAGCGGGGTGCCACTGAAAGCGCTAGCCCGCTTCTTGAGCAGAACATATTCGTTGCCGAGGGGGGCAATGCGGGAATCGATTGCCCAGAGGTCGGTATTCGCGAGATCAACTGCCTCGACCGGAATTTTGCAATGCCAGAGCCCCATATCGGTGGCCGGGTCATTGCGGTCGGTGCTTTGATAAGCGGTGGTCACGTGGACCACCACGTGGCCGTTCGCCCGGCAGGCCGCGAGCAGGCGCTGCATTCCGGGGATGATCTGCTCGTCCATCTGATCGCAGGAAAAGGGATTGCCTGGGCGGGTCCAGGCGTTGGCGAGATCGACGCTGATCAGAGCCGGCCGCTTGCCGAAGCCGATGCGGCGCTGGAACCCTCGCTGCCGGTAGATCCGGGTGCTCTCGTCGAACGCCTGTTGCAGGATCTGGTTCAGTCTCTCGGTATCCATCGCGACGCTCCTTCGGTTGCCACACTGTCGCTCACCTTACAGATTGCGGGCCGCGGCGGGGCAGGGGAAGTGTTGATCGGCCAAGAATTCTTGCACGCGGTGCATCAATCGCCGATCATCGCTGCCGGTCAGGGTGGATGCCATGCGCTACCTCTTCGATACCGGAGCCCTGCAGTCCTTCCTCGCGGTCGCCGAGGAGCTGAACTTCCGGCGCGCCGCCGAGCGGTTGCATATCGACCAATCGGCGCTCTCGCGCCGGATTCAGAAGCTCGAGCACCAACTCGGATGCGCGCTTTTTTCGCGGTCGACCCGTGAGGTGCGACTGACGGAGGCAGGGCACAGTTTCTACGACGACAACCGCGACGCGTTGGCGCGCCTCGCCGAAGCGGTGCGGCGGGCGCGCCGGGTCGCTGAAGGAAAAACCGGACATCTACGCATCGCTTACATGTCGTTTGCGGCCCTGGATGTCATGCCACGCGCCATCCGGGCCTTCCGTGCCGCACACCCGGCGATCAGCGTTGAGATCACTTATCTCCGTACACAGGGTCAGAAACTCGCCCTGGTACGCAACGAGATCGATGCGGGTTTTTTGATCGGTCCGTTCGTCCACCAGGACTTCGCAACGCTCAAGGTGAACGAGGAGCGGCTGCTCGTGCTTTTGCCGACGGCGCATCGGCTGCGCACCCAAGAGCGCATCCAGATGCGGGATGTAGCCGCTTGTGATCTCATCCTCGGCGATCTCGTGCAATGGGATTTCTACCGCGAGATCATCGCCGAAATGTTCCTCGCCAAGGGACTGGCGCTGGGCGCGGCACTGGAGGCCTCGAGCACACTTGGGATCCTCGGCCTGGTTGCCGCGGGCCTCGGAGTCAGCGTTTATCCCGAGGGGGTGCGCCGCTTCCGGCCCGCGGGCGTCGCAATGATGGAGATCGAAGACTGCGAGCGCTTGATCGAAACCACGCTCGTCTGGCGGCGGGACCGCAGCGACCGGGCGCTGGCACGCTTCGTTGCGTGCTGCAAGAACGAGTTTTCCAAGGCAGCGCGATCACAGACGGTGGATGAAATCGTGCCGATCCCTTTGTGACGAGCGGCCGCTGCGGCGTGGAGGGGGTCCGCAAAGCTGGTGCAAGGGGTTCGCGATTCCTCCGGGAAGCCCTTGAAATGGCTCATGAAACGGCACTCGTGAGGGCACGGCGGCAAGTGACGCAGCGATAACGGGCAGCCTCCGCTACGGTGCGATACGTGCTGCGCGGGTTCAATCGGCGGGGTCCTCTCACCAAATCCGAAGCAGGCGTCCATGCCCCGTCCATCACGCCGCCGGACCAGAGCATGTTCAGGTTGACTGAACACGCTCCGCGTTTGTTTTCTCGAGCAATTTCACCACCCTGGCTGGCATCCGGCGATTCCAGTCAGAGTGATATTGCTCCAGCGCCGCATCGTTCCACCAATCGGAAAGGAGCCTTTGCCGATGGCATCACACGCGACTTTCATTCTTTCTCGCCTCGCGAGCGCGCTTGCCTGGGTTCCGAGCTGGCTTCCCGGGGTGGTGCTGCTGCTGGCCGCCGTTCTGATCGCGCTGGCCGCGCACAGTACGATCTTTCGCCTGGTGCTGACGCTGAGCGGCGGAAGGGTCATGCTGCAGAACATCGTGAAGCGCACGCGTCGGGCGATCCGGGTCGCGCTGGTCGTCATCGCGCTTGGCGTCGTCGTGCCGGCAACCGGCTTTCCGCTCACGCTAGTGGGCGGCATCGAGCGGGTTCTTCTGGTGGTGGCGATCCTCTTGATCGGCTGGGCCGTGATGATCGCGGTAGAGGTCGGATCGGACCTCTATCTTCGCCCCTATCGCATCGACGTCGCCGACAACCTGATGGCGCGCAAGCACATCACGCAGGTCAGGGTTTTGCGCCGGGCGGTAAACACGCTGATCGCCGTCGTCACGATCTCGGTGGCGCTGATGACCTTTCCGATGATCCGTCAATATGGCATCAGCCTGTTTGCATCCGCTGGTGCCGCCGGGCTCGTCGTCGGGCTTGCTGCGCGCCCGCTGCTGTCCAACCTGATCGCGGGCGTGCAGATCGCGGTGACGCAGCCGATCCGCCTGGAAGATGCGGTGATCGTCGCCGGCGAGTGGGGCTGGATCGAGGAGATCACCAGCACGTACGTGGTCATCCGCATCTGGGATTGGCGGCGGCTGATCGTACCGCTTTCGTATTTTATCGAGAATCCGTTCCAGAACTGGACGCGCGAGTCAGGCGCTCTGATTGGTTCGGTGCATCTCTTCGTCGACTACACGGTGCCGATCGCTACCTTACGCTCCAAGGTTGAGGAGTTTGCCAAGGAGAGTCGCCTCTGGGATGGGCAGGTGGTGAACCTGCAGGTCGTCGAGGCGACGCAGAATGCGGTCCAGCTCCGCATCCTGGCCAGTGCGCGCACGTCTCCCGAGACTTGGGATTTACGCTGCGAAATTCGCGAGAAGGTGATCGGTTACCTGCAACGCGAATTCCCTGGTGCGCTGCCGCGCCTGAGGGCCGAGATGAACCAGCCGCAGCCGGCGGTATCGTAGTGCGTGCTTAGGAGCGCTGTCAGCCGTGGCTCCCCGGAAGGTGCGCGCCCAGGTCCCGCCCTCCACCAAGGGCGGAGGCAATTCCCCTTCGTTCACTGCCGAGACAGCGAACGAAGGGGGCGGGAGATGATCAATCGTGGTAGATGAACTTCTTGATCGCCGGATCGTCCACGTTCTTCTTGGTGATCACGGTGAAGCCGGTGCCGATCTGCACCGGTATGCTCTGGCCAGTCAGATGCGCGTATGCGGCGGCAACGCCGAACCAGCCGATCTCAGCCGGATGCTGGGCGATGGCGATGCTGACGAGGCCTGATTTCAGCTCACCCACGATCGCGGGCGGGGCGTCGAAGGCGACCACCTTGACCTTACCGAGCTTGCCCGCTGCCTTGACGCCGTTCGCGGCGCCAATGGCGGAGAAAAGGTTGGCGCCGAATACGCCGGCGAGATCAGGAGTGCGCGCGAGCACCGCCTGGAGTTGTGAGGCGGCTGTGTTTGCGTCGTCATTGTTGAACTGGGTGGTGAGCACGGTGATGTTGGGGAAGTGGAGCTTCATTTCTTCCTTGAAGCCCTGTTCGCGTTGGTCGGTGGTGGAGATGCCGGGCTTGACGTTGCTGACATAGACCTTGCCCTTGCCGCCGATCGCTTTCGCGAGTGCGCGCGCCGCGATCTCGCCGCCGAGCACGTTGTCGGAGGCGATGTACGAGAGCGGGAAGTCGGCGTTGCCGAATCCCGTCTGGTAGTGGCCGTTGCCGATATAGGTATCGACGGTGATCA
>JBOHMN010000023.1:0-1511 GCA_050730175.1 Acetobacteraceae bacterium | reverse complement strand
CACGATGCAGCGCGTCGGTGCGGAAGTCCCCGATCTTCGCAGCGCCCTTCTGCGTGACATCCGGGCGCGGTTTCCTGGTGGCGGTTTCCGGAGCGGCGGGCTCGGTGGTTGTCTTTCCCTTCGCGGCGTTCTTCTCCGGTGGCAGGCGATAGGCGATCTCTTTCACTTCACCGGAGTTGGGGTCGACATAGGAGCCGGTGTGGTCGGATCTGGCGGGCTTGCCCCAGATCCGTTCGGCGTTCCTGGGAAGGATCGGGCGGCCGTACTCGTCGTGGGGAAGGAGCGTGCCGCGTGTGGGCAGGTTGGCCTCCAGCCATGCCTGCTGGGCGCCGAAGAAGCCGTCGACGTCGGTGGTGTAGCGGCCATCCTCGTCTGCGGGCGCGAACAGATCGTCGTGCCAGGTCACTCCGTATTCGGCGGCGAGCTTGTCGTCGAACCTCGCGGCGGCGAAGGGAAGGCGGCGTCTGGAGAGCGCACGCGCGATCTCCCACCAGCTCGTTTCTTCGTTCTTCCTCGGCTTGTGCTTCTTCCAGACCTGGGCCTGTTCATCGAGCGTGCCGGCGGCGATGGTGCGGAGCTGTTCCTCTTTGGGCATGTCGCCGCGCGCGATGGCGTCGAGCATGGGCGGGTGCAGGTGGGCGAGGAGCTTCAGGCGCTTGACGGTGCGGATGGGCAGCGCCAGCGCATCGGCGATCGCCTGTTCGGTCCAGCTCTGCTGGGCCAGGTTTTCGACGGCGCGCCAGATATCGACACTCGACATGGACGCCCGGATGAGGTTCTCCGAGAGCGATTCCATGGGACCGGTGCGGTCCTCGCCGTTCTTCACAAGGACGTCGATGAGCGGAAGGTTGACTGCGATCGCAGCCTGGACGCGGCGGTTGCCGGTAATGACGGCGAGGCTGCCGCCAGTCTCGCGCACCACGGGTGGCTGGATGATGCCGATCGCCTTGATGGAGGCGATCAGCTGCTCGTCCATGGCCTTGGGCGTCGCGGTGCGGCGGGGGTTGCTCGGGTTGAGGGTCAGCGTTCGGGGATCGACGCTGCGGAGTTCAGGCATCTCTTGTGCTCCTCTCGGATGGATCTGTCTTTCCCTGACTTCAGGAGACCGGGCCCTTGCGCCGCATCCTCGGCCGGCCGGGGCAAGGGCGGAGCCGGCGGAGCCGGGTGCGCGGACGGGTCCCGGCGCGCACGCGCCGGGTGTCCCGCGCGACCCTTGCCGCGGCGGCCGGCGATGCGGCAGTGCTCTCTTTTCAGAACAGACGGGCTTGTGCGGCGGGCGGCGGCTTTTCCGCTTGCAAAGTTGCAGCGCCGGGATGCTGGATCGGCGTGCGAGAGATCATGTTCCTTGTTTGGTATTTTTCCTGCAGGCGCCGTAGCAGTTCCCGCTCGGAGCGTTCCGTTTCCGCGTCAAAGAGCGCTCTGTAGGCGGCAAGAAGGTTGGATGAGCGCAGCCGGTCCTGAGCGGCGCACTCCACGTCGCACCAGGTCCAGGCGGGCTCGCCGCAGGGATC
>JBOHMN010000022.1:0-2397 GCA_050730175.1 Acetobacteraceae bacterium | reverse complement strand
CGGCAGCGGAGGCCCTGCCTGCGGTCGCCCGGCACGAACGCCCGCGGGCGAGCCCTGCCGTTTGCCCACAAATAAGGGCTTGACACGGCCTGCCGCAGCGTCTATGGTGCCGGCATGGCACCCAGGCAGGTCATCCTCCGGCGGCTGTCCCAGCCCGATGCGGTCGAGGCCGTGCGCCGCGCGATCGACTCGGACCCCGGGATGCACCGGAGCGAGTTGGCCGCTCGCCTCTGCGACGCCTTTGAGTTCGTCGACCCCCTGGGTCGTCGGCGCCGCAGCGGTTGTTTGAAGGCGCTTCGAACGTTGGAGGCGAAGGGCCGCTTCAGGCTGCCGCTGCCGCGGACCAAGACGGCCCGCGGCCGGCCTCGCCGCCTGGGCAGGGCCGTCCCGCCGGCCGCCGACGTACCCCCGACGGCTGGAGAGGTCCGCTCTCTGACGCTGGTCTTGGTGCAGACCGAGGAACAGCTGCGGGTCTGGAACGAGGTGTTCGAGACCGAACATCCCCGCGGGGCGGGACCTTTGGTGGGGCGGCAACTCCGTTACTTGATCGGCTCGGAACACGGCTGGTTGGGCGGCGCGGCCTTCGCCTCGGCCGCCCTCCACCTGCAGGATCGAGACCGCTGGATCGGCTGGAACCAAGAGCAGCGCTTGGAGAGTCTGGACCGTGTGCTCGGTCTGAGCCGCTACTTGATTCGGCCGTCGGTGGACTGTCACAACTTGGCCTCGCACATCCTGGGTCTCTTGCTGAGGCGGCTGCCGCAGGATTTTGAACGCAGCTACGGGTACGCTCCCTGGCTGGTCGAGACGTTTGTCGATGAGGGTCGTCATGCCGGGACCTGCTATCGCGCGGCCAACTGGACGCGGATCGGTTGTACGGCGGGCGGACGCCGCCGGCAGCGGGGCCGGCGCCGCAGTGAGACGAAGAAGGCGATCTATGCCTATCCCCTGGTGGACGACTTCCGGCTGCGCATGGGTGTGCCGCTGCGTCGAGGTCTTGGGCCGTTGCCCTTGGATGCCGGCCTGGAGGGGGAACAGTGGGCGCAATATGAGTTCGGCGGCGCCCCCCTGGGCGATCGTCGCCTCAGCGGCCGGCTGGTCGTCAGCGCCGCCGCGCAAGCAGAAAACCCCGGCCGCGCCTTTTGCGGCCTGGAGCGAGGAAGCAATGCCATGATCAAGGGCCATTATCGCTTCATTGAGCAGCCGGAGACGGGCGATTCCGCGGTCACTGCGGAGAATATCCTGTTGCCACACCGCGAGCAAACGCTACGGCGCATGCAGGCACAGAAGACGGTCCTATGCATTCAAGATGGCACCGATCTGAATTACAACGGCCTGGAGCAGTGCGAAGGTTTGGGCCTGATCGGCAAGAATCAGACGAAGGCCACAACCCGCGGTCTCCACCTCCATTCCACGCTAGCGGTGACCGACGAAGGTCTCCCCCTCGGCGTGCTGCGCGCGGCGGCCACGGCTCCTGCGGCCAAGGACGCCGAGGACGAGAGAACACCGGCAGAGATACCGCTGGCGGAGAAGAAGACCTACAATTGGATGGAGGGCCTGCGGGATTGCACGGCGGTCGCCGCCACGATGCCGCAGACCAAGATCGTCTGCGTGATGGATCGTGAGGCCGACTTCTTCGAGCTCTTTGACGCCTGGCGGCAAGAGCCGCGGACCGACCTCTTGGTCCGAGCCGACCACGATCGCTGCACGATGGAAGATCGGAAGCTGTTCGCCGCCGTCAAGGCGTGCGAGCCGCAGTTGCGGTTCTCGCTGCACGTCACGCGTCAAAGCGCTCGGCCGAAACAGAGCAAGCAGAAGGCTCGCCCGGGACGGCCTGAGCGGATCGCGGAGATAACGCTGCGCACCCGTCGCATCGAGCTGAAGCCCCCCGCCGCGCACAAAGAGAAAGAACCGTTGGCGCTGTGGATCGTCCATGCCCTCGAGGAGACGCCTCCGACAGGTGAGAAACCCATCGAGTGGTTCCTCTTGACCACGGTGGAAGTGAACTCGCCTGAGCAGGCCAAGACCTATCTGGGATGGTACTGTCTGCGCTGGCGCATTGAGGACTGGCACCGCGTCCTGAAGAGCGGGTGCAAAGTCGAAAAGCTGCAGCACGACACTGCGGAACGCCTCAGACGAGCCTTGGCCATCCACATCGTGATCGCATGGCGCATCCTGCTGCTCACGCTCTTGGGGCGCGAGACGCCTGAACTTCCGCCTGACGTATTCTTCGATGACTTCGAGGTTGAGGTCCTCGGAGCCTACGCCAAGTATTCGAAGCTGCCGCCGCCCGCCACCCTGGGAGCCGCAGCCTTTTTGGTCGCCAAGATCGGCGGGTACATGGCCCGCAAGAGCGATCCCCCGCCGGGCAACGAGATCATGTGGCAGGGCTACACGGGC
>JBOHMN010000021.1:0-3784 GCA_050730175.1 Acetobacteraceae bacterium | reverse complement strand
ATCACGGTCAGCTGTTGTGCATCCGGCGGGCCCATCGGCAGCACCAGCCTGCCACCCGGTTTGAGCTGCTCGAGGAGCGCCGGGGGCAGCCTTTCCGCCGACGCAGTCGCGATGATCTTGTCATATGGCGCGTGGTCCGCCCAGCCGCGAGACCCGTCACCGACGCGAATACCCACGCTCGCGTAGCCCATCTGTTGCAGCCGCGCTTCAGCCTGGTTCGCCAGCTCCTCGACGATCTCGACAGTCCAGACCTTCGCTGCAAGCTCCGCCAGGATTGCCGCCTGGTAGCCCGAGCCGCCGCCAATTTCCAGAACGACCTCATCCGATTTGACGCCCAGAAGATCTGTCATCAGCGCGCAGATGAAAGGCTGCGAGATCGTCTTGTCGAAGCCGATCGGAAGCGGCGTATCGTGGTAGGCGAGGGCAGCAAGTTCCGACGGCACGAACAGGTGCCGCTCGACCCGCGCCATCGCGGCCAGCACCCGTTCACTCAGCGTCTCTCTGCCAAGCTCCTCGCTCAAGAGATCAGTGTGAATCGCAATGACGTCGATCATGTGCCGCCTGAGAATCGCGAAGTGCTTCTCTTCCATCGGCTTCATGGCGGCGAGACCTCGTCCTCTTGCGAGTGCCCTGCCCTCGGCATTCGCCGCCCTCGGCAGCGAGCGAAAGGGGATAGAGAGGCCAATGAAAACAGAGAGCTAGTACTCCCTATCGCGCGCGGATGACCAGCACGGTAGCAGAACGTAGGGCGGCAAACCGCGAGGCCAGCAAATGCGAGCCGTGGCGGGCATCCCACCATTCTCGGGGACCGCGCAAGCGCCCCGACATCCCACGAATGGCTGCAACCCTTATCACCCAAGTCTGATTTCCGCCACTAATGTGCCGACCAAGCACGTCCTCCGCAGGTAACACGCGTCGGAGTCGGCACGCTGGCAAAGCTGCCCTGCCCCAGTTCAGCTCAGGCGCACCTTGACGTACGAGCCAGGCGCCGGCTCGATCGGCTTGAGCTTGCCCGCACCCGGAACGCGAGCCGGGACACGCTCGCTCCCGTACGACGTCACCCAGCGCTGCCAGTCCGGCCACCACGAGCCCGCCAGTTCCGCCGCATCCTTCAGCCAGTCCTCCGCACTCGCCGGAAGCTCCGGGTTGACCCAATGATTGTACTTGCCGCTGTCGGGCGGGTTTACAATGCCGGCGATGTGCCCCGAGGCCGCCAGCACGAAGCGGTTCTTGCCGCTCAGCAAATGCGTGCCGCGATAGGTCGCCTTCCACGGCGCGATGTGATCCTCCCGGGTCGAGATGAAGTAGGCCGGCACACGAATCCGCGAAAGATCGATCGGCTCGCCATTCAGCGTGATGCCACCCGGCTCGGCAAGCTTGTTCTCCTGGTACATCTTGCGCAGATAGAAGCTGTGCATGCGCGCCGGCATCCGCGTCGAATCCGAATTCCAGTACAGCAGGTCGAAGGGGAACGGATCGTTGCCGAGCAGATAGTTGTTGACGACAAACGACCAGATCAGGTCGTTCGCCCGCAGCATGTTGAAGGTCGTGGCCATCTCGCTCCCATCGAGATAGCCGCGCCGCTGCATCCGCTCCTCGAGCACCTTGATCTGCTCTTCATCGATGAAGACGTTGAGCTCGCCGGATTCGGCGAAGTCGAGCAGGCTGACAAAGAAGGTCGCGGTCTTGACCGGATCCTTGCCTTTGGCAGCGAGCCACGCCAGGGCCGAGCCGAGCAGCGTCCCGCCAAGGCAGTAGCCGATGACGTTCACCTCGTGCTCCCCCGTCGCCTTCCGGATCGCCTCCAGGGTATCCAGCACACCTTCCTTCATGTAATCCTCGAAGCCTTTATCGGCGAGCTTCTCGTCCGGATTGACCCAGCTCACCATGAAGACGGTGTGGCCCTGCGCCACGGCCCAGCGCACGAAACTGTTCTTCGGCCGGAGATCGAGGATATAAAATTTGTTGATCCATGGCGGGATGATCAGAAGCGGGCGCTTCAGCACCGTCTCGGTCGAGGGCGCATACTGGATCAGTTGCATCAGGTCATTCTGATAGACGACCTGTCCCGGCGAGACCGCGATGTTGCCGCCGACCTGAAATGCGTCGAGGTCGGTCATCTTGATGTGCAACCGCCCCTTCCCGCGATCGAGATCGGCGAGCAGATTGGAGAGGCCCTTCAGCAGGTTCTCCCCTCCCGTCTCGGCGGTCTTGCGCAGCACTTCCGGGTTGGTAAGCACGAAGTTGCTCGGACTCATCGCCTCGACGAACTGGCGCGTATAGAAATCCACCTTCTGCGCCGTCTTGGGGTCAAGCCCGTCTACCCGTCCCACCACGTCCTGCACGAAGCGCGCGGAGAGCAGATAGGACTGCTTGATGAAATCGAAGATCTCGTTGTCCTTCCACGCCGCGTCCCGGAATCGCCGGTCCGTCGGCGCAGCTTC
Organism: Acetobacteraceae bacterium; assembly: GCA_050730175.1. Taxonomy (GTDB): domain Bacteria; phylum Pseudomonadota; class Alphaproteobacteria; order Acetobacterales; family Acetobacteraceae; genus JAKAWQ01. The sequence goes on along the minus strand of JBOHMN010000021.1, from coordinate 1,340 downwards.
GATCACCGGGTTGCTGTCGAGGCCCATGACACGCCGCGCCGTGTTCTGCCAGAGCGTCATGTAGTCCTGCCAGAAACCGAACTGGGCCTGCATCAGCTCTGCCGGGCTCGCCATCAGGCGGGTGGTCATCTCGAAGAAGGCACGGCCGACATTCAACGGATCGAACGGATGATCGGCTCCCGCCTGCCGCTTCAGCCATTCGCTGACAATGCGCTGCGACCGCTCTGCCACATCCGCCATCGAGCGGCCGATCAGCTCCGGATCGGGCAGCCTGAACGTGGGAGTGGTCGGCTTTTCGGTATCGGCCATACGCACATCCTTTCCGCAGGACGATCGCCCGCGCTAAACCCGCGCCGCACCGGCAAGCCAGGGCGGGAACATGCTACGCGGCAACGGGGTACCTAATCGGAACCAGGGAACGGTTCAAGCTGTGCCAGAAACGCCTTGCCGGATGGTTACAATGGCGGCGCAGATCGTCCTTCTCTGCACACTCTCCGCCTGTGCCCAGGCGCCCGCCGCGATCAACCCGGTCAGCTGGTGGCACGACCTGGAGGGCGGACCGATCGCCCAACAGCGCCGCGCGCCGCCCGGCGCCACGGCACCCTATCCGAACCTCGCCAACGTGCCGACCAAGCCCACTTTCCTCCCTGCCCCGGAGCGTGCACGAATTTCCGCGGCTCTTCTCGCCGACCGCACGCGGACAGAGCAGCAGGCAGTCCTGGAGCCGCTGCCCAATCCGCAAACGCCCGGTGCGCCAACCAACGCCACGAGCGCACAACCTGTTGCACCCGCCACTGCATCGCCGGCAGCGCAACCCGCCGCCAGTGCCAGCTTTCCCGCGGCCACCCGCCCACCGGCGGCGCCGCCACCCGCGGCGATGCCCCCGCCGGAGCCGGCCACCGTCCAGGCTGCAACAGCCACCTTGCCGAGCGTGCCGCTCGCTCCGCCGCCGCCACCCACCCTGGCCGGCATCGGCCTGCCCGGCCCACCGCCGCCGCCGTTCACCGCATCGCCCCAGGCCGGCCTCGAAATTCGCTTTGCACCCGGCTCGATCGCGCTCGGGCGCAGCGATCACACGCGCCTTGCCGCCCTTGCGCACCGCCGCGGTGACCAAGCCCTTGCAGTGATCGGCTTTGGCGATGCAAGAGAAAGCGATCCGGCGGCGCAGGCGGCGGCCCTTCGGCTCGGCCTCGCGCGGGCCGAGACGGTGGCAGCAGCCCTCGCCCAAAACGGCGTGCCAGTAAGCGCTCTCCGCCTGGGAGCCCAGGCTTCGGGCGCCGGCGCCCTCGTCGAGCTGGTGCAGTAGGCTCACTAGACAAAATGTTGAACCGCGACTGCCG
>JBOHMN010000020.1:0-4402 GCA_050730175.1 Acetobacteraceae bacterium | reverse complement strand
GGCGGTGACGGCGATGTTGCCGCGGAAGCGGATGACGTAGTCGAAGCAGAGTTCTTCGGTGAGTACCCTATAGAGCTTCTGGTCGCCGAAGCCGCGGTCGGCGACAACGCACACCTTGATGTCAGCGGGCAGCAGTTCGGCCAACCGCACCAGCACGCGATGCTCATAGCGGCTGCGGTTATTCTTGAGCGTCCGTTTGTCGACGGTGAGCCACACCAAGGGCGTCGCACGGCCATGATCGGTGATCAGCGACAGCATGATGGTGGCCTGCTGGTCGGCAGCGAAGTCGGTTCAGTCCAACGCCACCACAATGGAGCTGCGGGCGCCGATGACGTAGGGCACCCAGCGGGCGAGGATGTCGTCGACGTGGATCTCAGGGTTGGACAGCAGGCGGTCGACCTGCTTGGTGGCGTGCTTTGGGTTCAGCCCGCGGGCGGCGGCAAGCCCCTGGCCGATGGTACAAATCGCGAGCGAACCGCTGCGCAGCACACCGAGAGTGGCATCCGAGAGCGAGGCGACGCGCTTGGCGTGCAGATCCTCCCCCAGCACGGAGCCCAGGACCTCCCGGATCTGACTGCTGGAGAACCGCGGCTCCCGGATGACCACGATATCCCCCGACCCGCCGTTGCGGGGCGGGAGATTTGTCGGTTCGCGTGGCTTTGAAAGTCGCCTGGGCGATTTTGCAAGAATAAGTCGCAGATGACGGTCACCCGATTCTTTTCGGAACCGCCACTATGGCCGTCCGATTCTTTTATGTCCCAAAAGAAATAAGGGGATGAGTGAGGGCTCACGCCCGACCTCTACGCCCCGATGTACCACGACAAGGTGGTTCCCTTCTTCAATCAGTTGCTCGCCCCCGAGTTCGAACGCAAACCCTTCATGAAGCATTATCTCGATTATTACTTGGATCTTTACTGGGATCTCCACCTCGGTGTGAAGGGCCACGCCGCCCCGAGTGAGGTGCGCCAGATCGGTGAGAGTTTCAACCCCGTGCTCGCCTACCGGAACCCGATGCTGCAAATCGTGCACGGAAATTTTATGACCGTGCGCGCGCTGGTCAATCCGCTCAAGGCGTGGATCGACGATCGCCTCACGGACCTTCAGAGCGGACGGGTAGCGAATCGCGAGAAGACCATCGCCTGGTACTGGCTCAAGAACGCAGAGAACGGCGAATATTTCAGTCGCAAGGACGTCGTTTTTGAAGTCTTCCACAATTTCGTTGCCCTCAGCCAGTGGGGCAACACGATCTTCGGCATCATGTCGCGGCTGCGGCAATATAACGGCGACGAAGACGTGCGTGCCTCGTTCGTCAAGACGATGAGCGGGGACTACGGCCATGCGAACGGATCGGCGTTCACTCCGCTCGAGATGTTGGTGATAGAGCTATCCCGCGGGATCGCTGTGAATGGCGGCGGCCTCTCCTCGATCACTGACGCCCGGCGCACCGCTTACGGAGAATCACCGCGCGAGCTGCTGGACGCCCGCTTCGAGCGGCACGGCTATATGAACACGCCGCACGCCTCCACCAGCTTCGAGCCTCGCCACTGGAAGAACCCGCAGCAATTCGACCCCACCCGCTATCTGACTGCGCCGACGAGCGACCAGATCGATGAGGCCAGGCGCGAACAGATCGGCTTTGCCAGATGCCCGCTCGACATTACCAGCTTTGATGTCGTCGATGGCCGCAAGGCGACGCTCACCAACAGCGGGTTCGGCACGGTGTTCGGCGTGGTGGGCGGCAAGCCGCTGCCCGTTTGCGCCTATGCCGGGTTCGCCCCGTTTGGCTTCGGATACCGGCGCTGCCTCGGCGAGCAGCTCACGACCGCGGTGTTCGAGGATTTTCTTCGCAAGGTGTGGGCGGACAAGATCGGGTTCGTCAACCTCGACCTGCCGAATGTTGGGCAGGTTCCGGTCGGGCCGAATGCCGTCGTCGTTGACAATATCGGGTTTACGCGGAGCGCCTGAGGAGGCCCAACGCGTCCGCTGAATCGTGCACCCGTTGACGCGGGACGGCTCGGCGGCCGGGCCGGCGGGGCCGGCGGGGCACGATGAGAAGACCCGCGTGATGTCTCCGGCGCAACCTGCCGGCAGGGCCGGCCACCTCCTCGTCGCGCTGCTCGGCGGATTCGCCGCCCTCGTCTTGCTTCCGGCTGCGGGAATCGCCGGCTCGGCACGCGATTACCTCAACGCTCCGATCAATACCTGGCTTGCGTTCTACAACTTCGGCTACGCGACCTCGGTGACGCCCGAGGACGGCTTGGATGTCGAGTCGAGCATTCGCTCGAACGTCATTTCACAGTCGGTCGTGCTCACGCGGGTGATGGATTATTGGGGCCGCACGGGCGGGCTTTCGGTGATCCTTCCCTATGCCTTGCTGAATGCAAGCTCGGACGCCTTTCACACCTCGAACCGAGGCATTTCGGATGTCGGCTTCCTTTGGCAGGTGAACCTGTTCGGCGGGCCGGCGGTCACAAGGGAACAGTTCCGGTATTTCGTTCCCCGGCCGTTCGCAAGCTTTCACCTCGCGGTTACCACCCCGCTCGGGCAATACCAGCCGTCCAGCCCGTTGAATCCCAGCACCAGCCGTTGGACCTTCTTTCCGACCATCAACTACAGCTACACGCCCGACCGCGGCTGGATGTGGCTCGAACTCTACGCCTCGGCCCTGATATTCACGCCCAATGACGACTACCGCATGGCCGGCGCGCGCCCCCTGACCCAGAAGCCGCTGTTCGTCCTCGAGGGGCACGCAAGCCGCAACCTCACGCCTGCCCTGTGGGTCTCTGCGGACGCCTATTACAGCATCGGCGGCGAGACCAGCATCGATAGCGTGGCCCAGGACAATGGCGCGAATACGCTCCGACTCGGGGTCGGCATGGGCGTTACGGTTCGGTCCGGCGGGGACCTCGTTCTCAATTACGAGCGGGTCGTCGCCAAACCCGCAGGTCAACCGGATGCGGAAGGCGTTCGGATAACCCTCCGCCAGCTCTGGTGAGCCCCAGAGGGGTCGAATTTGCACGCCGATAGGGGGTCAATTTTGCGCGCCGATTGACATAGCAGGCCGAATGACCCCACTGGGCGCCTCCCTGCGCCCTCGCCAGAGGATTGCAACAGAGCCCCCGCAAAGGATGCACCGACGCGATGCCATGCTTGATGCGCGCGACGTGCAGGAGCCCTTGGCGGAGATCGACTTGATCCCAGCGCAGGCTGACCAGTTCGGACACGCGCAGGCCATGGCGGTAAGCGACCAGGATCAACGCGGCGTCCCGGTTGCCGTGCCGACCAAGTGAGGCAGCGGCCGCGATCAGTGCGCCGACCTCCTTTTCCGACAGATGATCCCGGCTTCGGCAGGCAGCGATCGCCTTGCGAACCAGGACTTTCCGGTTTTCGATGGTTGGCGGCTCGCGGTCTGGGGGGCTGGAACCCGCGGAAGTGCTCATGGTGCGGTCCGATCTTTCCGTATATGACCCGTTTTCGGGGGAGTCCGAGGCGGAAGCACGCAGAGATGGGTCCAAGCCGGTGACGAAGGGGAGACCAAAAATTTCGAGGGTTCGAGCCTACAACACTTATCTCTCTGCGCGCCTACAGTCCCGAGCTAACAGCCCTGTCGAGTAGGCATTCGCCAATCTGAAATGCCTCGCTGCGCGTCAAGGCGTTCCGCACTCTCGATGCACCCTGGGACGGGATCGGCAGTATCGTCGGGTGCTTCAGGCTGAAAGACTGCCGCAACTACGTGCTGGACGCGGGCTATCTGCAGTCCGGGTGAACCCGCTTTAGAGGGGAGAGCATGTCCTTTGACCACGCGAGTTCTCGGCGCGTCGTCCAGGTCTGAGCAAGCGGGCGCAATGAGCAATGCCGTTCTGTCCTTGGTCTGAGCTGCCCTTGGTCGAAGCTTCCCACGGGCAGGTCCGCGGATTCGTTATGAGGCACCTTTTTCAGCCGGTCTGCGCGCTCTTGCTTGCAATTGTCTTTGTCAGCGTTGCAGCCGTCAGCCCGGGCTATGCTGCCGGCGGGTCTGGCGGGGCCGGGATCGGAGGCGCCGCCGGTGCTGGAGGGACTCCGACAAGCCCCGATGGGGCAAATGGAAGTGGCAGCACAAATGGCGGCGGTGGTGGCAGTGTCAGCCTGAGCACGGGATCGGGCGGCACTGGCGGCACTGGCGGCTCGAATGGTGGCAACAGTAATGCGCGTGCTGGTGGCGCAGGCGGAGCCGGTGGAAAGTTTGGCGAAGTCACGACCTCGGGCGCCTTCGCGAGCGCCACCAACGGCCGTGTCGGCAAAGCGGGAAAATCCGCAGCGACCGCCCCAGGCGCGAGCGGCGGCGGCGGCGGCGGCGGCGAGGGTGGCGGAGGGGTGCTGCTCACTGGAGTGTCGACGATTAGCAGCTCAAATTGTGCATCGC
>JBOHMN010000019.1:0-14392 GCA_050730175.1 Acetobacteraceae bacterium | reverse complement strand
GTTCTCAGTGGCCTGCTGATCCCCTTACGTTTGCTGCCGCGGGCAGCAAACGACGGGGGCAGGACACTCGCTTTCGGTCGGAAAGTCGCTGGGGCCCAGCGGCTCACAGCCCGGTGAGACTTCGTGTCGGCAGGTCCCTACGCGAGCGGGCCGCGGAGGCGTAGGGTGAAAGGCGCGCGCGGCGGGGAGTGGTGAGCCAGCATGGAAACGAAGGAGACACGCCCGGCGGCGGCGCTGGCAGCGGACAAACTGTTTCGCCCGGCTGATCTTTCCGGGCTCGCGTTTGCCACCACGGCCGATCTCGAACCGCTGCCCGGCCTCTTGGCGCAGGAGCGGGCGAGCGAAGCGATCCACTTCGGCACATCGGTCGGTGCGCGTGGCTTCAATATCTTCGCCGTTGGGGCGAGTGCAGCGCAAATCCGCTCGACGGTCGGGGCGATGCTGCGCGAGGCCGGGGCGCTTCGCGCCTGTCCGCCGGACTGGGTTTATGTCAACAATTTCGCCGCGCCGAACCACCCGAGTGCGATCGCGTTGCCGCCCGGTCGCGCACCGGAGTTGGAGAAGGCGATGCGGCGTCTGGCCACGGATCTGAAGAGCGCGCTCACGGCGGTCTTCGAGAGCGAGGATTATCAGCGGCGGCGCGGCGCTATCGAGAGCCAATTCCGGGGCAGTCATGAGCATGCGTTCCAGGCTCTCGGCGAGTCCGCGGAGGCCAAGGGCACGGCAATTCTGCGCACCCCGACCGGTTTCGCGGTAGCCCCCGCGCAGGCGGGCAAGGTGGTGCCGCCCGAAGAGTTCAATGCCTGGCCGGAGGCCCAAAAGCGCGCGACGCAAGCGGCAATCCAGGAAGTAGAGCATGCACTGGAAGAAACTCTCAGGGCCGTCCCGCGCCTGGAACGCGAACGGCGTGAGGCGGTTCGTGCGCTTGATCGCGAGATGGCGGAATATGCCCTCGGTCAACTGGTCGAGGAAGCGAGCGCCCCATTTGCCGGCCTCGACAAGGTGCGGGCCCACTTCGACCGGGTCCGGGCGGACCTGCTCGACAATGTCGGGCTGTTTGCCGGCAGCGGCGGGGAGGAAGAGGCGCAGCTCGGCTCGGTACGCAACGCTTTTCTTGAACGCTACCAGGTCAACGTGCTGGTCAGTTGCGCGAGTGCCGATGGTCCGGCCCCCGTGGTCGAGGAGCTGCACCCGACTCTCGGCAATCTCGTTGGCCGCGTCGAGTATCTCTCCCAGCAGGGCGCGCTGGTGACGAACTTTCAGCTCATCAAGGCGGGTGCCCTGCACCGCGCCAACGGCGGCATCATCCTGGTCGATGCCCGAAGCCTGCTGAGTGAGCCGTTCAGTTGGCCCGCGCTCAAGCGGGCGCTGATGCGCGGGGAGATCGTGATCGAGGATGCCGGGCGGTTCCTTGGCCTTGCGATGACGATGACGCTGGAGCCGGACCCGGTTCCGCTGGATGTCAAGGTCGTGCTGTTCGGTGAGCGGATGCTCTATTACCTGCTCGCCGCCGCGGACCCGGATTTTGCGACTCTCTTCAAGGTGCTCGCCGATTTCGATGACGAAACGGAGCGCTCCAGGCCGAGTGAGGCGGCGATGGCGCGGCTGATCGGCAGCATCGCGCGCGATGCCGGCATTCATCCGCTCGACCGTCGTGCCGTTGCGCGCGTGATCGAGCACGCGGCGCGGATCGCCGAAGACTCCCAGAAGCTCACGTTGCTCGTCGAGCGGATCAGGGATGTCATGGTGGAGGCGGATCATCTCACCCGCGAGAGCGGGCGCGCAGTGGTGACCCGCGACGATGTGACAGGTGCGATCGCCCGCCAGATCCGCCGCGCCGCCCGCATTGAGGACCGCTCGCGCGAGATGATACTGCGCGGAATCGCGCTGGTTGACACGTCGGGCAGCCGCGTCGGCCAGGTCAACGGGTTGAGCGTGCTCTCTCTCGGGGCACACGGATTCGGCCGCCCGTCTCGTATCACCTGCCGCGTGCGCCCCGGTAGCGGGCGGATCGTCGATATTGAGCGTGAGGTCGAGCTGGGCGGGCCGCTGCACTCGAAGGGCGTGCTGATTCTTTCGGGCTTTCTTGCCGGACGTTACGCGCTCGACCGGCCGATGTCGCTCGCGGCGAGCCTCGTCTTCGAGCAGTCGTACGGCGGCGTGGAGGGTGACAGCGCTTCCTCGGCCGAGCTCTATACGTTGCTCTCCGCCCTCTCGGGGCTCCCGCTCCGCCAGGATCTCGCCGTCACGGGCTCGGTCAACCAGCACGGTCTGGTGCAGGCGATCGGCGGAGTGAACGAAAAAATCGAGGGATTCTTTGACATCTGCAGCGCACGCGGCTTGACCGGGAGCGAAGGCGTGCTGATCCCGGCTGCCAACGTGCAGCACCTGATGCTGCGGGAGGATGTCGTCGCCGCAGCTCAGCAAGAGAAATTCGCAATTTATCCGATCGTCACGATCGACGAGGGAATTGCCCTTTTGACCGGCCATCCGGCCGGTGTCCGCGGCACCGACGGCGCCTGGCCGGAGGGAAGCGTCAACCGCCTCGTCGAGGACCGGCTGCAGGAGTTCGCGCGTATCCGGCGCGAGGCCTCCGAGACGACCGAGCGGGGCCGGGAACAACACTGACCATGCCCGGCATGCACCACTATCGACGCGTCCTGGTGATGGTCCGCGAAGGGCACGCGGAAGCGCCTCCATTCTACCTGGCGGCTGAGCTTGCGCACCTGCTCCAGGTCGAACTGGAAGGAATCTTTGTCGAGGACGAGGCGCTCGTCTTTCTGTCCGGGCTTCCGTTCGCGCGCGAACTCAGGCTGCCTGGCCATACCTGGCAAGCGCTGGACGCGGCGGCAATGCGCGAGCATCTCCGGATGGCGGAGAGCGAGGCGCGACGTCTCTTGGCCGACGCCGCGGCTCGGCTCGGTGTCCCCAGCACTTTTTCGGTCGAGCGCGGCGACCCGTACAGCGCGCTCACCGAGCACGCCCGGCCGGAAGACATTCTCGTCCTGGCCGAACCGGGCGCCGTGCGAGCGGGGGCGTTCCGACGCGCGGGCCGCAAAATTTTTCGCGACAGGCGGTCCGCAGTCTTGCTGGTGCCGGCGCGGCAGGCCGAACGGCACGGCAGCATCGCGCTGCTGCTGCCGACCGGCGGCCCTGAGGTGGTCGCGGTCGCTGCGGCGATCGCGCACGCTTCGGCCGAGGACGTGGTTCTGATCGTCCCGGAGGGTGCGGGCGCAGCGGCGGCACGCGCCGAGGCAGCGCTCAAGGAAGCAGGCATGCCACCCGCGCGAATCAAGCTGCGACACGTACCGGGACACCACATCGGGCTGATCACGCGTGCTGTCCGCGTAGTCCGTGCGCGCCTCGTCGTACTGGACGAAGCAGGCTTCGGTGGGGATGTACAAGGTTCCCTCGCTTACCTGCTCGCCGACGCTGGCACGGCGGTGCTGCTGCTCGGCAAGGCGCCAGGATCCGGCCCGGACGCGTAGTGAGCCGATTCTGGGGCTTGCGACCCACGGAGGACATGCTTAGGCGGCACACTACCTCTTTATTTTCAGTGGCCTGCTCATCCCCTTTCGCTTGCTGCCGTGGGCGGCACGCGAAAGGGGCAGGACACTAGGCGCATGGCGCTCGCCAACGCCGCCATCGCCGCCGCGCTCGAGGAGATCGCCGATCTGCTCGAGATCGATCAGGCTAATCCGTTCCGCGTGCGTGCCTATCGCGAGGCGGCGCGGACCGTCGCCCGGCTTCCGCGTTCCGTGGCGGACATGCTGGCGGCGGGGGAAGAGCTCGATACCCTGCCAGGCATCGGCGCCGATCTCGCGCAAAAGATCACCGCCATTGCCAATGGGGAAAGCCTGCCCGCTCTCGAAGCGCTGCACGCGAAGTTTCCCGGCGACACAGCCGCGCTCCTCGCCCTGCCGGGCCTCGGCCCGAAGCGTGTGCAACGGCTGCATGCGGCACTCGGCATCGACTCGACAGAAAAGCTCCGGGCAGCGCTTGCCGCCGGCGCCGTGGCCGGTGTGCCAGGAATTGGTGCGGCTGTCGCTGCGAAGCTTGCTGCCGCGCTCAAAGAAGGCAGTGGCCAGAAGCCGCGTGTAGCGCTCGCAACCGCCGATGCGATTGCGAGCCCGCTTCTCGCCGCGCTTGGCAAAGCGCCGCATGTCGAGTGCGCGGCGAGCGCTGGAAGCTTGCGGCGGCGGCGTGAGACGGTGGGCGATCTCGATTTCGTCGTCGCTGCGGAGGACCCGGTTCCGGCGATGCAACGCTTCCTCGGTTATGACGATGTGAAGGAAGTGTTGAGCGAGGGGAGCACGCGCGCGAGCGTGGTGCTCCGCTCAGCGGAACTCCAGGTCGATCTCCGGGTGGTAAGCCGGGTCAGCTACGGTGCTGCGCTTCTCTATTTCACCGGCTCGCGTGCGCACGCGATCCATCTCCGCGGGCTTGCACTCGAGCGCGGCCGCAAGCTCAATGAGTACGGCCTCTATGAGGGAGAGCGTCGGCTGCCCGCGGAGAGCGAGCGGGACATCTACGAGTCGCTCGGCCTTCGCTTCATTCCGCCTGAGTTGCGCGAGGCTGAAGGAGAGATCGAAGCGGCGCGTTCCGGCCACCTGCCACGCCTTGTCGGCGTCGCGGATATCCGCGGGGACCTCCATCTGCACACGGACGCGAGCGATGGCCATGCTGGCCTCGCTGCGATGGCAGAGGCGGCGCGGGCGATCGGCTACGCCTACATCGCCGTGACCGACCACAGCCGGCGCATGGCAATGGCGCACGGGCTCGACGAGCGGCGTCTGGCGCAGCAGGTCGATGCGATCGAGAAGCTGAACGAACGCATCGCCGGGATCACCGTGCTGGCTGGGATCGAAGTCGATATCCTGGAAGACGGTTCGCTTGATCTGCCGGATTCAATTCTACGCCGGCTCGATGTCGTGGTTGGTTCAATCCATACACGATTCGCGCTTTCCGAGCAGCGGCAGACCGAGCGGATGTTGCGGGCGATGGACAACCCGCATCTCAATATTCTCGGCCACCCGACCGGGCGGCTGATCAACCGGCGGGCTCCGTACGCCGTCGATATGGAGCGCGTGATGCGCGGCGCTCTGGAGCGCGGTTGCTATCTCGAGATCAATGCGCAGCCTGAGCGGCTCGATCTCGACGCGCAGCATTGCAGGTTGGCGAAAGAGCTCGGCCTCAAGCTCGCGATCTCGACGGATGCGCATGCGCCCGCTGACTTTGCACTGCTGCGATACGGCGTCGATCAGGCAAGGCGCGGCTGGCTTGAATCGGAGAACATCCTGAACACCCGTCCGCTCGGCGAACTGCGAAAGCTGCTGGCACGGGGATAGAGCAATATCACCCTGACTGGAATCGCCAGATGCCGGTCAGGGTGATGAAATTGCTCGAGAAACCCAACATAGAGCGTGTTCAGTCAGCCTGAACGCGCTCTATTCTTCCGCGGTCGGCTCAGAGAACCAGCCGCGCAAGCAGTGCGTCGAGCCTGATCCGTCCGGCTTCCGTCGCGGCGAGGTTCTTCCCGCACCAGGCGAGATATTCCGCGGCCAAGAGATCGGCGAGAGCACGCCGGTCGACCGCCGAGAGGAGCGCAAGCCCGGTGCGGGCACGGAACCGATCGGGATCGATACCTTCCGTCAATCTGAGCCCCATCAACAGCATTTCGCGCGCCCGCTCGGCTGGCGATAACACCTCCTCCGCATCCGTGCCGTGTCCCGAGGCCTCGACCCGCGCGGCCCAGGCTTCCGGGGCACGGCGGCGACGGACAGCCAGGAGGGAATCGCCGATCGAAACGCGCCCGTGCGCACCTGGGCCGATGCCCGCGTAGTCGCGGTAGCGCCAATAGCCGAGGTTATGCCGGCATTCCGCGCCAGGGCGCGCATAGTTCGATATTTCGTAAGGACGAAGCCCACTTTTTGCTGCTTCTTCAGTGGTGACGTCGTACAGCAGAGCCGCCGTCTCGGGGGGCGGCAGCGCAAATTTCGCTTGCGCGTAGAGCGCCGCAAAAGGTGTCGCCGGCTCGATCGTCAGCTGATAGAGTGAAAGATGATCGGGGCCAAAGGCCAGCGCCTCGTGAAGCTCCGTCTGCCAGCCGGATACATCCTGCCCGGGACGGGCGTAGATCAGATCGAACGACACACGTGGGAACAGCTCCCGCGCCACGGCCAGCGCGGCGCGTGCCTCTGCTGCCGAATGCTGCCGGCCAAGGAAGCGGAGCGCCGCGTCGTCCAGGCTCTGCACGCCGAGCGAGAGGCGGTTGACGCCTGCCTCGCGGATCGCCGCGAGCTTGCCGCGCTCCACGCTGGTCGGGTTGGCTTCGAGCGTGATCTCGATATCCGGGAGGGGTGAAAAAAATCTGCTCGCCGTTTCGATCAAGCGAAATACGATCTCCGGCTGCATCAGGCTCGGCGTGCCGCCGCCGAAGAAGATCGAAGCAAGCGGCCGCGCTCCAAGGCGACCGGCCTCCCATTCAAGTTCCCGGAGCAGAGCGGCACCAAATCGTTGTTCTGGGATCTCTTTCCGCACGTGGCTGTTGAAATCGCAGTAGGGGCACTTGGCGAGGCAGAATGGCCAGTGGATATAGAGCGCGAGCGGTTCCATCGGCGGGGCATTTCGGCCTCAGGCCCGCTCGATGCAAGGTCGCGGAGCGGGGCCAACGAAATGAGCGGTCAGGGATCGGTCGATCGGGTACGCGCGGCTTTGCAGGCAGCGGGGCATCCGGACACGATCGCGGTTTTTCCGGCCGGCACCCGCACCGCCGCCGAGGCCGCCGCTGCCGTCGGCTGCACGGTCGCGCAGATCGCAAAGTCGATCGTCTTTCGCGCGGGTTCGCGCGCGGCGCTCGTGATCACCTCCGGTGCCAACCGCGTGGATCCGGTCAAGGCGGGCAGGGCCCTCGGTGTCGCGCTGACGCGGGCCGACGCCGACTTCGTGCGAGAGGCAACCGGCTTTGCGATCGGTGGCGTCGCCCCGGTCGGGCATACGACGCCGCCGCTGACATTGCTTGATGCGGATCTTTTTACGCTCGACCCGATCTGGGCGGCCGCCGGTTCCTCCGCGCATGTCTTTCGCACCAGCGCGGCGGAGCTTCTGCGCCTTTGCGGTGGCACGGTTGCCGAGATCAAGCAGGCCTGACGGTCGTCGACAAAGCTCAGACCCCATGCCGGCGCCGCCGATAAACTTCGCTGGCGAAATGCCGATGCAGCCACAGCCAGCCTTCCGGCTGGGCCCTGATCCAGCGCTCGAGGCAAGCATTCACCGCGCGCGTCAAGGCGGCGATGTCAGCGCCGCGGTTACCGCTCTCGGGTAGCTCGAGCGGCGGCTCGACGATCACTCTCAGATGTGCCGGGCCGAGCCTTTCCGTATGCGTCGGAATCACCGGGCAGCGAAAGCGGAGTGTCAATCTGGCTAATGCCGGAGCCGTCATCGCGGGACAGCCGAACAGAGGCACCTCGATCCCGTTATTCATCTTCTGATCGGCGAGGATGGCGAGGGATCCGCCCGCCGCGAGGTGTGCGAGCGCGCCGCGCGCGCCCTTGGGCAGGAGGGTCAACTCCCCGCCCATCGAAAGGCGGCGGAATTTCGCAATCATCGCATCGATGGCCGGATTGCCGGCGGCGCGATAGAGCAGTGCCAGGTGCAGTCCGAACGCGGCCGCGCAGGGGGCCATCAGCTCCCAGTTACCGAGGTGGCCGGAAAAGAAGATCGCGGGCCCGCCCTTCGCCACCAGCGTCCGCAAAATGTCGCTCCCGGCAACCGTAAAGGCCGGCACGGTGCCGTTCAGGCGAAACTCGGCCAGATGCGCCATCTCGCCCACCGTACAACCGAGGTTCCACCACGCCCCGCGCACGATCCGCCGCCGTGCCGATCTGTCTTCCTCCGGCATCGCCAGGTGAAGGTTGGTCCGCGCGATCGCGGAGACCGGCAGCAGCGGCCCGATTGCACGCGCGATGCCTCCGGCTAGCCGAGCCGCAGGGGCAGGCGGCAAAGCCGCCAGAAGGCCGAAGCCGGCCCTGGCAACAAACGCCTCCACCCGTTGCCGCCGCGCCATGGGCGGCTCCTGCTCCTTCTGCGTCATTGCCGGTTGCAGCGACAATCAGCCAGCGCGCAGGTCGCCCCAAACCAAGCACCCATGTGGCGGCCAGCATTCGGCATTATCGACCAGCACGCGGCGCGGTCGGCAACGCAAGGCGGGCTCCCGGGAGGACAGGCGAAAGCAGCCTGAGAAGCGCTGCAGGTTCGTCCCAGGCCAGCGCGATCGGCAGCACGAAAACACGCGCACGCGCCGCAGCCGGCAGCCGGGCCGCGTCCTTCGCGGTGGTCACCGGCAGAGCTCCGAGCCGCTCCGCCTGGCCAAACAGGCGGGCGATTTCGGCCGGCCGATAGGGATGATGATCCGCGTAAGAGTGGCGGGCGACCAAAATCGCACCGGTCTCCTCAAGGCTTGCAAAGAACTTTTCGGGCCGGGCGATTCCGGCGAATGCGACGACGCTTCGTCCGGCCAGCGTCTTCGCTTCCGGTCCCGCCACCAGCTCCGCCGAGAGCACTGGAAGCGTTGGCGGCAGTAGGGCGCGCGCACCCCGCCGGTCCGGCCCGATCAGCACCGCCGCGTGCGCCCGCTGCGTCGCTCTGAAAATCGGCTCGCGTAACGGGCCGGCCGGCAGCACGCGCCTGTTCCCGAACCCGACTGCCCCATCTATCACGATGAATGAAAAGGATTTTTGCAGTGTCGGGTTTTGCATCCCATCATCCATCACCAACACTTCGGCGCCGGCCGCCACCGCCGCGCGCGCCGTTGCCGCACGATCCGCTCCGATCCAGGTCGGTGCCGCGGCGGCAAGCAGCAGCGCCTCGTCGCCGACTTCGGTGGCATCGTGATCAGCCGCTACCCTCAGGGGGCCTGCCAAACTCCCGCGATAACCGCGCGCAAGGATGTGCACCGTGAAGCCGGCGCACCTGAGATGTCGCGCGAGGTCCAGCGCCAGCGTCGTCTTGCCGGCGCCGCCGGCCGTTGCGTTCCCACAGCACAGCACCGGCACCGGTGCGGCAAATCCCGGTCTCGCCAGCCGCCTTGCCACCAGTCGTGTCGCAACCGCGGACGCAGGGGATAGTAGTAATGGAAACAGGGTGTTTCCAAGCAATCCTCCATCCTCTGTCCAGAATCGGGGTGGGCGTACCACGGGCTTTCAGGGGTTTCCTGGCCTGCCCATCAGGGCAAGCAGTGAGGCGGCTAGCTGCTCCGGCAGCGCGTCGTTTGCCGCAGTTGCAGCGAGCGCTGTCGCCCCCATCGCGTGCGCTGCTGGCGGGTCACGCAACATGCCCCTGACCCAGCGCACCAATCCATCCTCATCCGAGACCCGGACGAGCCCCCCCGCCTTTTCAAGAAGCACAGCGATCGTTGCAAAATTTTCCGTGTGGGGTCCGCAAGCGATCGCGGCCCCGAGGCGCGCGGCCTCAAGCGGGTTCTGGCCGCCATGCCGGGTCAGGCTTTTGCCGATGAAGGTCACGGGTGCCAAGCGGTACAGAAGACCAAGCTCGCCCAATGTATCAGCAATCCATATGCCACCGGGTGGCGGATCTTCGCCGAGCGCGCGGCGCTTCGGCCTCGAATCACGGATCGCGGCGGCTACTTCACGGCCGCGCTGCGGGTGGCGCGGGGCAATGATGGTGACGAGCCCGGTGAACTCCGGGGCGAGGCGCCTATGCACGGCGGCTGAGATCGCCTCTTCGCCGGGATGTGTACTCGCGGCGAGCCACCGCGGGCGATCGCCGATAATGGCGCTGAGCCTATCCAGTTCCGCGTCGTTTGCCGGTAGCGGTAAAGCGGCAAGCTTGAGATCGCCCGGCGTCTCGACTCGCCGTGCACCAAGCGCGGCAAAGCGTTTTGCGTCCGGTTCGGAACGGGCGGCGATCATGGAAAAGCTCCCCAGCATGCGCCGAGCGAGACCCGGTGCAAGCCAGCGCCAGCGTGCGCAGCTCTTCGCAGAAAGCCTTCCGTTGACAAGTGCCAGCGGGATTTTCCGCGCCTGGGCCGCGGCGATCAGGTTCGGCCAAAGCTCGCTCTCGACCAACACCCCGCAATCCGGCTGCCAGTGCTCGAGAAAGCGTCCAACCCACCGCGGCACATCCAGGGGCACGAAGCGGTGCCGCGCGCGGAATCCGAGATCGAGACCCGACAACCGCTCTTGCAGCAGAGCGGCAGAGGTTACCGTCCCGGTCGTCACCAGGAAGTGGAGCGCAGCGTCCTTCCGTCCGAGCGCGGTGAGCAAGGGCAACACGGCGACGGTCTCGCCGACGCTGGCCGCGTGCAGCCACAAGAGCCGGCCGGGCGGGCGTGGCGTCGGATCGATGCCGCGCCGCTCGTCAAGGCGCCCACGCCGCTCCTTGCCGTGGGTCAATCTCCGGTGCAGCCAAAGACGGAGGGCCGGCGCGGCGACACTTGCACCCGTCGCCCACAGCGCTGCCGCCACGCGACTGCTCATGCCGCGCATTCCCTGTCCGCCCTCTCTGCTGCCCGTGTCATGGCGGCGGCGATCTCAGGCAGAGCGAGCTTCCAGCCGTCGCGTGAAACCGCGATGGTCGGTTCGCAGACGATGACGGCACGCCCGAACGGTAGCGGCATCACCATCCGGTCCCACGTCGAAAGGTAGATACGGTGGCTGGATTGAGCGGCGCAGGGAAGCACCCGCACTCCGGCGAGCGCCGCAATCTGCGCCACACCGGGCGCGGCCACACGCCGCGGGCCGCGCGGTCCATCGGGTGTGATCGCGACATAGTCACCGGCCGCCAGCAGGCTGCACAAGTTCCGGAGGCCAGCTACGCCCCCGCGCGAGGTCGAGCCGATGACATTCTGTACCCCGAAGCGCTCCATGACCGCGGCCACGAATCGACCATCGCGGTGGCCGCTGATGAGCACGTGCATCTTCGCCCTGGTGCCTTGCCGGCGCGCCAGCAACCACAGCATTGGCATCAGTGCCTGCCGCTCGTGCCAGAAAGCGGCGATAACTGGCTCGCCCCCGATATGGGGGTGGAGATGCTCGATGCCCTCCAGGCGCCAGCGCAGTGTCGCGTAGGCGGTGCGGATATAGAGAAACACCAGCCATTCCAGCAGCCTTTGCGTGGCCGCTGCTTTCGCGAGATGCTTCAGCATGACGCGTACCGGCCGGGGAGCGCGCATAGAAAGGCCGTAGCACGGCCGATGCGCGATCGGCCAGCCTCCGAAGGTTCGCGCCTTTCGCCGGGGTCAATGACGTGCCCGATCGGCATCGAGCAGCATCGCCAGCTCGTCGGCTGCCTGCTGGGTCGTCTGGATGAGCTGCTTTTCGTTGGTGTAGATTGCATGTGTTCCTTCCAGCAGGCGCTGGTCGTAGTCGGTGAAGAGCGCAATGGTGTGCCGCGCCTCCTCCCGCGCGACACCGAGATCCTCGAGCACCCATTCCGCCAGTTTGAGGCTTGAAAAATAGGTCTCGCGGACGATCCGGGTGAGCCCGCGGTCCATCAGATGATGCACGGAGCGGCGATTGTGCGCGCGTGTCAGAATCCTGAGATGCGGGAAGTGGCGCTTCGCCATGTCCACGATCGCGAGGACCCCGGCCTCATCGTCTGCAGCAACGACCAGTACGCGGGCCTCCTCCGCGCCGGCTGCGCGCAGCACCTCGGCCCTTGCCGGATCGCCGAAATAGACCTTGCCGCCGAAGCGGCGGACCACCGAAATTTGTGCCGGGCTGCGGTCGAGGGCCGTAAACGGAACGTGGTGTGTGTTGAGCACACGGCCGACGATCTGGCCCATGCGCCCAAAACCGCAGATCAGGACGGGTATTGCGGCGTCGGGGAACGTGTCTGCCGGGAGTGGCTTCGTCCGCTCCAGGCGCGGGATCAACAGCTCCTCGGAAAGCGCGAACAGGATCGGTGTTGCGGCCATCGAGAGCGCGACCGTGAGGGTAGCAAAACCGGCAGCCTGCGGTGAAAGCGCTCCGAACTGCTCTGCCGCGGCAAAAAAAACGAAACAGAGCTCACTGCCGGGCGCGAGCGCGAGGGCGAAGCGGAGCGCGCCAGAGACCGTATCGCGCTTGACGAAGCCGAGACCAAAGGCAATCGCCACCTTCACAACGATCAGCCCGATCATCGCAAGTGCCACGGCGAACGGATGCCGGGCTGCCAGCCCGATATCGGCCGACATGCCAACGGAGACGAAAAAAAATCCCAGCAGCAACCCTTGGAACGGCTCGATGTCTGCCTTGAGTTCGGTGCGGTACTCGGAATCGGCCAGCAGCACGCCGGCAATGAAGGCGCCGAGGGAGGTGGAGAGTCCGGCCCAGTCGGCGATCTCGGCGGTGCCGAGCACCACGAGGAGCGCCGTTGCGGAGAAGAGCTCGGGCGTTTTCGCCCCACCCACGACCTGGAAAGCCGGGCGCAGAAGGAAGCTGCCGCCAATCAGAATGACTGCCACTGCGGCCACGGCCCGCAACACCTGAAGCCATGGCAGGTGCGCCGGCAGATGCCCGCTCGATAGGAGGGGGAGAAGCGCGACGAGCGGCACGAAAGCGACGTCCTGGAGCAAGAGCACGGCGAAGGCGTCGCGCCCGGGGGCAGAGGGAAGCAGGTTCTTTTCCTGCAACATCGGCAGCGCGATTGCGGTCGAGGAAAGTGCAAGCCCCGCACCGAGCACGCCGATGTCAGGCCAGCCGAGCCCGCCTGCGGCGCCAAGCCCGGCGATCACGAGCGCCGTCGGAATCAGTTGTGCCGGGCCGAGTCCGAGCAGAGCCTTGCGCATCACCCAGAGGCGGTGCGGCCTGAGCTCCAGTCCAATCAGGAACAGCAGCATGATGATGCCAAGTTGGGAAACGCTCCTGATCTGATCGATGTTCGTGATCAGGCCGAACCCGGAGGGGCCGATGGCGACGCCAGCCAAGAGATAGCCGAGGATGGAGCCGAGCCGGAGCCGGCGGGTCAGGGTGACGGCAATGGCGGTCGCCCCGAGCAGAACGACGAGTGTGATGAGCATCCCGCCTTGTAGCAGGCTCGAGCAATATCGCCCTGACCGGAATCGCCAGATGCCGGTCAGGGCAATGAAATTGCTCGGGAAAACCAATATCGAGCGTGTTCAGTCAACCGGGACACGCTCAAAGGAGCGGCCGCTGCACTTTCGCCGCACCCGACCCGCCGCCGTCGTGACCAAGGGCATGATCCTGAGGCCCGCACTGACCGCTCTCGCACGCTGCGCAGTATCAGAACGGATCCCATTCGACTGGCATCGCGAAGCAATCCAGGAACGGGTGAATTCCCCTCAGTGCTTCGTGACGTCGATGCGGGTCCAGCTCAGCTCAGGATCGAAGGTGGTCATCGCGGCCGCGACCGTCGCGGTGTTCGGCCCGAGATCCTTCTGGAAGACGGTTGCGTCCTGATCGACCATGAAGGTCATGACGCCGGAGGCGCCGAAGGAGGCGGGCCAGGCGACAATCGCGAAGCCTCCGGTCATCCGTCCGTCTTGCACATAGGCCTTTGCCCCACCAGCGGCGAACGGTCCCTGCGCCTTCAGGATGCGGAAGTAATATCCCTGATATGGCGTCGGTTTACCGGCCACGAGTTGGCCGGGATAACCTTCGGCTTCTGCGGTCGCGACGAGGGGCCCAAGCGGACTCTCGTCCGCTTTGCTCGTCGCTGGCCAGTAGAGTCCGTCCTGGTTGCCCGGCGTGCTGACGAGCCGTTCCGCATAAACGCCTTGGCCTTGCTGCGCGGTCAGGGCGAAATACTGCTTCTCGGCATCGACCACGCCGAGCAGTGTGCGAATGGCCTGAATTTCGTTTCGCCCGATCCTGCGATCGATCAACTTCTGTGCGCCGGCAGCCGAATCGAAGCGCCACTGGCCGGCATTCTCCACGATCGGGACCGGCATCTGCCAGTCGTTACTGCCGACCTCGAGCAGCATCCGGTTGGCGCCGTCCGGTATCAGTTTGTGCTGCATATCGTACGACGCGACGAAGCGATGCCTTGCATTGGCGTCGGCGACCGCGTCGCCCGATGCGATAAGCTTCTTGCTCCCGGGGCCGAGAATGGTCGCGAGCGTCGCCTGATTGTTGGACCGCACGGCCGCGATCAGCGCGCCTGCCGCCTGTGCGGCGGTGGCAAAGCTTTGCTGCGCCGTTGCCGCCTGGGTCGCCAATGGCGTGGCAAGCAGGCTCAGAACCAGCAGGGAAGTGAGTGGCACGGTGCGACGCGGGTTCATCGGCGCCCCCTCCCGCCGCCGGCGGCGGGTCGGAATCCGCCGCCACGCCCGGCCTGCTGGACGCTTCGGCTTTGTGCGCCACGGGCACCGAACTCAGCGGCGCGCGCGCCCTCGTTGACGCCGCCGAACGCGCCCCCGGCGGCGCGCTCTGGC
>JBOHMN010000018.1:0-2242 GCA_050730175.1 Acetobacteraceae bacterium | reverse complement strand
CCCCAGCGCGGCGCGCGGCGCAGCCGCGCTGGGGCCCGCGCCAACATTGGGAAGCTATTTCCCACTGCGCCGCAGCCGGGGATGCAGCCGATGGATACGTTGCGCGAAGGTTAGAGAGAGCCATCGAGCGGGATAATTAAGCTGCCGACAATCCCGGTAGCTTTATCCTCGACCACGACCCGGACGGTGACCGTCCCGGGCGTCAGCACCAGCGATTGGTGGAACTGCATCCCGCTGCGGATGGCCCGTGCGAACTGGGCCTTGCCCAGGTGCAGCTTCAGCTCATCGTCCTGCGCCGCACGATCGTGCCGACAGCGCTTTCGGCGGCGATGGAGAACACCAAAGTGCCCTCGTGGACGCCGCCGGACTGGTGCAGGCTCACAGCGCTCAGATCCACGGTGCCTTGCAAGGTGAGCCGCCGACGGGTACGCGAGACGATATGCGCCGTCATTGCAATGCCTTCAGCTTCAGCCGGGCTGCGCAGCGCCGCCAGCACGGGATCGACGCCGCTGGCGGCTGCCGCATCGTCGCGCGCCCAGTAGCCGTGCGGATAGTGCGCGTGCAGGCCTCGCTCCGTCACGCGTACCTGGAGCCGGTGAAACTGATGGTCAACTGCGTTTGCCCCGACGTAGAAGCCGAGAATATAACTTGCCCTGGAATCCTCCAGGGCCCGGCGGATGCCGCTGGCCAGGTCATTGCGGTTCATAAACGCAATGCCGCCCGTTTCCTGCGCAATTTCGCGCAGATTATCCTGTCCCGGCGGGCGTCCCTGCGAGCAGGCAGCGAAGCGGCTGAAGGCGTTGCTGCCCACAGAACGCGGAGGCGGCCCGCCGGCGGTCAGCAACCCGCGGGCATCGACGGGGTAGACGGCAATGCGTCCATTGCCGAGTGCGGCCGCGACCTTCGCGCCGCTGATGCAGGGCGCCACCGTGACCCATATCAGACTGATCCTCCCCGGTACTTGCCCCACGTGACTGGCGATGTCGCGCAGCGAGGCCAAGGTGAAACGCGCGGACCGCTCATGCACCTCGAACTCACGCGTCTCGTCGGCTTTTCTTACCAGATCTGCGAAGGCCTTTCCTGCCCCGCCAGCCGCCGACTCGTCGCTGGGCGTGCCCCGCGCCGGATCTTCGTAGGCGCGGTACTTCGCCAGCGCGGCCTGCAGTTGCGCCTTCACGCTGGTAAAGCCAGAAAGCACTTTGAGCCCCTGTGTGTCCAGCGCCCACAACGCCACGCTCTGCTCCGGGCCAAGCTGATCTAGGAATTTCGCGATTGCAGCCTTGCCGAGCCCGCACGCGTGCGCGCCCGCCGCATGCCAGCCCGAGTTGAGGCAGTCAAGCAGGATAATCGCACGGTCCCTGACCGCTGCTGCGGCGGAGGCCGAGCGCCAGTTGCTGAACGTACCCGCGGGCAGAGCGGCCCCCGGCTGCGTACCCCGCTGCGCTGCTCTGCGTGTCTCGAAAACCGCAATCGTCCTTGGCTTTCCGTTGTCGGTAACAGTGAAATCGCCACGCCGAAGCGAGTCTACCGCGCCACGCTGCCCCTCCACCACCACCGTGAACAGCACCAGCCGCGAGGCGGACTGGAACCGGAACACCTGCTGCGCGCTGGCGGGCAGCACCATGAGCGCGCTTAGGACAGGCATCAAAAAAGCGGCGGAGATGCGGCCCATCCATCCATACTAGGACCGTTTCGAGGAGGGCCTTTCGCCAGCCCAACCCTGCCGGGCTGGTTGGCTCGGCTCCCTCCTGCCTAACTTGACGCGCGGGGTGCCGTTCTCGAGATTGATAGCCGAGGTCGAAAAGTCATGAGCTTCAACTGGCGCAGTGAGACGGCCGCCCTTACTGCCAGCAAGCTCGAGCAGGCTGGGCTAGGAGATGCCTCCACGCGGCCTCGGTTCTCCTGCTACTGGGTTCGCTAGCATTCTGCGCGTTTACTGCTCTTTACGCTCGCTGGGCCTCCGCTGAGGTGGCACGCGCGGCAGGCTTGCCGGCGCCCGGCCAGCGTGTCCCAATACTCATAGGCTACAGCCCAAAGAGAACGCGCGTGACTGCGGCTGGGACGCATTCGAGCCGTGGCTGTCGCGTATCGAGCGGTTCTCGGAGGCCAAGTTGTTGCATGCGGTCATGGCGGCGATTCCTGCTGAGTGGGCGCCCGCCGACGAACTGGCTTGCCTTGAAGCCTCCATCCGCGCTCTCCGGACCATCGTTCGCGTCCTGATCGAATCCGTCCGCCTCAGCGC
>JBOHMN010000017.1:0-2987 GCA_050730175.1 Acetobacteraceae bacterium | reverse complement strand
GCTCTATGGCATCGGCGCTCGCCTGGACACTCAGCCGGAGCTGCTGTTCACCTTGCGCAAGGTCGACGCGACGGATCTGGTCGCGCGTGCGGCAGACGGCTTGCCGCTGCCGTCGAAGGGACCCGTGACGGGCCGGGTGCTCGAGGATTCGAAGCTCTCGGAGCTGTTCGGTATCGAGATGGCGGATGTGGAGCTCGGCAGTGGTGTCGAGGCCCCTCGGCCCGGACGCGCGCGCCGTGGTCCCTCCGTCCGGAAACCCGCTCGGAAGCCGGGGCGTAGCGGCATCCGGAAGGTCACAGCGGCGAAAAGAGCCGCGGGCAGAACTCGGTAGACCCTGGCGTTGGCCGAACCTCTTCTGAAAAGGAGGGGAAACCACCCAGCCCGCCGGAGGTGGCCCCACGGTAAGATTCGCCGACTTTTAGGACTTTCATTGAGCCGGCGGCCAGAAATCGCGATCTCTGGACCGTAGCTGTAGCGGACTTGGCGGAGATCGGCTTCGGCGGCTACGTGCAGGACGTAGGGTTCTGTCACGCAGCGGGAGCACTGGAGAGTTCCTCAGCGACGTCTCGTCGACCGCTTGGTGGACAGGGTGCCGCCCTGAAGACGCGCTGTGAGCATACACTTGAGCTCCTCCGGTGGAAATCAGTCCCCTGGGCGCCGGCCATCAGCTCCCGACCCACGATACTCGCGACATTGGCGGCCATTGACCCGAGGCGGCGGGCGCCATGCGCAGCCATGGAGACAGGGTCCTCCTGGTTGGCGCTGGTCGGAATCGAGTCCACGCTCGGCCGGAAAGGCGCGCTGCTCGTTTTCGGAGACCAGGGCGGCCGCGCTGACCTGCAGCAGCATCAGACCGGAATTGAGACCCGGAGCAGCCACCAAGGCCCATTGGGAACATTCATGTCATTTCCCGCCACATCGGCATTTCCCGCGGACGGGAGCGCGGCGGCGCTTGTGAATGCGTCAGAATGCGGCGCGGGCACCGGAGGTGGGCGCCGGCCTGATCACGCCCACTCGAACCGATCACGCGTCGAGAAGGGGTCGATCTTGATCCGGAAAGAGCGTGCCACCGTTGTCGGTACCCTGCGCTGCTTGATCGCCTTCATTTGCACAAAACCCATCGCTTCGAGCTTGCCGAGCGTGCGAATCACGTTGGGCTGCGCGCGCCCGGTCAATTGAGCGAGTTCGGTAATCGATTGAGGCTTTTTGTCGCGAATTACCGCGAGCAGCTCACGATTGGCCGGTGTGAGGAGTCGAAGCAACGCGCTCGCGGATTCAAAACTCGGCAGTGCCGCGTTCTTCTGTGCCGCTTTGGCACCGCGCGCGACCGCCTTCATTTCCGCTCGTAAGGATCCGTGACTCTGCAGTCGATAGGGTTTCATCGTTCGGCTCCATCATCGTCGGCAAGGACCTCAAACGAGATGCCTCGCGCGGTAAGCACACGCTCGATCGCGTCAAAGAAATTGTCGATCAAGCTCTCCGCGTCCTTAAACGCATAGCGCCGTCCGGGGTCCGTTGAGGTTCGATGCCAGTGATCGACCTGCGCTGTGCGCTTCTTGAAGCGTGAGCCCCTCGGCGGTACCGCATGCGCGTTATCGAATCCCACCAGTCTCGTTCCATCCGGGGCGTGCAGGGTAAAGGAGTATTTCAGCCCGTGCGGGCGGGCCTTCTCCGGTGGCACGCGCCGGATCTCGAACTTCGCATAGTAGCCGCCTTCGTACCAGTGCCGGCGACCATCGAACGCCAGCAGGTATTCGAGCGTATGCTCCGCCGCCTTTTTCATGTCACAGCATATCCTATCAGGATATCTGTTAATTGGCCACGGGCCGGGAACTCGTTGGGCCCCGGTACGCTAGCGCCTTGCAGCCCGAGCGCCACTGTCAACAACGACACGCAGGACTTTCCGATGACGATCGAAGCCGACACGTTGACGCGCCCCTCCCGAATTCTCTGTCCGCAGCTGCCCAAGCCCCTGACAGCTCGGCGCGCAGCGGCGCCGTCGGTGGTATGGACGCCGGCCAGCAGATTCGCGCGGTGGACGGAAACGGTTACGGTGGACACATGAGCGCCGAGGCGGCGGGAATCAACGCCACCTTGTTCGCGCTCAGCTCCTTGTCCTTCAAATACCCGGACGCGCAGATCCTGGCCGAGCGTTTCCACCAGCTTAGAGCGTTCGCCCTGGATCACTCCGAGGCGAGCGCCATCTTGGCGGCGATCGACTAAGCCGGTGTATAGCGACCTTGGCGGCGGTGCCCTCGACTGAGTATTCCGGACCATTTTGATCGCTGATTCCGATTGAACGTGACCGGTCTTTCCGACCGAACGTGACCGCCAATTCTGATTGGACGTGACCGATTTTCGGCTGTGACCGGAATCGTCGGTCATGATCCAGGAATCCTCGGCCACGTTCGAGCGGAACAAGGCCGAGTTTGCGCTGGAACTTGCATTTTTCTGGCTAAGGTGCCTGATGTTTCCCGGGGAAGCCAATGCCTGCCAAGCGGAGTGCCGTGCGCAAAATCACCGAAGTTCTACGTCTGAAGTTCGAGGTAAAGCTCAGCCACGAGAAGATCGCGGCGGCGACCGGCATGTCGAAGGGCGCCGTGACGAATTTCGTGCGCCGGGCGGACACCAGCCCGTCCTGCCTGTCAAAGATATCTGGCCCTACCAGCTCTCCAAGCACTTCCGCGCCGCGCTCTGCAGATAGCCGCGTCGACGCCTACGGGTTCACCGAATATTTACCCACGGTTGATCTGGACCCCCAGGATCCGGTTGTTCTCGAGCGTCTGCTAGACCGTCTTTTCCTCAGCACGTTTTTGCGGCGGCAGCAGCTTGGCGCGGATCTTCTCTTCGATGTCGGCCGCTATGTCCCGTTGCTGTTGCAAAAACAGCCGGGTATTGTCCTTGCCTTGGCCGATGCGCTCGCCGTTGTAGCTGTACCAGGCGCCAGACTTCTCGATGATGCCATTGGCGGCGCCGAGCTCGATGAG
>JBOHMN010000016.1:0-9988 GCA_050730175.1 Acetobacteraceae bacterium | reverse complement strand
ACCCGATGCTGACCGTAGTACTCGTGGTGGCCGCGACGCTGCTCAGGCTGCCACCGACGGCAATGACCAAAGCAGCCGCGGATGCCGCGAAGATGACAGCAGCCGACCGCACAGGAGACATCTCGCTCCCCCTTCAACGTGTGTCGGGATCTTTCCCGCCACCTCTTCGCGCGAATTACGCGACGCTTTCGTTGCACGAGTCAATCGCCGCTCTTCGCTCCGTTCATCGCAGATGAAGGAATCCGGTCGAGCCGGACGAGACCTTTCGCACCTTCTGGTGCGACACGTCCTTGCACGTTTGGCCGCGCGCAAGGTGCGTATGTCCTCGCGTAGCCGGGCCGCCGCGCGCATCCGCGTCGTTGAGCGGTTCGTAACGACGCTCCGCCGATACGATCAATGCGGTGCCTGCGCTTCTCGACGCACTCAGTGGTATCGGCCAGTTCGCCGCGCCGCGGCCTCTGCCCGCGCCGCCTCCACAATGCGCTTTCGAGCGGTCGGCGACAGGCGGACATGCTTGTGCACTTCGACACGGCTCTTCCCGTCGACCGCTGCGGCTTCGCCGGCTTCAGCTTGATCGGAGAGGACCTGCGGCGAGGCCTGTCGAGACGCGCCGCGGGCCATTATTTCAGAGCAAGCCGTCCACTCCACTCAAACCTGTCAGCGGCGCGAAAGCCGCGGAGACACGAAGCGTCCGGCTTGACGCGAGCGCGGCGGTGAGCCACCTCTAGCAACCGCCCTATCCGGTTTTTCGGGGTCACTACAACCACCACGACGCCCGGGAAATGCCCCGTCAGCTACGGCGAAGCTTCCAGCAAACGTTATGAGGATGAGCAGTCATGGCGAAAATCGAAGAAGTTCAAAAGGTGATCCGGGGGCCCCAAAAGCTGGGGCCGCTGACCCCGCTGGTCGGTTACTGGGAAGGCGATGTCGGTGTCGATCTTTCTTTCCACAACAAAGACAATGAGACCACAGAAACCAGCTATTTCGAGAAAGCCTGGTTCAAGCCTATCCCGATCGTCGAGAACGGCAAGCAAACGATGGAGGGACTGAACTACGAGATGACAGCCTGGCGTCATGGCGAGGAAGCCATGGCCCCTTTCCACGACGAAGTTGGTTATCTGCTCTGGGATAAGGCAAATGGGCAGGTCATGCGTTGCTTCGCCGTGCCGCGCGGGCTTGCCTTCCTGGCAGGCGGCAGTGCCAAACTGCATGACAAATCGCTTACATTCAAGGCAGAACCCGGATTGACGTCCTACGGGCTCTCACAGAACAAATACCTTCTCGAACGTGCGACCGCCATGACCTTTCAGAGCACATTCACATTCAATGATGACGGAACCTTCAGCTACACCTCAGACCTGGTCCTGAAGCTCGCGGCGACCGGCAGCGAAATGCACCATACCGATCGCAACACGCTGCACCGTACCAAGCGCATCCATCCAAGCGTCGAAAATGCCTGATCGCGACGGCAAGAGCCAGTGCTTCGGCGCGCGCCATCGTACGTGCACGGAATGCACCCCCGTCACCACGGTTGCCACGCACAGCGTGCGTTCAGGTTGGCTGAGCACGCTCTATGTTTGTTTTCTCGAGCAATTTCATCACCCTGACCGGCATCTGGGTAAGAGGGGCAAAACCGCGGGCCGAGGCGGCTAGGCTGGGTGGCCTCGGCAGCGGATAAGGTCTGGCAGGGATGGCACGGCTGGCTGGTCGGCGATGCCGATTCTGCTGCCGAGATAATCCCAGAAAGCGATGCCGAGCTTGGCGCAGGTTTTGGCGAGGCCGAGGAAGGCATCGCGGCAGTCGCGCCCACCGTCGCTGCGTGTGCCGCCGCTGACTTTTCGCTTCGTGACCTGGCAGCGGATGTCGTTCTCGGAGCCATTGGTGTGTAGCGGGATGTCCGGATGATCGAGCACGGCCAACAGTTCGGCCTTGTTCGCGTGCAGCCGCTGGAGCAGGCGATCGAGCATGGCGAAGCCGGTGCGGCGGCAGAAGATACGGTCGAAGCGGGCGCGCAGTTGGCGACGGCGGCGCGGGGTCGGGTTTGTGCGGTAGGCTTTCAGATCGGCGTAGAAGTTCCAGATCAGCGAGCGGACCCGCTGCTGGGCGGCGCGCTGCGGGTCGGTAAAAGTGTCGAGCTTGTGCACCAGCCGTTCGGCATGCACCCAACAGAGCGCATGCTGGCCGACGGCAAACTGGCCGGCATCGTCGCTGACAATCACCATGTCACGCACCAAGCCGTGCGCCTGGATGCTGCCCCAGAGTGCCCCTTCGGTGGCGATCTGGACCGGGTTGGGCGTGACTGTGAGCGTCGTGATGCCGAGCCGCGCAAGATGCGCCTGCCAAGCGGCCGGCTCCGCGAACTGCTTGTCCGTGTGCTCCGCCAGACGAGTCATGACAGGCCCGGAGAGCGCCCGTTGGCGCATATAGGCCAAGGCGGCGTCGTTGATCACGTAGTCGCTGTGGCCGGCCCGCAGCAGATCGAGGAAGTTCACTCGGCTCTTGCTCTTGGTGGTGGCGAACCAGGCGAAGTCGTCGTTGCCGATCTGCGTGCAGACGCCGTTGACGCCTTTGTGCCGCGCCCCGGTGTCGTCCACCGTGATCCAGCTCGCCGTCTCCAGGCCGGCGCGCAACACCTCGCGCGCTTCGGCTAGGAACTCGTCCTGCCCGCCGATCAGCAGCCGCATCAGCTGTCGCTTCGAGAGGCTGAGGCCAAGCGCTTGGAGCTGCGCCAGCAGACGCGGCACCGTGACCTGTCCTTGGTGGTATTGTGCCAGCACGAAGCGGCGCAGCTCCGGCCCGATGTGCCTCCTCACGCCCGGCGGCAAGGGCGCGATCACCGTCTGCCCATCCGGAGTAACCCAGCGCTCGCGCCGATAACGGATCACCCGCGCTCGCAGCACCAGGTCCTGCACCACGAAATCCTCGTAACCCTTGAAACGCGAACCGCTCGGAACTTCCACCCTGAGGATCTGCTCCTCAACGCTGACGCGTGGGGTCGCCTTGCCACGACCGCGGCGGCCGGTGCGCTTGCCTGCGACCTTTGGCGCGGTGTCCGTCTCCATCCCGCTGGGTTTGATCTCCGGCCGGCCCTTCAGCCCCTTCAACCGTGCGATCTCCGCACGCTGCTCGGCGACCAACCGCTTCAGTTCCGCCATCTCGCCCAGCAGCTCCACCACCAGAGCTTCCAGCTCAGAGCGCGACAGGCGGCTAATCTCGGGCGGCGCGGTCACACGCAGCTTGAATCAAGCCGCTCCGCGTCGGCGCAAGCAAAAAATCAGCCCCCGCCCGGAATTTTGCCCCTCTTACCGACCCCATGGAATAACCCTTTGAAAAAGCGAAACTTCGTTACCGTCACTTTCTGCACACCGGCGACGAGAACCCCGAGACGGCAAAAATCGCGTTCCGTTGCAAAGCGAGAGGCGAGTTGTCGCTGCTCAGCGTCCGGACCAGTTGATCGGCGCGTAATGCCCGTTCCTGCCGGAATTGTCCCAGTGCATGCCGTGATCATGGAAGCTGCTGCCCTCGCTTCCGACGGCGAGTGCGAGCCGGTCTGGGGCAACCGGGTGCCCGGCGGCGACCCAGCTCTCCCCGTCTTTGTGAGCAGAAGGCAGCGGTTCGACGGAGAGCCGCATGATATCCGGGATCACTGCCGAACGCTTTTTGCCAGAAATTTCGTAGCTGATCGGAACCTTCCGTGCACCAAGGCTCGATCCGATCAGCGGCGCGAAATGTGCCATCGGGCCGCCGGCCGCGCCCGTGAAGATTGTTCCGAGGGCTTCTGCTTGCTGGTCGTTTGCGCGGTCATCGATATAGAGGGCGACGGTCCAGTTGGCATCTGCCATCGGGCCGGGAGTGTGTGCGATCAGGGCCGCGTTGAGTCTGGCGATGGAAACGGTTCCATAATGACCGGTCTCGATATGAAACGCCAGCGCGACGTCGCAGACCCCATCGGTCGGTCGGGCCGTCAGAGGCGGCATCGTCGATATCAGGCAGGGGCAGACGACGGTGCAGTTGCAATTCTCGAAGTAATCACCCGAAAGTTGCCACGGGCTTGCTGCGCACACGGGTTGACCTCCCTGAACGCGCCAGATGAATGTTTCTCTCCGTTTACGAATAGCATGGCGGCACGGCGCCTGGCAAGCGTTCCGACAGGTCTCATCGCGCCACAAGAAGCAGTCGCGCAGCCGCGCACAATGGCATTTCTCGGCCCGGCCGGCGATTGCGGTGTGCGGGAAAACAAAGCGGGCAGGGGAGGGGAATGGCACCGGGCGCTTCCCATATGTGCTTCACGCACACGCATCCGGAGGTGCCATGAGCCGAGCCTTCGTCCGGGAACCCGACGCCGATACTCCGGCCGAGCCGCTGCCCGACATTCCACTGCCGCCGCCGCCCAATCCGGTCACTCAGCGTGGTGCGGCCCGCATCGAGACGACGATCTCCGAGCTTGCCGCGCAGCTTGCCGATCCCGCGCGGGCGGACCATCCAGAGCTGAAGCGCCGCCTGCGTTATTGGACGGCGCGCCGTGCGACCGCCCAGATCACGCCCCCACCCGCGGATCCGGATGAAGTCGGCTTTGCCTCCTGCGTCACCGTGGATTGGCCTGGCCGCGGTGAGGTCGCGATGGAGATCGTGGGCGAGGACGAAAGTGATCCCGCAGCCGGACGGGTGAGCTGGCGGGCGCCGCTGGCCGCCGCGCTGATCGGCGCGGGGCGGGGGGATGCGGTTGAAGCGGCACTCGGGCCCGGGCCGGTAACGTTCGCCGTTCTCAAGGTACAGAACGGCCAATGAATCTATCCCGGCGGGTCTTTCTCGCGGCGCCGCTGGCGCCCTTTGGCCTTGCTGCTCCGTTGGCGCGCGTTGATCTCGCGCGGGGCGAGGTTCCGGCTGATTTCACCGGCCTTAGCTTCGAGACTTCCGAGCTTTTGCGAGGCTCGTTGCTGGCGCCGGCCAACGCCGCACTGGTCGGGTTGGTGCGCCGGCTCGGCGGGCGCGGTGTGATCCGCCTCGGCGGCAATTCGAGTGACCGCGCGCACGGCCACCCGAGTGCTGCGGCGATTGCAGAACTTGGCGGGTTCTTACGCGCGGTCGGCTGGTCGCTGCTCTATGGCCTCGATCTCGGCAACGCGACACCCGAAGAAGCTGCACATGAAGCCGCGGCGGTTGCGCAAGCCGCCGGCCCGGCGCTCATTGCGTTTCAGCTCGGAAACGAGCCGGACCTCTTCAACCGCGGCCTCCGTGCGGCGTCCTGGGACTTTGCCGATTATCTCGCATCCTGGGAGCGCTTCGCCGCCGCGGTTCTCGCGCGGCTACCGGCGGCGCACTTCGCCGGCCCCGATATCGCGTATCGCGCATCGTGGATGGAGCCGTTCGCACGGAATGCCCGGCCGCACCCGCGATTGCTCACGCGCCATTTCTATGCCGAAGGCCCAGGATCGAGCCCCGCGGTCACCATCGCGCGCTTGCTCGACTCCGGCCCTGAACTCGACGCCGCACTTGTCCCTGCCGAGCAGGCCGCCCGCGCGGCGGGTATTCCGCTGCGAATGTCGGAGACAAACTCCGTCTATGACGGCGGCCGGCTTGGGGTCAGCAACACCCTCGCAGCTGCCTGCTGGGGTGCTGAGCTGATGTTCCGGTTGGCCGCCCGCGGCTGGACGGGCGTCAATTTCCACGACCGACCGACGCGGTCCTACGCGCCGATCGGGGCGACGCGCCCGCTCGCCAAGCCGCTCTATTACGGGATGCTGCTGTTTGCCGCCGCCAAGCCGCGGCGCGTCTCTTTCCGCGGCGGACACGCCAAGCTTCGCCACTATCGAGTCGAGGGACGGGACGGCCGCACGAGGCTTGCCTTCTTCAATCTCGACCCGACCCGTTCCGTTATCGCAAGATTTTCCGGGCCGCGCCCGTCGGCCTCGGCGCTCAGGCTTGCGGCATCCGCTCCGGCTTCTTCCACGGTGACCCTCGGAGGCGCAAGCGTCGCCGACGACGGTGCCTGGTTGCCGCGCTGGGAAAATGTGCGCGCTGCTATCGAGCTCGCGCCCGCAAGC
This sequence comes from Acetobacteraceae bacterium, assembly GCA_050730175.1. GTDB lineage: Bacteria > Pseudomonadota > Alphaproteobacteria > Acetobacterales > Acetobacteraceae > JAKAWQ01. Next base: position 3,944 of record JBOHMN010000016.1, on the reverse strand, counting down.
GCGCTCATCGTCACACTCGGGTGAGCGCGGCCGCCGCAGACTCTCGGTTCCGAAGGAGCTCTGTTGTGCGGCGCAACATGATCCTTTCGCAGAACCCGATGTTGAATCAACGTATGACGTGCATTTCCGGACTCAGCGTGTTAAGTCCGGCCGGTGAGTTCATCGCGACGCCGCATGCTTCGTCTTGGCTTCGCCGCCGGCCTTGCCTGGCCTGGTGTCCGCCGCGTACGCGCTGCTCCGCCGTTGCCCTTGCCGCCGACGCCTCCTCATCGTGCCGATCGGCTGCCGCCGGTGTCGGCGGCTCGTGACCTTCCATTGCCGCCGATGCCACCTGCCGGCCCTGTGCCGATGACTGCGAAGGCGCCGTTCGTGATGATCGATCCCGGTCACGGCGGAAAGGATCCCGGCACCATCGGGCGCGGCGGAGTGATGGAAAAGGCGATCTCGCTTGCGGCCGGCTTTGCCCTTCGTGCCGCGCTGCTCAGAGGCGGCCGCTACCGCGTGGGGATGACGCGGACACGCGATGTCTTCGTGACGCTCTCCGAGCGGGTCGCGCTCGCCATGCACGCACAAGCGGATCTCTTCATTTCGCTGCACTGCAATCACCTGGCAGACAGCCGTGTGCGGGGAGCGATGATCTTCACGCTCTCGCAGACGGCCTCCGACCGTATGGCCGGCGAGATTGCTAACACCGAGAACAGTTTCGATCAGGGCCCCGTGGATCCGGCGCTGCGCGGGCTGAGCCGCGACGTCGCGGCGATCCTGGGCGGGCTCGAAATGCACGCGACCGAGCTTGCTTCCAAGCGCGTGGCCACCAACATCACGGCGTGGTTCCGCGGTGCGGTGCTACTGATCCCGGACCCGGAACGCAGCGCCAATTTTGCGGTGCTGCGTGATCCGACCGTCCCCTCGACCCTGATCGAGATGGGCTGCCTCAGCAATCCCGAGGATGAGCGCCTGCTTGCGAGCGCTGCTTATCGCGCGCTGCTGACCGGGCGCGTCGCCGCCGCGGTCGCCGAGTATTTTCGCCACCAGCACGCGACCCGCCTCGCCGGCTGAATCTGCGCCGCTCGGCGCCGGAGGCTTTTGCGCCGCGTCCGCGGAAGTGTCGTGCGCTCTTCCCCTTGCCGCCGCTCGGCGCTTGATTGCGAGGCGCGGCCTGTGCTCGGAGGTTCGGTATGCCCGGTCGGCTCAAGACGGCGTTCGCGTTCGCCTTCCTGGGGTTCGCTCTCTCCCCTGGCGCGGCCGGGGCCGAGACCTCGTATCGGCCGCCGCCTCCCTATCAGCCACCGTCGTATGCCCCGCCGCCCTACACGCCGCCGAGTGTGCAGCAGCAGCCTCTGCCGCCGCCGCCTCCCGCGCCGCCTGCTCCCGCCGCCGCACCGCCCACTCTCGCCGCGCCGTCCACGGAGCTGCCGCTCGGGCCGCCGGCGCCGGCGGAGCCGCCCCCGCCCAAGGCCATTCAGGCTGCCGAGGCCGCTTCCATCCGCGATGCGATCAACGGCTGGGTGGATGACTTCAATGCGCTCAAGTCGGCCATCGTCTGCGATCTCTTTGCCCCGGACCTCAAGTACGATTTCGGTATCGAGCCCGGCAACTACAGCTCGCTTTGCAAACGGCTCAGGCAGGCGCTCGGAGACCCCGCGGTTCGCTACCGCTACGCGCCGGACATCCAGGAGATTTTGATTTCAGGAAATCTGGCCGTGGTGCACATCGTCTGGACCCTCAGCGTGAGCCGGAACGGCAAGAAAGCCCCGACGGTGGTCACCGAGCCGGCGATGTTCGTCATGCGGCATGATCCGGACGGCAACTGGCGCGTCTTCCGCTTCCTCGCCTTTGACGTGCCCCAGCCGCAGCCCAAGCCGAACCCCGCGCCCACGCACTGAGGAGAAGGCGCGCCGAAGCGGTGCTTACGCCTCTCTCAGGCGCGCGCGGAGAGCGAATTTCTGGATCTTGCCGGTCGAGGTCTTCGGCAGCGGCCCGAAGATGACAGTACGCGGCGCTTTGAAATGCGCGAGATTGGCACGGCAGAACGCGATGATCTCGGCTTCGCTCACGGTTCTTCCTTCCTTTAGTGTGACGAATGCACACGGGGTCTCGCCCCATTGCACGTCCGGCCGCGCGACGACGGCCGCCTCGAGCACCGCAGGATGCCGGTACAGCACGTCCTCGACCTCGATCGTCGAGATATTTTCGCCACCGGAAATAATGATGTCCTTGGCGCGGTCCTTGAGCTCCAGATAGCCGTCCGGATGGCAGACCCCGAGATCCCCCGTGTGGAACCAACCGCCGGCGAAGGCGCGCTCCGTCGCCTCGGGATCGTTCAGGTAGCCGCGCATCACGATGTTGCCGCGCATGAAAACCTCACCCAAGGTGGTGCCGTCACGGGGCACCGGGGCAAGCGTTGCGGAGTCCGCGACCATCAGCCCTTCCAGAACATCGTACGGAACTCCTTGGCGCGCCTTGCGGCGTGCCTGCTCGGAAGCGGGGAGGGAGTTCCATTCCGGATGCCAGGCAGAGACCACGGCCGGGCCGTAGACTTCGGTCAGGCCGTAGACATGCGTGATGTCGAACCCCATCCGCTGCATTCCCTCGATCACCGCAGCCGGCGGCGGTGCGGCCGCCGTCATCAGTGCGATCCGCCGCCCGCCGAAGTCGCGTCGCGCACATTCGGGCGCGTTGAGCAGCATGTTCATGACCACCGGTGCGCCGCAGAAATGGGTGACGCCGTGCGCGGCAATAGCTTCGAAAACAGTGGCTGCCTCGACCCGGCGGAGGCAGACGTGCGTGCCAGCGTAGGCGGTAATCGTCCACGGAAAGCACCAGCCGTTGCAGTGAAACATCGGCAGCGTCCAGAGGTAGACCGGGAACTGTGTCATGCTCCAGACCATCGCATTGCCGATCGCGAGCAGGTAGGCACCGCGGTGATGGTAAAGAACGCCCTTCGGCTTGGCGGTTGTGCCGGAGGTGTAGTTGAGGCTGATCGAGTCCCATTCATCGTCGGGCAGCCGGATCGGATACTCGGGATCGCCCGCGGCCAGCAGCGCCTCGTATTCGATCTCGCCGATCGCAGCGCTTTCCGGCAGAAGAGGATCGTCGACATCGATGACGGCCGGCCGCTCGCCGGCGGGCAGCGCTGCCAGCGCCTGTTCAGCGACGGCGGCGAACTCCCGATCCACCAGGAAGGTTTTAGCTCCGCCATGCGTGAGGATGTAGGCGATGGTCGGCGCATCGAGCCGGGTATTGATCGCGTTCAGTACCGCGCCGGCCATTGGCACGCCGAAATGCGCCTCGAGCGCCACGGGCGTGTTGGGCGCGAGGAGCGCCACAGTGTCACCACGGCGAATCCCGCGCCGGGCCAGGGCGGAGGCAAGACGCCGGCAGCGCTGCCCGGTTTCGCGCCAGGTGAACCGGCGCGCGCCGTCGATCACCGCGGTCCGCTCCGGGTAGACGGACGCGGTCCGGGCCAGGAACGAAAGCGGCGAAAGAGACGCATAGTTCGCCGGGTTCGGCGCGAGATAGTCATCGCGTGTGGGCGTCGCCTCATTCATGTCGGCTCTCCGGGACGGGGTGCGCAGCGCGGTTTCTGCACCTTTTCCCATGCTGGTGCGAGCCTCGGGCTTGGCCTGGATGGCGGGCTGGCCTAGCTTCGGGCACCCGGTTCTGAGTTTCCATAATATTGATTCTGCGACAACCAGCTGTAAGCGCAATATAGAGATGTCACCCCTCTGCAAAGTAGAGATGTCACCCTCCCGGGGTTGGGGCCCCTGGGAGCGGTGTCATGGCGGTGATGTCGATGAGTACGCAGGAGTTCAGCCGGCTTGAGGTGCTGCTTGGCGTGAGATCCGGCCGACTACGTATTGCAGACGCGAGCGGCCTCATTGGCGTCGGTGCCCGCCAGGTTTTGCGACTGTTGCGTGGATTGCACGACGGCGGTGCATCGA
>JBOHMN010000015.1:0-2613 GCA_050730175.1 Acetobacteraceae bacterium | reverse complement strand
GGACACTCTTTATTTTCAGTGGCCTGCTTATCCCCTTACGTTTGCTGCCCACGGCAGCAAACGACCGGGGCAGGACACTCGCTGCACGCAGCCGGCAGCATGACGAAATCCTCTCTCGCAAAGGGGGACGAGCGCGCGTGCCGCCTCTATGTCATCACGCCCCCAATACTCGAGCCAGCGTCCTTCGCGCAAGAACTCGCCGCCGCGCTCGACGCCGGGGACGTCGCGGCAGTGCAGCTTCGCCTCAAGAACGTGGACGACGCGGCCCTTCGCCGGGCGATCGGGATTCTTGCGCCGGTCGCGCAATCGCGGGGCGTCGCGTTTATTCTGAACGATCGGCCCGATCTCGCAGCCGAGACCGGCTGCGACGGAGCGCATGTCGGGCAAACGGATCTGGCAGCGAGGGCGGCGCGCCGGTTCCTCGGCCCGAACCGGACGCTCGGCGTGACCTGTCATGCAAGCCGCGATCTCGCACTCAGCGCCGGGGAGAACGGAGCCGATTACGTGGCGTTCGGTGCCTTCTTCCCGACGCCGACCAAAGAAGCGCCGACTCGGGCCGACCCCGAGATCCTCCGTTGGTGGTCAGAGCTGATGGAGTTGCCGGCGGTCGCAATCGGCGGCATCAAGGCGGGGAATTGCGCCCCGCTCGTCACGGCGGGCGCGGATTTCCTGGCTGTCGTCGGGGCCGTCTGGAACTGTCCCGACGGGCCCGCTGCGGGGGTCAAGGCCCTCAACGCTGCCATCGATACCGCATCAACCCTGGGGCCATAGGCCGAGCACCCAGCGGGATCAGCCGAGCGGGATCAAGCTTCCCGGCGGACCGACCTCCGGCTATGCTTAGTATCAGAAACGGAAGGAACGCAGGTTGGTGACAGCCTGGGCCACGAGGAGGTCGGGATGCGAACAGCTCGGACAAGGCGCGGCTTGCTGGTCGCGGTAGCGGCGTCGGCCGGCGGGGCCGCGCTTCTGCCACGCAACGCAAGCGCGGCGTCGGCCCGCGACATCGCGCAAGGCGCCCTGAGCGCTCTGCAGCGGCTTTACGCCGACCAGCCGCACATGCGCGCCCTTGGCAAGCGGGCGAAAGCGATCCTGGTCTTTCCGCAGATCGTCAAGGCCGGCTTCATGATCGGCGGGCAGACCGGCAATGGCGCGTTGCTGGTCGATGGAAACGCCACCCAATACTACAATATTTCGGCGGTCTCCTTCGGTTTGCAGGCGGGCGCGCAGGCCTTCAGCTACGCTCTCTTCTTCATGAACGAGGAGGCGCTCCAGTACCTTCAGAGCAGCCACGGCTGGGCGATCGGCTCGGGGCCCTCTGTCGTCGTCCTCGACAAGGGTGCCGCCGCGAGCATCACCAGTACTACACTCGCCAAGGATGTCTACGCAGTCCCGTTCGGCCAGCAGGGCCTGATGGCGGGCATCGGCCTCGTGGGCTCGAAGATCACGCGCATCCACCCCGGCGACTGAAGCACCATGCGAGAGGCGATACACCTGCGCAGGATCCTGCTCGCATCAGCGGTCGCGTTCGGCATGACAGTGCAGTTGCCCGGCCTCGGCGTCCGCGCGATGGCGCAGGCGCCGGCCGCACAGCAGAACGAAACGACGGCGCTCAACACCGAGCAACTCGATGCGCTGCTCGCACCGGTCGCACTCTATCCCGATCAGCTGCTGACGCAGGTGCTGATGGCGGCGACCTATCCATTGCAGATCGTCGAAGCGTCGCGTTGGCTGGACCAGGATGGCAACCCGCAACTGCACGGCGACGCGCTGACGAAGGCGCTGGAGAGCCAGAACTGGGATCCGAGCGTGAAGTCACTGGTGCCGTTCCCTGACGTGCTCGCGATGATGAACAACAAGCTCGATTGGACGCAGCAGGTCGGATATGCGTTCGCGACCCAGCAGGCGGACGTGATGAACTCGATTCAGCGTTTGCGCGCACAGGCCGAGGAAGCGGGATCACTGAAAAGCACGTCGCAGCAGACTGTCACCTCCGAGCAGGGTGCGATCGTCATTCAGCCGGCCGACCCGCAAGTGGTTTACGTACCCGTGTACAACCCGACCGTGGTCTACGGCACTTGGCCCTATCCCGCGGTGCCACCGGTTTATTTTCCGCCGCCCGGCTATCTGGCCGCCAATGCGTTCGTTTCGGGGCTTGCATTCGCCACGGGCGTTGCCGTGGTCGGCTCGTTGTGGGGCTGGGCACGGCCCGCGTGGGGCGGGAGCAGCGTGAACGTCAACGTGAACCGATGGAACAACATCAACGTCAACCGGACGCAAATCCACTCGAACGTCTGGCGGGCGCCGCCGGCCGGAGTAGCCGGGCGGCCGCTCCGCCCGCCGGGGGGACCGGTGGGCGCTCCGGCTCGGTTGAATAATGGCCTGCCGGCCAATGCGATCGGGCGCTCGTCCGTGCAGGTTTCAGGAACGCTGGTCAATCGCCCGGCGCCCGGCACAGGCAGCCTCAGCCGCAATGCCAACCACCCTGCGCCGAACGGCGGACGAAGCAACTTGCCAAGCCGCACTCCCACCCCACCCGCCGGCGCTCAACGGGGCGGCGGCACCGCGGCAGCGCGGCCAGCGCCGCCGCACACGCCGGCCGTCACGCGGCCAGAG
>JBOHMN010000014.1:0-20980 GCA_050730175.1 Acetobacteraceae bacterium | reverse complement strand
GTGTAGGCGCCGACGCCGAAAAAGGCGGAATGTCCGAACGAGAGAAGACCGCTGTAGCCGAGCAGGAGATTGAAGCCGAGCGTGGCGATGGCCATGATCAGGCCGTAGGTGAGCAAAAGCGTCTGGTAAGACGTGAGGTAGGTCGGCAGCACGGCGAGTACGATCGCGGCCACGATGCCGGCGGCGGCAGTCCACGCCAGGCGTGGGCGAGCTGGAGCAAACGTCGCGACGAGCTGGCTCATGCCGTGCCGAACAGGCCGGTCGGCCTGACGACGAGGACGATCCCCGCGAGCAGATAGAGGAACGCGAGCTCCTCCTCAGGGAAGAACTCGACGCCGATGGTGCGGAAAAAGCTCACGATCAGCGCGCCGACCAGTGCACCTTTGAGGCTGCCCATGCCGCCGATCACGACGACGATGAAAGCCACCACCAGGGCATCGATGCCCATCCCCAGAACTGCTGCCTGACTCGGCACGACGATCGCCCCGCCGATGCCGGCCATGAAGCAGCCGATCGTGAAGGCAAGCAGATAAATGCGCCGGACATCGAGCCCGAGTGCCGATGCCATCCGCCGGTCCTGCGCGGTGGCGCGCAACAGCACCCCGAAGCGCGTGCGATAGACAAATCCCCAGAGCGCGAGCACGGCGATGATGCCGACCGCGATCACGATGAAGTTATACGCAGGGTAGAGGAACCCGAGAATCTTGACCGACGGCAAGGCGTCCGCGACCGCATCGGCGGACAGTGGCACCCCGCCCCAGATGAAGCGGATCCCATCCTCGAGGATCAGCAAGAGCCCGAAGGTGACCAGAAGCTGGTATTCCTCTGCCCGCTGGTAGAATGGTCTGAGCAGGCTCGGCTCGATCAGCGCGCCGAGCACACCTACCCCGACCGCACCAAGCGGCAGAAGCAGAAAGAAAATGAGGCCGTGTATCGTGAAACCGCCGGCGACGGCGTGCCCGACCAGCCAGGCGGTCATGTATGCGCCGACCGCATAAAGGGTGCCGTGCGCCAGATTGATGATCCGCATGACGCCGAAAATCAGGGTCAGCCCCGATGCGATCAGGAACAGCACAGAAGCATAAAACAGCGAATTCAGTACCTGAACGACAAAGATGCCCATTTCTGAGACGACCGCCGCCCCCCGAGAGCCTCCCCGGCCCCGATCCTTCCCAGTGTCCCGTTCGCAACAACTCTCGTTGCCGCCGTCCGGAAGCGGCCGGCGGGCAACCCTTCAAACAGAGGCGTGCGGCAGCGCCGAAGCCGCCGCACGTTCCCGAACCGATACCTTACCTAGTGTGCCGACACCAACGCTTGTTACCCACGACGAACATGCTGAGACGGCACACTAGCTCTTTGTTTTCAGTGGCCTGCTGATCCCCTTACGTTTGCCGCCGTGGGCAGCAAACGACGGAGGCAGGACACTCATAGGCTATGCCTTCAAAACCGGGAAGCTTGCTCTGAGCCAGTCCGCCGCCGCGGTATCTTCGAGGTTTTTCGAGGTGGGCTTCGGCCAGCTTGGCGGAGCGCTGACAGTGCGGATCGCGAACTCCATGACCGTATCGGGGTCCCAGACCGGGAACGGATACTGCGGCAGGTTCTTGGAAAATCCGGTCACCGTGTTCTTGTACCCCTGGTGATTGTCCGGCGAGATAAAGAGATAGCCGGACGGAGCCTGGATCCCGAGCCCTTCGAGCTGGGAGATGATCGTCTCGTCGCTCGGCCAGCCACCTTCGAGCTGGTTGGCTCTCTCGATCGCCGACTTCAGGAGATAAAGCGCCGTATAGGCCCCTTCGGCTTCGAAATTCGGATATTCATTCCACCGCTTGTGATACCGCTGAACGAAGGCGTCACTTGCCGGCCAGCGATCTGCCAGCGGGTAGGTGAAATAGTAATTCGCGTGGCAGCCGACGAGGCAGCCCTCCGGGTGGTCCTTGCCGATCGCCGAGGGATTGATACCGAAGGCAATGGTACTCGCGAACTTCATCTTGTCGAAGAGGCCATAACGCAGAGCCTGCTTGTAGAAGGAGACATAATCCCCGCCCCAGATCGAGGAGAACAAAAGATCCGGCTTGGAGGCTATGATCTTCGGAATGTACGGGGTGAAATCGGTGGTGCCGAGCTTCGGCCAGTTGACCGAGACATTTTCCGGTTCGGGGATCATCCGCTCGATCAGCAGATTGAAATGCAGGTAGGCGTTGTGACCGTAGGCGTAGTCCGGGTGCAGGTGAGCAATTCTCTTGACATGCGGCCAAGTCTGCGCAACCGCCCGGGCGCACGTCATGCCGTCGGCCGACTGGATGTTGGTGGCCCGGAACACGTATTTCGGATGCGGGTCCGCACGGTCGAATACGTAGTCGGTGCAGCCGTCATCCAGTAGCGTGAGAAAGCCGAGTTCTTCGCAGACCGGGGCGAGCGCCGGACTGGTGCCGCTCGAGATCACGCCCGTCAGTACGTCGACGTTTTGGCTCAACTTCATGCGCCGGGCCTCTTTGACGATGGCATCGACGCCGGCTGCTTCGTCGGTCTTGATCGTCTCGATCTTGCGCTTGCCAAGCAGCCCGCCTTGCGCGTTGATCTCCTCTGCCGCGAGCGTGTGGCCTTTGATCGATGGCTCACCGAGCACCGCGGCTGGGCCGGTGAGAAACGTGACGTGGCCAACTTTCAGCGGACTCGATGGAATTTTGCCCTTGGGCGGCACGGCAGCCCGGGCCGGCCCGACCTGGGCAACGCCAAATGCGCCTGCGGCCGCGCCGACGCCAGCGGCAACCCCAGCGCTCAGTACATTTCGACGGTTGATGTTCATGACCATTCTACTCCTCCCGGACCTCGAGCCTTGGCTGTGGGGTGATCCGCCCCCAGCAGTCCCGATCTTGACTTGTTTGCAGGTTACCAGATCGCCGCAGCGTGGTGAATGCAAAATCGACGCGAAACGGGTGAAGATCGTAAGGTGCGTGGTGGCAGAATTGCCCTCTGGCCGTGCCAATCCGGCACCGTGGCAAGCCGCCACTGTCGGATTTCCGACCGGAATTTATCTGCCATATTACATCGCGGTAATCTTTGCCTTGCGCACGTATCTGCTCTGTTGATGGGCGTTCTGACAGGCAGCGTGCGGTTGTTCCGACATGAGGCGAGTACCGCGCACGGCGAGCTTCCGGTGGGCGCGCCGCGTGTCAGAACGCCGTCGCGTGTCGGCTCCGAAGGGTCGGCTCTGCGGTTACCGAACAGCCCTGGAAGAATTGCAGCGGATGCGCGGCTGATTCGGCTGGTACCGCGGACGACCGGGTTTTGCACGAAGAGGATCCGGAGGACGTCGCGGTGCTGCCCGTTGCGCAGCCGGGCAACATCGGCCGGCACCTGCGCTATGATCTCTCTCTTGCTGCCGTCATGCGCCGTGTCCCGCGCACCCTCAACCCGGCAGCCAGAATTCGGAATAGAGAGAGCGAGTGATGAAAGGCGGAGTTCGCCGCGCTGTCTGCGAATGTGCCGTCGAAGCCGAGCCGCGCGCGAATGTCCCGACTCTCAGCTTGTTATCCACGATGAGCATGCTTAGGCGGCACACCAGCTCTTTATTTTCAGTGGCCTGCTTATCCCCTTACGTTCGCTGCCCGCGGCAGCAAACGTAAGGGGGCAGGACACCAGGAGATGGTTTGCGCAGGAGCCGGGCGCAGGGTACCGAGGGAGCTGGCGGCCGATGCCGGAGTGATCGTGAGAGGGGCCGGGCTGGCGTGAGCATTCTTTCGGGCGAAGGGCTGCTCTTCCTGCTCCACCCGGCGCGGTTGATTGCCGCTGCCGTCGGTGCAACCGCGGTGGCCATGGCGGGTATTGCGACGCCGGTCCTGGCTGCGCGGCTCGGCGCGGGCCCGCCCACCCTGGCGATGGTTCTTGGCGGCATCATCGCTCTCAACGTACTGCTCTTCTTCCCTCCCGGTGCGCTTGGCCGGCACCCGGGACGGTTTGTTCTTGTGCTAGCGTCGAACATCGTCCCACTTCTCGCTGTGGTGTGGCTCGCCCGCCACCAGCCGGTCTTGGCACAGCTGCTGCTTGTGCTTTGCGCCGGGGGTGCCGCGCTCGCGCGCCCGTTCGGCCCCATCCCGGCTGCCGCGGCGACCACGATCGTGATGAATTTGCTGCTGGCCCTGTTGCTCGGCTCCGCCGCGCGGTTTCCAGAGATCGCCACGGTTGCCGTGGTCATCGGCTGCCTTGCCGGGTTCGCTGCCGACGCGCTGGCCCAGATTCCATTCGGCGGCATGGCGCGGCTTGCCGAGCGCGCTCTTCTCGCGGGCGCAACGGCGTCGTTCCTCGAGCAGGCCGCATGGCACTGGAGCAGGGCCGGCGAGTGGGGCGGAGCTTGGCTCGAGGCCGAAGCGAAGCGGCTTGCGGCGCTGGCCGCTGACCTGGCGCCGAGCGCCGAAAGCCCGGCCCCGGCGTTACTGCACCACCTGATTGGAGCGATCGGCCGCGTCGGCCGCAGGCTTGTCGCCAATCGTGATGCACTGGGGACGACGCTCTCGGCGCGGATCGGCGAGACCTTCGCGAACCTGGCTGCGGCAGTTCGCGGCGGCTCGGCGGGGCAGCCGGTTCTCGGGCAGCTTCGCTCGGATGCTCTCGCCCGACCGCGGATCAGCGCGCTCTCCGAGAAGGCGGCGGTGGATGTGCTCGGGCTGTGGCTGCTGCTCGACGAGCTTGTGCAAAGCGTGCTGTTGCGATCGCCTGTCATTTCGCCGGCGCCGCACCACAAGGCTGCACTCGGTCCGCCAGAAATCCGGATTGCCTTGCAGGCTGTGGTCTCGGTTGCGATCGCGGTGCTTGCCACTCATGTGCTGCCGGTCCAGCGGCCCTATTGGATCCCGCTCACCACGGTCATTCTGACCTCGACGAGTTTCGGCGAAACGATCCGCAAGAGCTACGAGCGGCTGCTCGGCACAGTCGCCGGCCTGCTCGCGGGCGAACTCATCTGGCTCGCCCTGGCTGGCCGACCCGCTGCGACAACCGCAGCGCTGATGGTTGCAGTGGCAGGAATCTTCTTCAGCCGCAGCGGTGCCTACCGCTGGATGCTTGCCTGGGTGACGCTGGCACTGGTCGTGCTCCTGAATGAGGCGGGGCAGGCTTCATTGCTGGTGGACGGGCGGCTGGCCGATACGCTTGTCGGCCTGGCCATTGTGCTGGTTGTGACGCGCTTTCTGCTTCCGGTCAGGGCCAAGGTTGTCGCCGAGGCGCGCGCTCGGGCGCTGCTCGCGATCGTTGCGACGGCGCTCAGGGACGTGACGAAGGGGCAAAGCGACCGGAGTTGCGTTGATGCGCTCGAGACCGCGCTCGCGGGGCTCCGCGTGATTTCGGATGCCGAGCTTCTGGAGGCGGGCCTCAAGCGCGGCGTCCGTGAACGGGTCCGGGTCAGGCTCGGCGCCGCGGAGCGGATTGCCGGTGTGCTGATTTCTTTCGCCGCAATGCCTGCGGATTTCCGGCCCGCGCCGGAAACCGCGGCCGCGCTCGCCGCGACGGCTGAGCTCGCGGAACAGGCTGCGGCCGGTGGCGTACCGCTTCGGATGGACATTGCTGAGCAAACGCGCGCGTTGCTCGCACGGGCCGACGGCTCGGGCCACATCCGCTTCGATCTTCACGTGCTATCCCTGCTTGCCGTGCTCGTCGAGACGATCCCGACTCTCGCCGCCAGCACCGCGCCGCGCCTTTCGACCGCCCCCGATGTCGCAACCTGAGATGTTCGGATAGCATCTCCGGCGCAGGCTTTTCCGAGGAAACGCCCGATGATCTACGAACACCGCGTCTATCACTGCCTGCCGGGTCGGCTTCCTGCGCTGTTGCAGCGTTTCGAGACCGCCACGCTGGCCATCTGGCAGCGTCACGGCATCCGCCAGGCGGGGTTCTGGACAGTGCTCGTCGGCGAGTCGAACCAGGACCTCTATTACCTGCTGGCATGGGATTCACTTGCCGAGCGCGAGCGGAAGTGGAGCCGCTTCGTCGCTGACCCGGAATGGATAGCCACGCGCGCCGAATCCGAGCGGGACGGGCCGATAGTCGCTTCGATCACCAACGCGTTCCTGCAGCCGACCGCGTTTTCAGCGGTCAAATAAGGCCGTCTCGCCGCTACCCGCCTCCGGTTGGGCGCGCCTCGGGTTCGATAACAGGATCGAGCATGTTCAGATTGACTGAACATCCTCCCTGTTTGTTTTCTCGCGCAATTTCATCGCCCTGACCGGCATCTGGCGATTCCGGTCAGGGCGATATTGCTCTAGCCGGCCCGAACAACGTTGCGATTCTTACCGAATGTTTCGTTTCGTAACAAAAGCACCATAGAACCGCCCAAACTCCCTCGCTCCATGCCTGCCGGGTCGGGCACAAGGTCCTCTGGCAGCCCGGTGGTGCGAGGAATCACCCAATGCATATCGCCGCTCGCCGCAAAATCGCCGTCGTCATTCCAGTGAACAACGAGGCTGAAAACATCGCGGCGTTACTCACGGAAATCCGCGGCGCGATGGGCGCGCTTGATTACGAGATCGTCTGTGTTGACGACGGCAGCACCGACGCGACGGCAGCGCTGCTCACCGAGGCGCTCAGGGACTCGAGCGACTTGAGATGCGTCCGCCACCGCGCCGCGTGTGGCCAGAGTGCAGCGATCATCACCGGAGTGCGCACCGCTCAGGCCGACTGGATCGCGACCATCGATGGCGATGGCCAGAATGATCCGCTAGATATCCCCGCCATGTTTGCCGAGGCGATCAAGCACGACCGGCCGGGCATCCCGGTTCTGATCGCCGGACACCGTGCGAAACGAAAGGACAGTCGGTTGAAGCGGATCAGTTCACGCATCGCCAACACTGTGCGCGCACGGATTTTGCGGGACGCAACGCCCGATACCGGCTGTGGCTTGAAGCTCTTCCGGCGAGAGGTATTCCTGGACCTGCCGCAATTCGACCATATGCACCGCTTCCTGCCTGCACTCTTCATGCGGGCCGGCGGGATCGTCGTTTCTCACCCGGTGCGCCATCGCAAGCGGCAGGCGGGTGTCTCGCATTACGGCACGCTGGATCGCCTCTGGGTCGGGCTTGCCGACCTTGCCGGTGTCGCGTGGCTGCAGCGCCGCTGGCGCCGGCCGGAGATCGAGTTCTCCGGGGGGCAGCCGCGCGGTGTTTCGGCCGACGCTCTTCGTCCGCTCGAAATCACGCAATGAGCAACGCAGGGTCGATCGTCCGCACGGCAGTCAAGCCTGCGCTGCTCGTGGTCGGACTGACCGCTGGCGCATTGTCGCTCGAGTTCTTGCCCTTCAAGGCGTTCCTGACCCTCCACGCCGGCGCGGGCGTTACCGATGCGGCATGGTTCATCGTGGTCGGTGCGCTCGCCTGTGCGTTCGGGCTGCCGCGCCAGATCGTCGCTTTTGCCGGCGGGTATGCCTGGGGTCTATGGATTGGGATTGCGCTCGCACTCGTGGCCCAGATCATCGGCGCGGCGGCAGACCTCTTCTGGGCGCGCATCGTCGCCCGCGACTGGGTGCAGGCGCGCCTCAAGGGGCGCGTGCAGAAACTTGATCGGATGCTGAGCCGCCGTCCCTTTGCGGCGACCGTCGCGTTACGTTTCATGCCGATCGGCAACAATCTCCTGCTCAATCTGCTGGCTGGCGTTTCCGCCGTGCCGGTGGCCGGATTTCTGGCCGGCTCGCTGCTTGGATTCGTTCCGCAAACCGTGATTTTCGCGTTGCTCGGCTCTGGCAGCCGGGTGGCGCAAGGCGCCGAGATTGCGCTGGGCGTGGCGCTGTTCGTCGTGTCTGCCGTGATCGGCGCGATCATGCTCCGACGGCGTTCCATCCGGCTGGGGCCGGTGGCACCTGGATGCGCGGTTGCAGAGGGCCCCGCCGGAGGAAGTCACGCGCGCGGCTGAATGGGGGAGGGGCTTGCGACGGCCGGCCCCGCCGCGGGCGGAGCGATCTCCTGGATGATAATTTCCGAACCAACCGCGAGCGGCGCGGCCGGGTGGCCGAGCTTTGCCACCGCGGCGAAGAAGCTGGCCCGGTCCGGCTGCTTGCCCTGCCCGGCCGGCCCGTACACCGCGAACACCCGATGCCCGGCCGCCAGGCGGGCCGCCGCTTCTTTCGGATCCCGAGTGGCGGGCCAGGCCGAATGCAGCGGTTTCGGTCCCTGGCGGTTGAAATCGAGCATCACCGGCGTGGCACCGTCACTCACCAGCAACAGGTCGCCGGGCGCGAAGCGGAGAGCGAGAATCTCAGCGGCGCGGTCCCATCGCGGCTTGGTCTCTGCACTGTAGTAGGGCAGCAGGTTGGCCACCGCGACCAGAGCGGCCACCGCCAGCGCAGGCCGGCGCAGCCGCTCTGGAATCATCTCGATCCCGAAGCCGGCGAGCACGAAGAACGGGCCGACGCTCCAGAGCAGGTAGCGTGGCAGAAGGACGGGATGCAGCAGCGAAATCAGCGCGAGTGTGGCCGGCAGGCCGAGAAACGCGATGACCAGTACGATCAGTGGGCCCGGCTTGCCTCTGAGCCGCCAGGCACCGAAGCCGGCCAGGGCGAACAGCAACAGCGTGAGGCCAGCGAACTGCGCCGGCAAGAGATGCATGCTGACCATGGTTGCGCTGCGCAGCCCATAGAGGCTGGCCACGTCCAGCCAGGCGCTGGCCAGGGAAAGCGGAGGTATCCAGAGGAAACTCTGCAGCACGTGGCCGTGCACCCGGGCCAGCATGACCGCGTAACAGGGTAGCGCAATCAGCAGCACCAGCGCCTGCACGACGAGCCAGTTGCGGAGCAGCCCGCGCCATGCCTTGGTGCGCGGCAGGATCCCTGCTGCCATCGCGACATTGGCGGCAATCAACCAAGGCCAGGCATCGCCCAATACAAGCAGCGCACCGACCGTGCCGAGAGCATAGGCCGCCCACGCATCAGACAGCGCGCCGGGTTGGGTGAACCACTTGGCGCCGGCCTCCGGCTTCGTTGCGAGGGTCGTCAATCCAAGCAAGGCCAGCAAGATGAGTGCCATCATCAGGGTGTACGAGCGCGCCTCCTGTCCGAACGCCACCTGCGACGGCGCCAACGCCATCAAAAGCCCGGCGAGCCAAGCCGCCGCGCGGCCGCCCAGCTTCCAGGCAATTGCAAAAGTCAGCGGGGCGGTGACCGCCCCGGCAAGCGCCGGAGTGAGGCGGAGCATTGCCGGGCCGCCGCCGAGGTTGAGCAACGCGTGCTCGATGAGGAAAAAGCTCGGCAAGTGCCGGTTGCGCAAGGAATCGGTGAGTAAATCCCCGAGCGGAAGCGACGAACGGAAAATCGTGAACACTTCGTCGAGCCAGTACGGCTTGGTGCCGAGCGCGAAGAGCCGCGCTGCCAGCGCCACCGCAAGGATCACAAGCATGCTCCACGCAAGCGGCGAAAGCTTGCGCGACGATGTTTGAAAGGCGGCGCCCACCGTAGCCGCGATGCGACGGCGAGACGAGACCGTAAAGCCGGCTGGCGGCGCGGTCGGGTTCAGGATCGGACGCCGCTGCATGGTTTGCTTCCGCGCGAGCCGTTGTGCAAAGAGAGCCGAAGTTTCGTGGCAGAAATCCGACAGGTTGGCGGCTGCGCGAAGGCTGACGCAGGACACGAGCGTCGCCGCTCGCCGGCAGCTGCGGGCGCGTTGGCGGGCGATGGCGGTTCGGTTATGCTTGGCGGCCGCGGGTTGGCGCCGCACGCTTCCGCTCCGACTCGGGTGCGGAGCTGGCGTTGCAGCCGACCAGTGGCCTTGGGCCGGGAGACGCCTTGGTGCTCAGGCCGGCGGGTACGGGTCTGGGGCAAGCGGTGCGGCGGGAATTTGCACTCTGGCAGAAGCTCTGCGTGCGCCAGCGCGGGGTGATTGCGCCGGAGCGGTTGTCGCCCTCGCTGGCTCGCGTGCACTGAGAGAGAGGCGAGAGCCCTTTCTTTTTCAACGTGGTAGTGGACTATCATGCGGACTTCGCGCCCGGTCATCGGACTGACATTAGATGCCGAGGAGTCGGGCGGTTACTCGCCCTATCCTTGGTATGCGATGCGGCGGAACTACGCTGCCGCGATCGCCGGCGCGGGCGGCCTGCCGGTTGCCCTCACGCATGTTGCGGGTCTTGCCGAGGAGTATCTCGATCATATCGCGGCACTGGTGGTGACGGGCGGAGCATTTGATGTCGACCCCTCGCTCTATGGCGCGCAAGGCCGTCACGCGCGTGTCGTCTTGAAAGAGGGCCGGACGGCTGCCGAGCTTTCTCTGTTGCGCGGGGCGCTGGCGCGCGGGATGCCGGTGCTCGGCATCTGCGGCGGTGAGCAGCTCCTTGCGGTTGCGCTGGGCGGAACGCTCATTCAGCACATTCCGGATGAAGTTCCGGGCGCTCTCGCACATGAACAGGCGAATCCGCGCGACCAGGCTGGCCACGCGGTTGCCCTCGTGCGGGGTACCGCGCTTGCCAGTATCGTTGGCGGTGAGCGGATGATGGTCAACTCCTCGCACCATCAGGCGGTTGACAAACCGGGTGCGGCTCAGGTGAATGCCCGCGCGGGAGACGGGGTGATCGAAGGAATCGAGCTCGCAGGGGCGAAATTTTGCATCGGCGTGCAGTGGCACCCGGAGTTTCTCATCGATGCCGGCGACCGGCGGCTGTTTGATACCCTGATCCAGGCTGCGTCGCGGTGAGTGGCGAGAGCGACAGCGGATCAACGCAGGGGGTGAGGATCGCGCACTTTCTCGCCGCCGCCGGCGTGGCGAGCCGCCGGGCTGCCGAGGTGCTGATCGCGGCCGGGCGCGTGCAGCTCGATGGCGTGCGGGTTGTGCATCCGGCAACCTTCGTCCGCCCGGGCGATCTTGTTGAGGTCGACGGGAAGGCGGTCGGCCAGCCGGAGCGGACCCGGCTCTGGCGCTATCACAAACCGCCCGGCCTCTTGACGACACACAGGGACCCTGCCGGTCGTCCGACGGTGTTCGCGAACCTGCCTTCGGGTCTGCCGCGGGTGATCAGCGTCGGGCGGCTCGATCTCGCGAGCGAGGGCCTGTTGCTTCTCACCAACGATGGTGCGCTTGCCCGCCGGCTCGAGCTTCCATCAACGGGTTGGAAGCGCCGCTACCGGGCGCGCGTGCACGGGGCGGTCGATGAGCGTGCTCTAGCCCTGTTGTCCCGCGGTGCCAGCATCGGGGGTGTTACCTACGGGCCGATCGCGGCCGCCCTGGATGCACGCAAAGGCACGAATAGCTGGCTTAGTCTCAGCCTTTGCGAGGGGAAAAATCGCGAGGTACGGCGGGTGCTCGCGCATCTCGGGCTTTCGGTCGCCCGGTTGATCCGCGTCGCCTACGGGCCGTTCCAGCTTGGCCAGTTGCCGCACGGCGCGGTGCAGGAAGTGACTGCGAAGGTGCTGCGCGACCAGCTCGGCACGAAATGAGAATCATTGGCGGCGCGCTCCGGGGGCGGCGCCTCAGCGCGCCGATCGGCGGCGCGACCCGCCCGACGGCGGATCGGGTGCGTCAGGCGCTGTTCGACAGCCTGGCCCACGCAGGCTGGGCGGGGCCGGAGGTGATCGAGGGCGCGCGCGTTCTGGACGCCTTTGCCGGCACCGGGGCGCTCGGGCTCGAGGCGCTCTCGCGCGGGGCGGCGGCATGCGTGTTCTTCGAAACGAACGAAGCAGCACTTCTGGCGCTCACGGCCAACATTGCCGCGTGCCGACTAGAGGATCGGGTGCGCGTCGTCGCCCGGGATGCGACCCGTCCGCCGCCGGGCCTGCCATGCGAGCTCGTCTTCCTCGATCCTCCCTATGCCGAAGGCCGGCATGCCGTGTCCGCGGTGGCTGCACTTGCCGAGAAAGGCTGGATTGCACCGGCGGCTCTCCTGGTTGTCGAAACGGCAGCACGCGCGCCCGATCCATCACTCGGGATTCTCCTCGCGGAACTTCGTCACGGCGCCGCGCGCATCAGCTTCATTCGCCGCTCGTAACGCGGTCTACTCCGTGCCGCCTTGACCAATGCTTCGCGCCTGCTCGAGGAGTACGATGACCTCGCGATCATCGAGCTGTGGGAATCGCTGGTAAAATCGGCCAACCGCGGTGAACCGGCGTGGTCGCTCGAGGCAAACGATCTCGTCCGCCTCGCTTGCCAGCGCTTTGAGCGTATCGGGAGGTGCGACCGGCACCGCAAGCGTGATTCGTTCCGGCTTGGCCGCGCGCGTGGCCCGCAAGGCCGCACGCATCGTTGCCCCGGTGGCGATGCCGTCATCGACCAGGATGGCGGTGCGGCCTGCCACCAGAACCGGAGGCCGGCCGGCGAGGAACAGGGCGCGCTTTCGGTAAAGCTCGTCGAACGCGCGCCTTTCGATCGCCGCGAGTTCTGCGTCGGAGATGCCGAGTGCGGCGATCAGATCAGGATCCGTGACGATTTCAGGATCGGCACCGAGGGCGATCGCGCCGATGGCGAGCTCCGGCTGTCCGGGCGCCGCAAGCTTGCGCACCAGCATCACGTCGAGCGGTGCGGCAAGCGCACGGGCGATCTCGTAGCCAACCGGCACGCCGCCACGCGGCAGGGCGAGCACGAGGGGCATTCGATCCTTGTATGCCACGAGCCTTGCCGCGAGCGTGCGCCCGGCTTCCGCACGGTCGCGGAAGGTCACGGCAGTGCTCCGTTCCCGTTTGAAGCTTTGTGGCGCCGCGGGGGGAGAGGGAAGTTGCAGGTGCGGTTGCCAGCCATGGCGCCGGCTTATAGCAAACGTTTCGCTTTCGTGCCGCCGGGTGCCGGCGCCCACATGGGAGTTGCGTTGGGCTATGCCCGCCGGGACGCGCTCAGTGGCGTGTGCGGAAGGAGCGGCGGGGGGCCTTCGCGGGCCGGGGCGGTGGGCGTCTGACAGGAGTGTCTTGCCCTCGGCCCGGTCGTTCCGCACTATCTGCCCCGCGGGCGGAGAGAGACGGCATGCAAGGAGTGTTCATCGACGCGAGCGACGCCCTCGGCGACGTTTATCGCAAGGTGCGCCGCGCCGGCGACCCGCCGGTCGTCCTTTACGAAGAGGACGTCGTGCCAGCCGAGGCTCTGCCTCGTCTCTTGGATGGCGCGGATTTCCTGATCGACGATCACACCCCCATGCCGACCGAAGCGATGCGGCAATGCCGCCAGCTGAAGCATATCATCTTTCTTGGCACCGGCGCGCGGAGTTACATGCACCCCGATGAGCTCGCCGGGATCGGCATCCGTGTCCACATCATCAGAGGCTACGGAGATACTGCGGTCGCCGAACATACGATCGCGCTGATGTGGGCGGCGGCGCGCGGGCTTGCGCGCATGGATCGCGCTATGCGCCGGGGCGAGTGGCTCAGAACCGAGGGCGTGGAACTCACCGGAAAGACCATTGGGCTCATCGGGTTCGGCGGCATCGCATCCGAAGTGGCACGGATCGCGGCAGGCTCCGGAATGCACGTGCTGGCGTGGAACCGGACCAGGAAGTCCGCTCCATCCGTGACTTTCGTTCCGCTTGACACATTGCTTGCCGAGAGCCACGTCGTCTCGCTGCATCTGTTGCTGACCGATGAGACACGAGGCTTTCTCGACGCGGCACGTATCGCGCTGCTCCGCCCCGGAGCGATTCTCGTGAATACCGCGCGCGCACTCCTCGTGGATGAGGAGGCGATGCTCGCGGCACTCGAGGCGGGGAGGATCGGCCATGCCGCGCTCGACGTGTTCGCGACGGAGCCGCTTCCGCCCGGCCACAAGCTGACCGGGCTCAAAAACGTAACACTTTCGGCGCACAGCGGCTTCCGCACGCCCGAGGCAAGTGAAAAGCTGATCCGGAGCGGGCTTGATATCGCCTGCCGCATTGCGAGCGGAGCCTGAGAGGGGGCGTGTCGGAGAAAGACGCGGACGTGGCGGAAAGGTAGACGCGGCAGACTTCGCGAGTGGAGTGCCCACGGGGAAACCCGCGGTGCAGAACTGCCCAAATTCGGGGAACGCCGACGGCCTGGCAGACTCTGCCGGGCACGGGCCGATCCCGAGCCAAGCCCCGGATTCCGGATCGGGGAAGGTGTAGAGACTAGACGGGCAGCGCCTGAAGCCTGACGGGCTATGGCGAAGGGATAGTCCAGACCACGAACGCCGGCCCCTCAGGCCAGGCGGCGGCGGAAGCCGAAGTGGCAGGAAAATCTGCTTCCCCAGTGGGGAGTGCGGGTTCGAGTCCCGCCGTCCGCACCATTGTTTCTATTTCCAGCGCAACCGGCGGCCGAAGCAGCAGGCCTCGCGTGTGCTCTCGCTCGACCCTGCGGCTATTCCTCGTTGCGGCTTCCGCCGATCAGCACTTCGCGCTTGCCGACATGGTTGGCCGGGCCGACGACGCCATCCTTTTCCATCTGTTCGATCAGGCGCGCCGCGCGGTTGTAACCGATCTGCAAATGGCGCTGGATGAAGGATGTCGAGGCTTTGCCTTCGCGGGCGACCAGCGTCACCGCCTGCTCGTAGAGGCCGCGCTCGCCCTCCGAGCCAGTTTCGCCGATGTTCGGCAGCGGTGTAGCGGGATCTTCCTCGGCCGCTTCGGTGACCTCCTCGAGATAGGCCGGCTCGCCCTGCTCGCGCAGAAATTCTACGACACCCTCCACCTCGGCATCGGAGACGAACGGTCCATGGACGCGGGTGATGCGCCCGCCGCCCATCATGTAGAGCATATCGCCCTGCCCGAGCAGTTGCTCGCCGCCCTGCTCGCCGAGGATCGTCCGCGAATCGAACTTGCTGATCACCTGGAAGCTGATGCGGGTCGGGAAGTTTGCCTTGATGGTGCCGGTGATGACGTCGACGGACGGGCGCTGCGTGGCCATGATGACATGGATCCCTGCGGCACGCGCCATCTGCGCCAGACGTTGCACCGCCGCTTCGATCTCCTTGCCTGCGACCATCATGAGGTCCGCCATCTCATCGATCACGACGACGATGAACGGCAGTGCCTCGAGCGCGAGCGGCTGTTCTTCGAAGATTGGGCGGCCGGTCTCGGCATCGAAGCCGGTCTGGACGCGGCGTGTCACGACTTCGCCCTTGAGGTGGGCCGCCGCGACGCGCTCGTTGTAGCTGCCGATGTTGCGCACACCGCCGAGCTGACTCATCGCCCGGTAGCGCCGCTCCATTTCCCGCACAGTCCATTTGAGGGCGGTGACCGCTTTCCGCGGCTCCGTGACCACCGGCGCAATCAGGTGCGGAATTCCTTCATAGACCGAAAGTTCGAGCATCTTCGGATCGATCAGGATCATCCGGCACTGTTCGGGCGGCATCCGATAGAGCAGCGAAATGATCATGGCGTTCACGCCGACTGATTTGCCGGAGCCGGTGGTGCCGGCGATCAGAAGGTGCGGCATGCGCGCGAGATCGGCGATGACCGGAGCGCCCGAGATATCCTTGCCGAGCGCGAGCCCGAGCCGCGCCGGATGTTTCGTCCAATCGTCGGTTGCCAGCAGCTCGGAGAGGAACACGGTTTCCCGTCGCGAGTTCGGCACCTCGATGCCGATCACGTTCCGTCCCGGCACGGTTGCGACACGCACCGCGGTGACCGAGAGGCTCCGCGCCACATCATCCGCAAGGCCAATCACACGCGCGCTCCTGATGCCAGGCGCGGGCTCGAGTTCGTAGAGCGTGACCACCGGCCCGGGCCGGATCTCGACGATTGCGCCTTGCACGCCGTAATCGGCGAGCACGGATTCGAGAAGCCGCGCGTTCCCCTGCAGCGATTCGGGGGAGGGGCCGGTGATCCCGCGCGCCGGGGCAGCCTTGAGCAGAGAAAGCGGCGGGAACTGAAAGCCATCCTCGAGCGGCAGCCTCTCCTGGCGGGGTGGCGGCGGCGTGCGCCGCGGCATCACGCGCGGACCGACGTGCGCGCTCGAAGCTTGGGGGGTGAGTTCGGGTGCGAGCTCCAGGTCGGGGTCGATTCGCGTGAGTTTCGGCACGTCGCTGGAAGGTCTCGCCGGATCGGCTGAAGCTGGGCGGTGCACGCGTGGGCGAAAGAGGATGCCGAACGCGCGCCGCCCGCGCCCGACCGACTGGCGGGCCGCCGTTCCCACCCCGGCGCCCGCCGCCTGCCACTCTTTGCCCGTGAGGCCGAGTGCGAGCCATGCCGAGCAGCCGGCAAGGCCGGCCAGCAACGTCCACCCGAGAAGAAGCCCGAGTGTCCCGAACAGCCCATGCCCGGCAGCGAGCACCGTGCGACCCAAGACCCCGCCGACCGCCCCGCCGGGGCCAGCAGCAACGGGCCAGGCAAACGATCCGGCGGACGCCGCGAGGCCACCGAGCACCGCGGCGAATGACGGCAGAGCGACCGCGACGCCAACCAATCTGATGAGCGGGCGGCCGATGCCGCGCTGCGATGCGATCCGCCACGCCCATGCCAGAATGACGAGGCCTGGCAGCACGGCGGCGAATCCGAATCCTTGCAGCAGGAAATCGGCAACCCATGCGCCCACTGGCCCGGCGAGATTATGCACGGCGGCACCGCTTGCCGTATCGAGCGACGGATCGACCGGGTCATAGGATACGAGCGCCAGCAAAAACCCGATCGCCGCGAGCGCCAGCACCAAGCCTGCGAGCTCGGCCGTCCGGCGGCGGATCAGTGCCTTGAGGGTGGGTGACGCAAGATCCTGCGTGATCGCGACAGCACTCATAGCCGATTCGCAACTCCGGCTCCGTTCAACCTGAACCTTAGCGTATAATGCGGAACCATCTGATGGAAAAAGGGCTCCGGGTGCACGATGCCGCACACAACCGAGGTCATCGTTGCGGTGGTTGGTGCTGGGCCGGTCGGCGGCGCCCTTGCCTGCCGGCTCGCAGCCGCGGGAATCCCGACCGCTCTGATCGACCGCGCCGCGTTGCCGCCGATGGAGCATCCGGATTTTGACGGCCGCGCCTATGCGATCGCAGCGGGATCGCGCCCGCTGCTCGAAGCAGGCGGGGTCTGGCAGCGGTTGCCCTATGCGCCGTGCCCCATCCTCGGCATTCGCGTGACGGACGGCCGCCTCGGCCACCCTCCGTCATCCCTTGCGCTCAGCTTCGATCACCGGGAGGCGGGTGAAAACGCCGGTCCGTTCGGCTGGATGGTCGAGGCACGGAGCCTCAGGATGGCTCTCAATGCGCGATTCCGGGAGCTTTCGTCGCTTGTTGTGCTGGCGCCTGCCACGGTGAGCGTCGAGTGCAGTAAGGAAAGTGTCCGCCTGGTTGCGGCCGATGGCGCGGAGCTCGCCGCCAGCCTCGTCGTCGCTGCAGAAGGGCGGTCAAGCCCCCTCGCGCGTGCCGCCTGCATTCCCTTCACGCGTTTTTCTTATCACCAGCAGGCAATCGTCAGCGCGATCACCCATACCCGCCCGCACCACAACGTCGCACTCGAACACTTTCTCCCGGCCGGGCCGTTTGCGCAGTTGCCGATGAGTCCCGCCGTTACGCCGCACGGCGTGGCGGAGCATGTCTCTGCGATTGTCTGGACCGAGCCGACCGCGCGTGCCGAGGCGCTTTACCGGCTCGACGAGGGCCGTTTCGGCTCCGAGATTGCGCGCCGGCTGGGCCCTCAGCTCGGTTGCGTTCGTCCGCTCGGCAAGCGTTTCCACTATCCGCTGGCTGCTCACTTCGCCCATCGCGTTATTGCGCCGAGGCTTGCCCTCGCGGGCGATTCGGCGCACGGCGTTCACCCGATCGCGGGCCAGGGCCTCAATCTCGGCCTCCGTGACGCGATCGCGCTCGCCGAGTTGATCGAGGATGCCGTAGCGACCGGCGCGGATCCGGGAAGCCCCGCAGTCCTGATGCGTTATCAGAGGCGCGCGTCGGCGAGGCACCTTCTGATGCTCGCGGCAACCGACGGGCTCGAGCGGCTGTTCGGCAACGATCTCCCCCCGCTTCGGCTGATCCGTGATGTTGGCATCGCCGCCGTCGGTCGCATTGCACCTCTGAAGCGCTTCTTCATCCGCCAGGCGACCGGCACCGGCTGATGAGGCTCGCGTGACGCGTCTCCTCCGGCAGGCAAAGCGCGGCGAGCATGGGTGCGACCTCCTCCGGGGCGGGCAGCCGGCTCCGATCCTCCGCCGGCATTGCCCGCAACCGTAGCCTGGTTGCCATCGGGCCTGGATCGAAGAGATTGATTCGGAGGCGTGTATTGCGGGTCTCCTCGGCCCAGGCGAGGGCCAGGTACTCCATGCCGGCCTTGCTTGCTCCGTAGGCTCCCCAATAGGCGCGTGGCGTGCGTGCCCGTGCGTCGGTCACGAATACCGCCCGCCCAGCCGGGGCAGCGAGCAGCAGCGGTGCGGTGGTGCGGATCAGCCGCCAAGCCGCGGAGAGATTGACGGCGATCACCTCCATCCAGGCCGCGGGCTGGATGTGGCCCGCGGGCGTCAGCGGGCCGAGCACAGCAGCGCAAGCGATGACCGCATCGAGCCGGCCGAAACGTTCCGCGATGCTCGGGCCGAGCATGTCGACCGCGCTGCCGTCGCTGAGGTCGAGCGGTACCAGGCTGGCCCGCGAGCCTGCGGCGCGGATTGCATCGTCGGTTTCCTCCAGACCGCCGACCGTGCGCGCCGTGAGCACCAGATCGGCACCCAGCCGGGCGAGCGCCACTGCCGTGGCCGCGCCAAGCCCGCGGCTCGCGCCGGTGACGAGCGCAAGCCGGCCCGCGAGCGGGCCCGGCAATCCTCAGTTATCCTCGGCGAGAAGGGAAAGCTGCCGTTCTGTTTTGGCGGTGATGTCGGTGAGCGGAATTGGGTAATCGCCGGTGAAGCAGGCATCGCAGAACGCCGGGTTGCCCGGGTCGCGTGCACCCTTACCGAGCGCCCGATAAAGACCGTCGATCGAAATGAAGGCGAGGCTGTCGGCGCCGATCATCGCCGCCATTTCGGCAACGTCATGGCGCGCCGCCAGGAGCTCGCTCTCTTCCGGTGTATCGATTCCGTAGAAACAGGGGTGTCGGAACGGCGGGGACGAAATGCGCATATGCACTTCGCGCGCGCCGGCAGCGCGAACCATCTCGACGATCTTTCGGCTGGTCGTCCCGCGCACGATCGAATCGTCCACCAGCACCACGCGCCGTCCTGCCAGTACCGCGCGGTTGGTCGAATGCTTGAGTTTGACGCCGAGGTGCCGTATCCGGTCGATCGGTTCGATGAACGTTCGTCCGACATAGTGGTTGCGGATGATGCCGAGCTCGAAGGGAATGGAGCTCTCGGCCGCGTAGCCCAGCGCCGCCGGTACCCCTGAATCCGGAACCGGTACCACGACGTCCGCGGCGACACCCGATTCGCGTGCCAGCTCTGCGCCGATCCGCTTGCGCGCCGCGTAGACTGAAATTCCGTCAATCGTAGAATCCGGGCGGGCAAAATAGATGTATTCGAAAACACAAAAGCGGGGGCGCAGGCGACCGAATGGCCGGATGCTGCGTACGCCCTTTTCGCTGATCTCGACGATCTCGCCGGCTTCGATATCGCGCACGAATTCCGCCCCGACGATCTCGAGCGCGCAGGTCTCGCTCGCCAGGACATAGGCCGGATTGCCGTCCGCTCCGGCCAGCCGGCCGAGAATGAGCGGCCGGACGCCCATCGGATCGCGCACTCCGATCAGTGCGGTATTGGTTAGTGCGACCAGACTGTAGGCGCCCACGACCTGCTTCAGGGCGTCGATCAACCGGTCAAGAACCGTTGAATAGGTGCTGATCGCGATCAGGTGAACGAAAACTTCGGAATCGGTGGTTGATTGAAAAAGGCAGCCGCGGCGCACGAGATCGCGGCGAAGCCGGTAGGCATTGGTCAGGTTGCCGTTGTGTCCGACCGCGAGGCCCCCGAATTCGAAGTCGGCATAAAGCGGTTGCACGTTGCGCAGCACCGTTTCCCCGGTGGTTGCATAGCGGTTATGTCCGATTGCGTGCGTGCCCGGCAGCCCTGAGATCACCTGGGCGTCGCCGAAATTGTCGCCGACCAGGCCAAGGCCCTTGTGCGAATGAAAGTGTCTGCCGTCGAAGGAAACGATGCCCGTCGCCTCCTGGCCGCGGTGCTGCAGCGCGTGCAGTCCGAGTGTGGTGATCGCTGCCGCGTCGGTTGCGTTCCACACCCCGAACACCGCACATTCCTCGTGCGGCCTGTCATCTCCGGGCGGAGAGCCGTCAATCTGCGGCTCATGCGGTTCGCCGGCGGCGGGCGACCCGGGATCGGCGGGCCGCCGACAGGGACGGACTGGAATGCCAGCCACCAAGGCCGAAGCGTCGGTGACCTCGATTTGTTGCGGCCCACCCTGTGTCATCGGTTGCTCCGCTATGGTTTGGCCGGATCGAGTGACAAAGCTTGTGGTTGTGCTGCCTTCGCAGCAGCATCGGGCGAGGGCAGTGGAGCAACTTCCGGGCGATAGTGCGGCGGCAGAAGGTGAACCATCCAGATCGCTCCGTGATAGGCGTAAGGCAGCACTCGTGCATTCTGCACTGGCACCGGCCACACCGCCGGTCGCTCGACCAATCCGACGACGATATAGGCTATCATGATCAAGATCGCACCCCGGGCGATGCCGAAGATCAGACCGAGCGTGCGGTCAAGGCCGCCAAGCGCGGAGTGGCGGACCACCCCGCCGATCCAGGCGGCGATCAGCGAGAGCGCGACCAGGCAAACCAGGAAGACGGCCGCAATAGCAACACCGTCGGCGATGTCGGGATTGCCGATAGCTCCCCGTGCCTCCGCCGAGGCCCATGGGAAAGCAAGCACTGCCAGGACGATCGCGCCGATCCAGGCGCCGATCCCGAGCACCTCGCGCACCAGGCCGCGCACGAAGCCGAACAGCGCCGACAGGCCGACCGCGCCGAGAACCAGCAGATCCACCAAGTTCATGCGACCGAACCTGCCCTCGCCCGCGTCCTATAGCCCGACTCGCCCCGGATTCGCCAAGACCTTATGGCGCCGGTCCGCTCGCCAGCCTGTGCGGCAATACCGTCCCCCGCGCAACCCAGTGTCCTGCCCCCGTCGCTTGTTGCCAACGGCAACAACGGTAAGGGGATCGAGAGG
>JBOHMN010000013.1:0-3401 GCA_050730175.1 Acetobacteraceae bacterium | reverse complement strand
CAGCACCGGCTGCCGAAACCCTCGCGGCATTTGAAAAAGGCCGCCAAAGCTGCCAATGCCGGCCAATACCTGGGGATTGAAGGTCTGCTGCGCCAGGCGCTTGATGCGCGCTTTGGCGCGGTCGGCGGCCGCGATCGAAACCCCGGCCCGGGCATAGGTGTGGCGCGGCATGGCAGCTCGGAACCACTACTATAGCAACCGTGCCGCGGGCTAATCGGAAGTTCCCCGACTGAACGCATGTAAAGGCGCATGGCCATTGGAGTTGGGCGCATTACGGGGGCGATTGTGTAGGCATGTAAGTAGCAATATAAAACTTGACAATGGCGCATGCCATGCATAAGCTGTCGGCATGTACGTCGCCGTCGTGCCCAATCGCAACTCGCCGCCGGCGATTCTGTTGCGCGAGAGCTTTCGCGAAAAGGGCAAGGTCCGCAACCGCACCCTGGCCAATCTCAGCCGCTGGCCAGCACCCCGGATCGAGGCCTTGCGGCAGGCCTTGCGCGGCGAATCGGCGGCGGGCTTGGTGGGGCCGGAATCGTTCGAGGTCGTGCGTTCGCTGCCCCATGGGGGCGTGCAGGCGGTGTGCGTGGCGATGCAGAGGCTCGGTTTCGCGGGGCTGATCGCCTCGCGTCCGAGTCCCGAGCGCGAGCGGGTGTGCGCGATGGTCGCCGCCCGGGTGCTATCGCCCCACACCAAGCTCGCCACCACGCGCTGGTGGCGCACCACCACGCTCGCCGAGGAATACGGAGTCGAGACCGCCGACGCGGATGATCTGTATGCGGCCATGGATTGGCTGCTGAAGCGTCAGGGGGCGATCGAGCGCAAACTCGCCGCGCGGCATCTGCGGGAGGGGGCGCTGGCGCTCTATGACCTCTCCTCGAGCTACTTCGAGGGCACGCATTGCCCGCTCGGCCGGATCGGACACAACCGCGATGGCAGGAAAAACAAGCTCCAGGTCAACTATGGGCTCTTGACCGCGCGCAGTGGCTGTCCGGCGGCGGTCTCGGTCTATGCGGGCAATACCGCCGACGCCGCGACCCTGATGCCCGCGGTGAAGAAGTTGCGTGGGGAGTTTCATCTGGAGCGCGTGGTGGTGGTCGGGGACCGCGGCATGATCTCCCACAAGGCCGTCGGGGAGCTGCGCGAAGTCGAAGGGCTGGGTTGGATCACCGCCCTCAAAAGCGGCCAGATCCGCTCCCTGGTCGAGGGGGAAGCGCTCCAACTCGGGCTGTTCGACGAGCGCTCCTTGTTTGAGATCTCCCATCCCGACTATCCCGGCGAGCGGCTAATCGCCTGCCGTAACCCCGAACTGGCGAAGCTGCGGGCCCGCAAGCGCGTCGCGCTGCTGGCGGCCACGCGGCGGGAACTGGAGAAGGTGCAGGCCGGCGTCGCCGCCGGCAGGCTCAGGGGCGAGGCGAAAATCGGCGTGCGGGTCGGGCGCGTCGTCAACAAGTACAAGGTCGCCAAGCACTTCGATCTCACCATCGAGGATCGGCGTTTCGACTTTCAAGTTCTCGAGGATCAGGTCGCCGCCGAGGCGGCACTCGATGGGCTGTATGTCATTCGCACCAATCTGTCGAAGCAACAGATGAGCGCCGCCGACGCGGTGCGCAGCTACAAGGGGCTCAGCGAGGTCGAGCGGGCGTTCCGGTCGCTCAAAACCGTGGACCTGAAGATCCGCCCCATCCACCATCGCTTGGACAATCGCGTGCGCGCCCATATCTTCCTGTGCATGCTCGCCTACTACGTCGAATGGCACATGCAGCAAGCCTGGCGCGAGGTGCTCTTCGCCGACGAGGATCTCGCAGCCAAACAACAGCGCGACCCGGTTGCCCCAGCCGAGCGCTCAGCGAAGGCAGGGCAAAAAATCGCCGCACGTACTCTCGCCGACGGCTCGACAGTGCACAGTTTCCGCACGCTGCTCGAGGATCTGGCGACCATCGTGCGCAACACCTGCGTGACGCGCTCGGACAAGACGCCCTCGCCGGCCTTCCAGATCGTCACCACCTCGAACCCGACTCAACAACGGGCGCTCCAGCTCCTGCAGGGAATCGCCGTGTAGACAGTCCGCCTGCAGGCCAATGTGGTCTCAATCCCTTGTCCTGCAGGCAAATCCTTCACTTCCGCGGCGGGAACTTCCGATTAACTGGCGCGGGCCCCTGGCGGGCTGCGCCCGCCTTCCCGCTTGGGCTCGCGCCGGCTCGGGGCCCACGCAAGCCCAAGCCGGTGCGAGCCTCGCGGGGCCGCGCCGCCTCACTCCCCGGGAGCGGGCCGCCGTTCCGAATTTCGCGGCCTTTCGTTGCGACTCTGTCCGAGTGCACACGGCGGGGCTCCCGCGAGGGGCTGCCATCCGGGCGCACGGCGGCCGCGATGGCGTGCAGCCGCGGAACCAGCTCTGCCAGATCCTCGGGCGACATCGCCTGCTCGCGGTCGGAAATGGACTCCTCCGGCCGCACATGCACTTCCACGCAGACGCCGTCGGCGCCGGCCCCAACCGCGGCACAGGCGCCGGGCCCCACCAGCGCGCGCCGGCCGGTGGCATGGCTGGGATCGGCCAGCACCGGCAGGTGCGTGAGTTGGCGCATGGCGGCGAGGCCGCCCAAGTCGAGCAGGTTGCGGGTGTGAGGGTCGAAGCCTCGGATGCCGCGTTCGCACAGCACCACTTGATCGTTGCCGCGTGCCAGCAGGTACTCGGCCGCCGCCAACCACTCCTCGAGCGGCGCGCTGGGCGAGCGCTTTAGCAGCACCGGCCGCCCCAGTTCGCCCAGCTTCCGCAGCAGCGGGAAATTCTGCATGTTGCGCGCACCCACCTGCAACATGGCCGCGTGCTGCGCCACCAGTTCCACGTCCTCGGGCGCCATCACCTCGGTCACCACCGGCATACCCACTTCAGCCCCCACCTCGGCCAGCAGCTCCAGGCCGCGCCGCCCCAGGCCGGGAAAATCGTATGTCGAAGTGCGCGGCTTGTACGCGCCGCCGCGCAGGATGTGGGCGCCCGCGGCGCGCACGCCGCGCGCCGTCGCCAGCAATTGTTCGCGGCTCTCCACCGAGCACGGCCCGGCGATGACCACCAGCCCGGCTCCGATTTCAACTCCGTCCACCAGCACCCGCGTTCCCTCCGGACGCCGCGCGCGCGCCGCCAGCCCGGCCGGAGCCAACGGCTCCAGCCGGGCGATGATGCCGCCGAACTGCCGGCGCACACTCGCCGCCGGATCCGCCGTCGGCAACGCCTCCGACTCGGCCAGCGGCAGCAACGCGTAGAAGCCCGGCCCCAGATAGCACAGCGGACAGCTGTCATAGCCGAGCGTGCTCAAATGCGCGCGCAGCGCGGCGGTGTGGCGGGCGTCGGTGTCGGGGCGAAGTTGAAGGAGCATGGCGTGAATCCTTGTGCGGACGGCAAA
>JBOHMN010000012.1:0-5540 GCA_050730175.1 Acetobacteraceae bacterium | reverse complement strand
GCGCCACGCCGCCAGCGCGCGACGCTGCCGCCAGCCCGCCTTCCGCCGATGCCGCAATGCGCCCGGCGGCTGCTGCGTGAGTTCGCGCGGCCCCGGTGGTGTTTGTTACGCTGCCGGCCGCGACGATCGCGTCCCCCAGAGCGCCATACTGCGGCGTTCCGGCACTGAGCGGGATGACAAGATTCGTCTGCGGGGACGTGAAAGTCGCGCATTCCGCTAAGTGATATCCAGAGTCGTTCTGGATCGACGTCCATCCGGCGCCAGCAGCCCCTGTGCCGCTGCAACCGTACGCGCCGAAGATAAACGCGTTGTCGGCTGCGGTCGAGACTGCGATCGTAGTGGCCGCCGTGCTGAGCACAGGAAGGACGGCATTCATATCAAACGGCGCGCTCGTATCCGCGCCTGCAACGCCGAATGCCATCGCAGACCAATTGTAGGTATTGCCGCCGCTGCTCGTGACGGTTATCTCGTCGGACGCTAAAGGCGATCCGGCGACGGCCCAGAACTCGAAGAGTGCGTACGAACCCGGCGCGCTAGACGCCCTCAACGTCCACGTACGCGTAGGGTCCGCCGCGTCAGAAACGCTTAGAACGGTACCTGCAACAAAATTTGACGTGAAAACGACGACGACTATTACATCATCGGCCTGCGTCGTCGTGAGCGCACCGGAGACTGTTCCGCCGACTTCCCAAGCGAGCAGAGCCGATCCATCGAGCGCGAGAGCCATGCCACGATCAGGTCAGCTCGGTGAACTGCGCCGAGCCGTAAAGCACAACTGCCGCGGCCGGAGCCGTCTCCAATCCGATGATGAGCGCGCAATTGCCGGGCACGAACGGCCAGAGCTCTGGGATGGGTATGTCATCCAGGTTGTTCAGGTCTTGCACCGTCCCGGTCCAGATCAGCTCTTTGCTCCCGGTCGTGCTCGCACGCTGTGTGGCATCATTCGTGTGCACCACGGTGGTCGGCGTGCGCTGAGCGTATTGCGCAATTTCGGCAAGAGATGACGCAGCCACGACCGTCCCGCCGCTGCCTTGCGTCACGGTCGGCGTGAAGCGCTGCACGCTGATTACCAGGTTGCCCGGGGTAGTCTGCCCCGAGGTAGAGATCGAGAGGCGGTTGAGCATGAACGGCACGGTCTCGGCCGCCAGCATCGAAAAAAGGTCTTGCGCGGCACTCACAGAGACGCCGGCAAACGACGTCCCGCTGAACGTCGCCGAATATGTGGACGGCATCGATTATCTCCGGTTTCCGAAATAAACTCGCTTCCGCGGCGGTGACACCCAGACCGACGGCGCGCTCGCGGGCGCGGGAGCAAGCATCGCGCCAGTGACTGCAAACGATTGCCCGGAATTACCGCTCGGAGCGCCGGCCGACGGAAAAATCTGTGAATCGTTGATGGTGCGAGCCGCAACTTTGCCGATCAGCGCGTTTTGCCAGTCAGATGCGAATGTAAGATTTGGCACAACTGCGCCGGTGCTATCCACGAGACCCATGAGAGTATTAAGGGCCGTGGTCGCGGCCGGGTAGCCCAGAATCTGGCCGTGGACCAAACTATCGTAAAGCACTTGGTCGAAGTTATCCTCGTTACCGCCGCCGGTGCCAACACCGGAGTACCACATGGTGTACTCCCCGGGCTGGCTGTAATTCGACGCAGCCATCTGAATGGTGCCACTTGGCTGCGTCCACCCGCTCGGCGGCAACTGTATCGTCCATGTGTTTCCAGAGCCGGCTGTAATCAAGGGAAGTGCGAGCACCCCCGATTCGCCACCAGTGTTCGGACCAGCGAACACCAGCATACCGATTGCAAGCGCGCCGAATGAAACACTGCTCACCGTCAAGGTCGTCCCGCTGATCGAGCCCTGAAAGATGCAGTTCCACGTATTTGAGGTTCCTAACCCCAGCGCACTGCCTGATCCCTGTCGCAGGAATTGCTCGATTCCTGTCCAGGTCTGAGCTGGCGGCCAGACAGAAAAGCCCCACGAGCCCGCGCCTCCAGCGACCGTCGGCATCACGCTCCACATCTGTGTGTCGTATATTACGGCGTCCGCCGTGGGATAGCCCGTCGGAGGCCACGCAGCGCCATTGAGCAAGATTCCGGTGCGATGGTGTAGTATCCACCATGCCATCTGAAACGCGAGCGGATGGCCCATCACGGCAGCAAGCGCGATGACGAACATCGCGTAGTCGATCTCCCACGCCGGAAGGCCGCCGGCACGAGCGCCCCCGCCGACCATGTAACCGTAGCATTCGGGCCCTTGGTACGCCTGATAATATCCAATATGCAGCGCAAACCAGTTGAGATTTGTGTCAATTACTGAGCGGTACCATTTCTTTTGCGCGCCCGTGTCAGGGCATGCATACAGCGCATAGAGCAGGTTCCGAAATGCCCAGGCATTTTGACGAATGTTTTGAGTAGCGTTGAAAATCAAAACCTGCCCAGGCCAAGCTGTCGTGTATCCTTCATCGGCGACCTGATTTACCTGCAGCTCCCACTCTGTGACCGCCTGCAGTTCATCCCAGATGTATCTACGACCGGTTTGTAGGTACGCAAGATAAACGAGGTCTGGGTAATGCTCCATGTCCAGGCCCCAATAGATGTCAGCGGAGCCAATAGGCAGCGTGTGCGACAACTGCGTCGAGCGGTACTGAGTGCTATAGAGGCCAGCAGTCCATTGGCCGAGGAGTGGATCGTCCCCATTGCTCCAGTATCTTCCGAGATCAGGATGCCATGCGTGCCATGGAATCACGCCATTGATGCGCACACATTCGAGCCCGACTTGGCAAAACGCCTGCGCCGATGTAACCAGCCACCACTGCTGCCAGTAATTGTTCGGCCCAATTCCGTCCTGCGGGTTTGAGACTCCGTACCCAGACATCTGAGGGTTGACCAGCGCGGCACCGATATCCATCGGATGCGCAAACGTGGACACCGCTGCGGCGTCCGCAGCTTCAGTCACGAAGAGCGGGTTGTTTGCGGCGTTATTATCCACACCGACGCCGACAGTGAGATCCCACGGCACGATCGCCTGGGCCTCAACAAAATCGGCAGGATTGTGGACGACTTGCAGTACCGTGTCTTTAGAATCTGCGAATAAGTGTGGCACCGTCCCGAGCTGCCATGCCCAGTTTTCCTGTGCGTAATGTTGTAGCGGCCCTAGAGGCGACTGTGCGGTGCCGTTCAATGTGAACGTAGCGGAGTATGCCTGCGTGCCTCCGCGTACGCCAACCGCGGATACGCTTGTGAGTATTGAAGACGATGCGAAGCAATCATTCGCGGTGCACACATCGAATAGCACGGTGCCATCCGCAAACGCCGTCACGTCAATGACGATGCGCAGCAGCGCGGGAAGTGCAGAATTTACGGTAGCGCTCGCCAACGATCCCGGATTGCTCGCCAGGACGTAGGCTCGTCCTTGCACGGCGATTGGTCCGGAAATCCAAAGGTCCGGCGTCACAGCTTTTATCGCAGCGACCAAGTCTTGCGCGATCGTCCCGGTAAACGGTACGCCAACGTTCACCCAACCATTACCGCCGAGCGTTCCGTCAGCGATGAATGCGCCTTCCGTCTGCGCCCAAGGCGGTTCGGTCGCGCCGCTCGATCCGCCGCTGCCATGGAACTGGAATGTGTAGCCACCAGCATTGCCGACGGTCGGTTTGATCAGAGCGTTGATCGCGTACGCAGTGCTTGCGGCCCAGTTCGGCGGGCTCGTCGCCGCCAATGCCAGCGAGAGCGTGTTGCTACCGATCGCGGTCGACAGCACGAGCGTCGCACCACTCGGTGGATTGGCCGCCGAGAATTGCGCAAAGATCAGCGTGCTCGCGGCGATCGCCGGGACCTGCATCGAGATCACGCCGTGACAGACCGAGCCGTCAGAATAGGATGTCTTGACGTCGACCTGACACGGGTAAGGAGTCCCGCTTATTGCTGCCGCGAGGCCACCGCCCGATGCAATTTGCCCCTTCTGAAAGCAGTGGCCGAACGTCAAATATTGCGTAGAGGTGGACGCGCTCGTGCTGTTGTTCACGAATCCCTTGATGAAGATCGCCCCGCTGGCAAGCGCCGGGAACGTTATTCCGAATGTCGCCATCAGGCAAATCCCCGCGCGCGCAACGCATCTCGAGCTTGTTCTGTTGTGGTCGCATCCCTCCCGAACAGTTCGCCGTACACATCAATCACGCGCGGCGCGAAGTTCGCCGCGATCTTGGTAAGCGATGCAACCCCGATATGGGCGCAGAACAGCGCGACCTCGCCCCGGATCAGCCAGCGGAACTCATCGGCCGCGCCGAGCAGGAACGATACGTTCCGCGGCTTGTTCGCCATCAGATCATGCGCGAACGCCATGCCCCACCATGGATTCGCCTCGATGCAAAACACCCGCTTCGCGACGGCGCCCATCCGGACGCCCAGGAGGCCCGTGCCGGCGCCGATCTCGACGACAACCTTGCCCTCGATCTGCGGCGCCAGCCGCTGCATCACTGCATCCGCCGCCACGTCTTCGCTGATCGAAAGCACGTCCGCGGATTCGATACCGTGCCGCTTTCGGTACGCGTCGTACGCGTCCGATGCCTGCAGCATGCTGTAGATCAGGTGGAGCGCTTGCGGCGTCATGTTACTTGCACGGCATCCCGAGCCAGAACCACGGGATCGTCAGTGGCACCGACGTCGAGATAATCGAATTCGTCAGAAGGATGTCCGGCGCGCCCGGCGCCCAGTATTGCCAGAACGCTGTACCATCTGAAATGTTCGCATCGAGGCTGGTAGGGGCGGTTGCTGTGACGCCAGCAGTCGTGCACACGTACGTATTGGCACCCGACATGATGTATTGGCCGAAGCTGACATGAAGGCCAGCTTGCCACGTCTGGCCGATTATGCGATCCTCTATTCCGCCAGAGTACTGACCACCGTTCGGGTTTCCTCCACTTTTGAGGATGCGCGCAAAGACCGCTGTGCCAGGTGCGACCGGAGTAACGGGATTGGCAACTAACGTCGCCGGCGCGTTCAGGTAGCCGAGAGGGTTGAACTGCGGCGAAGCGAACGCGGTCGCGGCGAACGTGAAGGTCGCGAGCAGCGTGTTCGTGATGCCGGCGCCGTTGATACCGATCTCCGGCGTGGCTGGTATTTGACCGGAGTAGATCTGCATCGATCCATTGTTGTATAGCGCCAAGAGAGCATTCAGTGCCGCTCCTGCGCCGTTTTGTGACAGGTACATCTCGCTTCCGTCCTACCGTCCGAGGTAGCTGCGTTGCCGCCGCGAGGCCCACCAGGTGAGCACAGATGCGGGCCGATGCCCGAGCCGTCCGATCGCGCCGCCGAGGCTGCGGCCGGTGATCTTCCCGACGCCCGTCATCGCGAGTCGCAATGCGGAGCCGCCCCGTCCGCGCGCCTCCAGTGTCGGGCCGGTGGGCGCAGCTCCGCCCGGCAGCCCGGCAATCGGGCCGCCCGCAATCGGCGCAAAGGACGCCATGTCAGTTCAGTGGCAGCCGACGCCGCTCGGCTCAGGGCAGCCGAGTGAAACCTGGTATGCGCCGATGTCGTAGCG
>JBOHMN010000011.1:0-3800 GCA_050730175.1 Acetobacteraceae bacterium | reverse complement strand
GTTGCACTCTGAGTCGGCGTGGGAAGATGTTCGGCCTGTTCTGCTGCTTCCGGAGCATCATCTGGATACGGATGCGGCCCAATGTCCGAACCAAGCGAGCGACCACGTATGCGGCGGGCAGTTATAGCGCTCATCTCAGGACGAGCGCCAGTAGGCTCGGTGGGAAGATTCGCCCATTTTTAGGACTTTCACGCCCGGGCACAACCGCGCGGACGTCTTCGCCGCCGTTAATGATGACTGAGCGTTGGCCGACGATCGAGCCATTATCCTCAAGACGACCAACCAGTCCCGCCATCGCCCCTCGACATACTCCGAGCTTACGCCGGAAATAAGCTGTCCCTTGGGAACCACGGTGCAAGCGAGCTTTTGCAGCGAAATTCTTCTACTCGGTGCTGTCGATGGCCCGACATTTGGTACCTTGATCGGCCCAAAAAGAAAAAGTCAATCGTATGAACCAGGCGGTATCGCGGATTATTTACCCGAGGTTCCCGGATCCCCTGACGGACGATGACCTCATCCGTCTGTTCACCGTCTCGTACGAGGACAAAAAATGGGGATTCACCATCGCGCGGCGCGGCCCGTCCCTGATCATGCTTCTCACGCATCTGAAGGTATTCCAGCATCTCGGTCGATTCCTCGGCGTCGCAGACTTACCCCAAGCCGCGATCCATCATATCGGCAAGCACTTCGGAATCGAGGTTCCCGGGGCCTTCGATTACGATCGGCGCACACTCTACCGGCATCATCGGGCCATCCGACAATACCTCGGGATCACGCCGTGGGGTGCGAAGGCACGCGCGATGGCGGAGGCTGCCATCGAAACAGCGGCAGAGACCCGCCTCGATCCGGCTGACCTAATCAACGAGGCCGTCGATGCCCTGATCCGCGAGCGGTACGAGTTACCGCTTCTATCTAAACTGCGGACACTGACCGGAACGGCGCATCGACTCGTCAACATGTCCCAGTGGCGCCAGGTCGATGAGCGGCTAACGGTGGAAGATCGTCACCGACTCGACGCGCTTCTTGTTCCGAGCGAACACACATCAGAATCCCCGTTCGCCCTCCTCTGCCGCGGCGCCGGAAAGCCCACGCGCGAGAACCTGAAATCCCTCATCGTTCATTATGAATGGGTGCGAACGCTGATCGACCCGGTTCCCCTCCTGGCCCCCATTTCCGAGGCCAAAGTGGCGCAGTGGGCGAACGAGGCACAGCGCCTCAAGGCGCCGGAGCTGCGCGAATACGTCGCGCCACGACGCCACGCCCTTCTGCTCGCCACGCTGCGAGAGACGCAGGGACGGTTGCTGGACGAACTCCCCGTGATGCTGCTCAAGTTCAGCAGTCGCATCGAGTGGAGGAGCGCGGCGAAGCTGGAGGATTGGCAGGCCAGCCGGCGGGATCAGACCGATGAGCTGGTCCGCACACTCGCGGATATTCTCGCGATCGCAGCGACCGACCACCCAGCCGCCGACAAAGCGCAGCGACTGCAAGCCGCGATTCTCGCCCACGGGGGCCAAATCCATTTACAACGCGCCAGCGATGAGTATCTCGGGCATTGCGCCAGCCATTGGCAGCCCTTTGCCCGCGAAGCGTTCTCGCCTTTTCGATCCGAGCTCCTGCGGCTCGCTCGCACGCTGCCGCTCAAAGCCGCGCGGGCGGCGGCGAACGACCTCATCGAAGCCGTCACTCAGGTCGCGGATGAACCGGGTGATGCCGATTATAACCTCATAGACCTGAGTCACGAGTTTCTTCCGGTGCGATGGCGGCCGCTGATCGCCGACGACCCGCAGGGTGATCCGCGCGCCTTCAATCGCCGCCACCTCGAGGTCGCGGTGATGCTCGAGCTGGCCGAGGCCATCAAGACCGGCGCCATCCACGTCACCGGGTCGCTCAGCTATGACGACTTCTGGGGCCGTCTGCCACCAGAGACCTCGGATCCGAAACGGATGGCGGCCTACGCGGCGGGACGCAACTGGCCCGCCGGCGCCGAGGGATTTACTCACGAGGTTCGCGAGCGGCTTGTGACCGAAGCGGAGCGGCTGGACACGGAAGTCGGATTGCTGCGCAGGGTGAGGCTCGACAAGAATCAACGACCCATCGTGCAACGGATCGCGGGCGCTACGCTGCCGGCCTCGGCGATCGAGGCCGCGCGCCAGGTCATGGATCAGATGCCGGAGCGATCCGTGCTCGAGGCGCTCGCCAATACAGCCCAGTGGGTCAACTGGCCCCGGCACTTTGGTCTCCCGTCGCGACTTGATTCGGCGATCAAGAACATACTCGATCGCTATGTGATCACGACCTTTGCCTATGGCTGCGGTCTCGGTCCGACCCAGGCCGCACGACACTTTGCAGGGGGACTGACCGCCGAGGACCTGAGCTTCGTCGACCGTCGACACGTGGATATCGCCGACTTGCGTGCCGGGTCTACAGACCTCCAGAACTTATACGCGCAGTTTGAGCTGACCAAACTCTGGGGTACGGGTGAGTCGGCAGCAGCCGACGGCACGCATTTCGAGACCTTCCGCGATAATTTGTTGGCCGCGCGCCACTTCCGCTACGGCAAGACCGGCTGAATTGACTACCGGCACGTCTCCGACAACTACATCGCACTGTTCAGCCGCTTCATCGGCTGCGGTATCTACGAGGCCACCTACATCCTCGACATCCTACACAACGAGCTTTCGGACCTGCGGCCGACGCGACTGCACTCGGACACGCACGGCCAATCGGCACACGTCTTCGCGCTCGCCTACCTGCTCGGTATCGAACTCATGCCACGAATCCGCCGCTGGAAGAACCTCAAGCTCTACCACCCGGACGGCGACGATTCCTTCGAATCCATCTCGCATCTGTTTAGCACGGCAGCCAATTGGCGCCGCATCGAGGAGCACTATCCGGACTTCATGCGGCTCGCGCTCACGATCCATAGCGGCACGCTCGCGCCATCGGCGGTGCTCGCCCGCGTCAACAGCCAAAGCAACCGGGATCCGTTCTCGCTGGCACTCCAGGAACTCGGCAACGTTGTGCGCACGACATTCCTGCTGCGATGGATCAGGGATAAGGATCTGCGTCGCGCCGTGCACAAAGGGACCACCAAGGTCGAACGTAGCCATCAGTTCTCCAAGTACCTGAATTTTGGGGGCGACGGGGGCCTGAAGACGAACAGCCCGGCAGACCAGGAAAAGGCCATCGTCTATAATGAGCTGGTGTCCAACGCCGTGGCTTTGCAGACCGTTGCCGACCAGACCCAGGCGCTACATGAACTGCGGGGACGAGGCATTGAGATATCACCCGAGGACCTCGCGCACTTCAGTCCGTATCCGACGAGCCGCGTCAAACGATTCGGGCAGTATCCGGCGACCGTGAAGACCGATCCGCGCCCACCGCTTCGGGATCTTCCACCGCGGACCGGGCACGTGATGCACCGCTGCGCTAACTAATGCGGTGGCCGGGCAACTTGGCTGGTCCACGAAAGTCCTAAAAATGGCCGAATCTTCCCAGAGGGCCTACCGGGAGCATCGAACTGTCCGCCGAGCAAGAGCGAGTCCTGCGCTCCATGTCGGACGCCGATGTGTGTCGGGCCCTGAATCGAGGCCGCGATCCGTTCGTCCTCGCAGTGGTCAAAGAGCGGCCGCAAATCCAGTTACATCCGAGCGCCGGCTGGGTCTACTATCCCGAGCACGTCTCTTTCCCCCCGCCTTGAAGCGAGCAGGAACAAGACACGTGAACCGACGACGAGCTGCTCTCACCTATATCGCTCAGGTGCGCGGTGAACCCTGCAGCGCCTATCTCCGGCGCTGCGG
>JBOHMN010000010.1:0-41035 GCA_050730175.1 Acetobacteraceae bacterium | reverse complement strand
GATGGGCAGCATCCGGCGAGTGTGCCGCAACGTGAAGCGTTGGCGCGATGCACCGATGGCTCTGCGCTGGACCGGTGCGGCAATGCTGGGTTGGGTCGCAAAGCGGACCAACGCCAAGGGGTTCCGCCGGTTGAAGGCTCACGAGCAGTTGCCGGTGCTGCGAAGGGCATTGGCTGCCCTTCAGGAGCAGAGGCCCTAGCACAATGCGTCATGCGCCACACGCTGTCGCTACGTAAAGCGCTGTTGAGCGATGACCGTCAGGCGATTTTCAACAGAGTACGGGACATTCCCCCTGAACCGGTATTCCTCGGATGAGCGGCTAATGCGGATGCCACGACCGCAGGATGGTCACCCAACGGAGCGTTCAGCAACGGTGAGATCACCGGGAAGACGGCTGGCGCTTCGGTGCGGGCGCGAGATATGATTCATGAGGTTGCTGGCAAAGACCGGACAACTTCATGTCGGCATGGCGCCGTGGGAGAGCTCCTTTGCAGGACTTGCGTGAGCGGCTTCTGTTGGCGGATTGCGTTTTTAGCGCGGAGGTTCGGGGTCAGCGCCTCGCATGTAGTGAAAGTGCGCCAACGCCGCGATCTGTTTGGGCAGGTGACGCCGGGCGCACAAAAGTCGCACACGCCGCCATAGTTTGCCGGACACGTAGACGATCTGGGCCACCGACAGGCGGCGAATGGCCATGGGGGTGACAATGGGGTGGAACCGCTGGTACGCAACGAGAAGTTATGTGCGCACGGCGCTCTGGATTGTGCCACTGCTTACGTTAATGGTGGAGCAGGTCGTCATCCGCATTGTCGCAAGCGTCGATGCACACGTCGCTTGGGTTCCCTGGGTGGGTGCGACCGCTGAGGGAATCCTTGGCGAGATGGACACCATCATTACGCTTTCCATTTCGCTCCTTGTGTTTACCTTGGGCTCGGTGCTCGTGACTATCCAGGTCGCCGGCGGACAACTTACGCCGCGGATCATAGCGACCACACTGCTGCGTGACAACCTGATCCGGTTTACCGTCGGGTTGTTCGCCTTCACAATGTTCTTCGCCGTCGGGGTCAAGGCACGAAGCGACGATAGGATCCTGCATATTGGCGGCACGCTTGCGGTGTTTCTGGGTATTGGCTCCACGATGGCCTTCCTGTTCCTGATCGACTACACCGCGCGGATGCTACGCCCTGTGGCCATCGTCTGGCGGATCGGCGAGCAAGGCATCAAGGTCATCCGGAGCGTCTACCCCGAAACAGTCGAGCTGCCGCTTATACCCACGCCCACGCGGCTGCCGTTCGGATCGCCGGCGCGTGTCGTCGTGCATCGCGGCAAGTCCGGCGTCGTGCTGGCGGTCAATCTGGCAGCATTGGTGGTCGCTGCGCGCGACGCCGATGGCGTCATCGAGTGCGTCCACCGAGTGGGGAACTTTGTCGCCGCAGGCGAACCGTTGTTTCATCTGTATGGCGGCGCGGCTGCGCTGGGCGATCGCAGGTTGCGCGCGCAGGTGGCGTTCGGTGCCGAAAGGACCATTGAACAGGACTCCACCTTCGCCTTCCGGGTGATCGCCGATGTGGCCCTCAAGGCGCTGTCCAAGGCGATCAACGATCCGACCACCGCGGTGCTGGCGCTCGACCAACTGCACCGGCTCCTGCGTATCGTCGGTCAGCGTCATCTGCACGACGACAGCCTGCACGATGCCGAGGGGCAGCTACGGTTGATCTTCCCGACACCTGGATGGGAAGACTTCGTGCAACTGGCCTGCCGGGAGATACGGCTCTACGGTGCAGAGAACTTCCAGGTTGCGCGGCGCATGCGTGCGATGATCGATAACCTGATGGTGATCCTGCCGGCGAGACGGCACCGAGCCCTGCAGCTGGAACTCGACTTACTGAAGCGGGCGCT
The DNA here is from genome assembly GCA_050730175.1 of Acetobacteraceae bacterium. GTDB lineage: Bacteria > Pseudomonadota > Alphaproteobacteria > Acetobacterales > Acetobacteraceae > JAKAWQ01. The sequence goes on along the minus strand of JBOHMN010000010.1, from coordinate 39,139 downwards.
GGCGAAGTTGCATGATTACCCTGAAGACCTGGCCCTCGCCTGCCAGCCTGATCTGCAGGGCCTGGGAGGCGGTTCGCCTCTGTCGGCCCAGGAACAATGGGAGCGTGGCGACAGGCATCCCTGACCTGTTTGCATGGTGTCACCGCATGCAGCCGAGTTCGTTCCTCAGAAGGGGTGGATGGTGGTGTCTACCTCGGTGGCTACCGGGCACTGCTGAGCACGGCGATTGAGCCAAGCGCCGCGAAATCGCCGAGAGCGTCACCTCGGGCCGCGAATCTGGCGCCGGGGCGGCCGGTCTCTACAGCATCAGCCAACCAACTGTCTCACGCATCGCTACCTGACCAATCCACGTCAATGTGCAGAAGTCAAAACTATTTGCATCAAAGCCGGCCGCTTGATGCGATTGGGCTTTTCCGATGAAATTTCTGACGTGGAATCGGGGCACGATTTACGGCTACGCGGCGTCACGAGTGAGGCTCAAGACCTCACGGCCTCGACTGTCCAACTCAAGGCAGCCAGGCGCCAAAAGGTTTTCCGCGAGAAGATCACCGGCATGACTGCCGACCGACCGCAGGTTGAAATGCTGATGGCTGCTCTCGCGCGCGCTGACGTGGTTATCATTCCGGCAGTTGGCCGCCCGCCGTGCGACACGACGGACTTGCTGGTAATCGTTCGTGACATGTAACCCGCCGCGGCGTGCATTCGCTCACTTGCGGAACCTTTCCTTGCTGTGACTTCGGACTTTGTCGAGATCTTCGTTGCCATCCTCAGCGTTGCCGAGGTCCGGAATGCCCGCCGCGGCGGCGCCGGGTGCGACACTTGGTTGTTGATGATGTCTTCTGCCACCTCTCCCTGCTTGCTGGATCAACCGGCCCATCGCCGCGGAATTCCCCGTCAACGGCAGGTTGAAGCCGATCTTGATGGTCTCGGCCGCGCTTGCGCGCTCAGAGAGTGCCGGCAGAGCTGCCAGCACCGGCAACGCTGATACACCACGCCTGCTGATGGATATTTCGATTTCTCCCTTCTCTCCCGGGCACGCTGGGGAAAATAGGCGGGAAGAGCGTGGGAATCGAACGCGTGTGTGCAGGGCAGGCCGATTCCGGACGCTCGTCCTCGCCCGGTGTTTGGTCTAGGCAACGCGGTTGGGTGGTGACTTCCCGCTCAAGAGAGCGGTGATGCCATCGAGCGCGAGGAACCCCATGGCGTCGCGCGTCGCGCGCGTCGCGCTGCCGAGATGCGGCAGCAACACGACGTTCTCGAGTTCGAGATACCCTGGATTCACCCGCGGTTCTCCTTCATAGACGTCGAGCCCTGCGGCGGCGACATGCCCGGAGCGGAGGGCCGCGATCAGCGCCGCGTCGTCGATCAGGGTTCCACGGGCCGCATTCGCGATCACCGCGCCTTTGGGCAACATCGCGATCCGCTCCGCGTTCAGCCAGTGGTGCGTTCCGGCTCCGCCCGGCGCGTGCAGCGACAGGATCTCGCTTGCCGCGAGAAAGCTTTGGTCATCGGCGTGAAAGATCGCACCCGGCGCGCGCTCGGCGGGGAGGGGGGCGAGGTCGCGGTAGTGCACTTCCATCTCGAAGCCACGCGCGATCCGGGCGAGCTCCCGGCCGATCCGTCCCAGCCCCAGGATGCCGAGCTGCCGCTTGGAGACGCCGGTGCCAAGAAGCTGGGTCGGCGTCGAGCCGGTCCAGCGTCCGGCGCGCACCAGCCGCTCGCCTTCGCCTGCGCGGCGCGCGGCGGCGAGGATCAGCAGCATCGCAAGTTCCGCCGTCGCGACCGAGAGCACATCGGGCGTATTGCAGACGGCAATGCCGCGCGCCTTCGCCGCCCCGCAATCGATATGCTCGAACCCGACGCTGAACGTTCCGATCGCGCGCACGCTCGCGGGCAGAGCGGCAAGCACCGGTGCGTTCAGCCGATCGCTCGATGCAGCGAGGATTGCGTCAGCACCCGAAGCAAGACGCGGCAGATCGGCCGCGGTGATCGGCCGGTCGGCAGCGTTGAGCCGCGCTTCGAAGTCACGGGCTGCCCGCGCCTCGACCGCGGGCGGGAGGTGTCTCGTTACCAGCAACACGGGTTTTGCCATGGTCAGCTCCGCCTGTTTGTGCCCGGGATGATGCCGGGTTGCCGATGGTTGCGAAAGGGATCGTGGCACGGCAGGATCTTCCATCGTGGCCGCAAATTCGCGGCGATCGCCGGCCGCTCGGGTGTGGGCAACGAAAAATGAGCAAGCTGTAGTTGGTCTGACCGAACGGACTCGCACGACAGCATCGCGCCCTCGGGATCGCTCCGCGATTCCAGCGCAGCGCGATCCGCTTTAAGAGGGCAGGCGGGAATGAAGGGCGAGTCGTGAGAGAGGCAGGCAAGTTCACGCCCGAGCCGGCCAGCGAGTTTCTGGCCGGCGTGGTCGAGGGGGTGACTTACCACAATCCCGAAAACGGCTTCGCCGTGCTCAGGGTCAAGGCACGCGGCCGCCGCGAGCCGGTGGTCGTGGTCGGCCATGCCGCTTCCGTCGTGCCCGGCGAATTTATCCAGGCGAGCGGTAGCTGGCAGAACGACCGCCGTCATGGCTTGCAGTTCAGAGCGAGCTTTCTCAAGACTGCACCACCCACCTCCGCCGAAGGCATCACCCGGTATCTTGGTTCCGGCATGATTCGCGGCCTCGGCCCGGTCATGGCGAAGCGCCTGGTGGAAAGCCTCGGGGCCGCCGTGCTTGACCTCATCGAGCAGGAGCCGGCGCGCCTTAAGGAGGTGCCCGGCATCGGCCCGAAACGTCTTGCCCGCATCCGCGACGGCTGGGCGGAACAAAAGGTGATCCGCGAGATCATGCTTTTTCTGCACGGGCACGGCGTTTCGACTGCGCGGTCGGTGCGGATCTACAAGACCTACGGCGCGGAAGCAGTCCGGGCGATCAGCGAGAATCCGTATCGCCTGGCGCGTGACATCCGGGGCATCGGCTTCAAGAGCGCCGATCTGATCGCAGCACAACTCGGCATCGCGAAGACGGCAGCGATCCGGGTAGCGGCTGGCATCAGTTACGCGCTGAGCGAGGCGATGGACGAGGGCAATTGCGGCCTGCCGCGCGAGCAACTGCTCGAACTTGCTGCCCGACTGATCGAGGCGCCGCGTGCGCTGGTCGAGTCCGCGCTCGAACAAGAGATCACGGAGGGGACAGTCGCGGCCGGCACGCTGGCCGGTCAGCCCGCCGTGTTCTTAGCCGGCCTCTGGCGTGCAGAGCAGGAGATCGCCGGGCGCCTCAAGGTGCTTGCCAGCGGCCCGTTGCCGTGGCCCGCGATCGATCCGGAGAAGGCGTTGCCGTGGGTGGAAGCGAAAATCGGCCTCTCCCTTGCGCCCTCCCAGCGCAGGGCGGCGGCGCTTGCCCTGGCGCGCAAGCTCCTCGTCATCACCGGCGGGCCGGGCGTGGGCAAGACGACGCTCGTCAATGCAATTCTCTCCATCCTCTGCGCCAAAGGAGTGCGCGTGGCCCTGGCGGCGCCGACCGGGCGGGCCGCCAAGCGGCTTGCCGAGAGCACGCACCGCGAGGCACGCACGATCCACCGTCTCCTGGAGGTGAATCCGGCAACCGGCGCGTTTCGCCGCCATGCCGGCAATCCGCTGCCCGCGGATCTGCTGGTCCTCGACGAAGCCAGCATGATCGATGTTCCGCTGATGCGCGCGTTCCTCCGCGCCGTGCCGCCTGAGGCGGCGCTCCTGATCGTCGGCGATGTCGATCAGATTCCCTCGGTCGGGCCGGGGCAGGTGCTGGCCGATATCATCAGCTCGGGCGCAGTCCCTGTGGTCCGGCTTGCCGAGGTCTTCCGACAGGCCGGGGCGAGCCGGATCGTCCGCGCCGCGCACCGGATCAATCATGGCCTGATGCCGGAGCGGGAGGGAGCCGGCGAGCCCTCCGACTTCCATTTCATTCAGGCGACCGAGCCCGACGAGATCCGCCGCAAGCTCGTCAGCCTGGTTGCCGAGCGCATTCCGAAGCGTTTCGGGCTCGACCCGATCCAGGATATCCAGGTGCTTTCGCCGATGCAGCGCGGCGGCCTCGGCGCGCGGGCGCTCAATTTGGCGTTGCAGGAGGTGCTCAATCCCGCACCGTCCCGCGCCCCGCGTGTTGAACGTTTCGGAGCGCGCTTCAGCGCCGGGGACAAGGTGATGCAGCTTGAAAACGATTATGACCGCGATGTCTTCAACGGCGATCTCGGCATCGTGCGCGCGGTCGATCTCGATGAAGGAGAGCTGGTAGTCGCATTCGATGGCAGGGAGGTTCGCTATGCTTTCAGCGAACTGGACGAGTTGCAGCTTGCCTATGCGACGACCATCCACAAGAGCCAGGGCTCGGAGTACCCTTGCGTCGTCATCCCGCTGGCGACCCAACATTATACGATGCTTGCGCGCAACCTGCTCTATACCGCCATCACACGCGGCAAGCGCCTGGTCGTTGTGCTCGGCCAGAAACGCGCACTGGCGATCGCCGTCAACACAACCGGGACTCGCCGCCGTTTCTCGAAGCTCGCCGAATGGCTCAATGGCCAAGAGGAGCGGTCTTCCGGGGCGGACTGTTGATTGTGGGTGAGCCCGCAGCGGGAACTGCTTCTGGTCAGCGCTTCAGTACAAGCCCGGCGGCGCTGACCATCAATACCATTCCGAGCGATTCGCCGAGGCTGACATGCTCGCCGAGCAACAGCACCGCCGCCACAACGCCGATCACGGGAGAGACGAACGCGTAACTTCCGGTGCGGCTGACCCCCCAGTCCCGCACCAGCAGGAAGTAGATGAGCGTTGCCCCGAGCGAGCTTGGCCCGAGGAGGTAGAGCCAGGCGCCGAAAGCGGGCCAGCCGAACTGGCCGTGGAGCGCCGCCCAGGAGCCCGGCTCGAAGGCGAGGGAAGCGGCAAGCAGCAGCAAACCGCCGACGCAGTCGGTGATGGCGGCGAGCTCGCCCGGTGCCAGCGTCCGCATGAGCGGGCGCGCCATGACTGAACCCAACGAATAGGAGAGACTGCCGATGATGATCCCGAGCGCTCCGAGAATCTCTGCCCAACCGAGCCTGCCGACCAGGGCCTGAGGCCCGAACGCGAGGAGAATGCCGACCAGCCCGAGCAGCAGTGCCGCAGCCTGGCGGAAGCTGAAGCGATCCTGCCCGGAGAGCACGCTGAAGCCGGTGAGGGAGATCGGCGTGACCGCGGAGCTGATCACGGTCGCGAGCCCTGCCGGCACGAAGCGGAGGCCGTAGAGCTGGATCACCTGGTTGAGGCAGATCATCAAGACCGAGACGACGAGGAGGCGAGGCCAGAGCCGCCGCGGCACGCTGATCCGTTCTCCCCTGAGCCATCGCCAGCCGACCAGGCAGACACCCGCGACCGTCCATCGTGTACCGGCGAAGAACCCGGGCGGAACTTGCGTGACGCCGACCTTCATGGCGAGCCAAGTCGTGCCCCAGACGAAGCAAAGAAACGCAAACATGGCCCGTTGCAGGGCAAGCGCCGATTCGGGCGATCGCTCGGCGCGAAGGACCGCCCAAGGCAGTCCCACCAATGCCTTCCTTTTGATGATCCGGGGCAGGCTTGGGCTCACTCTTTCTGCCAGAACGACGACGCGCTGTCGCAAGCAGTCCGACTTTAACGCGTCTTGCGCATGACGCGGGCTCCCGGGTCGGAGCACCAGGTCTTTATTTGCAGTGGCCGCTCAATCCCCTTGCGTTTGCTGCCGTGCGCGGCGAGCGACCGGAGCCGGACACCAGCGCTGCCCCCTGTGCAGTCCCGCACTGCCGGGCGTGGAAGGCGCGGCTGTTTCTGATTCGCCGGGACGTAAAAGCGGGTGGCTACATGCCCGAGAGGTCGCGGACGATCGCGGGGTCTGCGAGGTCCTGCCCGGCAACCTCATGGACAAGCTGGCCTTTGCGCATCACGACGGCGCGCCGGGCCAGCCGGGCGACCAGCTCGAGGTCCTGCTCAACCAGCAAAATCGCAAGATTTTCGGTGGTGGCCGATCTCGCTTACGACTGAGGGTTGGATACCTTCACTCGGCTCGTCGAGCAGGATGACGCTGGGGCGCCCCAGCAGGCAGCGCGCCAAGGCGAGGAGCTGCTGCCCGCCCCCCGAAAGGGCCCGGCCGGGGCGTGGAAGCAACGGGCGGAGCGCACGGAACCGCTCCAGGATCGCCGGAATGTCGCTGGCGCCGGAGCGCGCGGCTTCGCCGATCTCAAGATCCTCGAGCACTGTCAGCTCGGGCAGGATCTGGCGACCCTGCGGCACGTATCCGAGACCGAGGCGTGCCCTGACGGCCGTCGGCCTGTGCGTGATATCGCGTCTGATCAGCCGGATGCTGCCGCGCTTCGCCGGCAGCTCGCCGAGCGATGTCCGAAGCAGCGTGGTCTTGCCCATGCCATTGTGGCCGACCAGCGCGAGCACTTCACCGGCGACCAGCGAAAAGCTCACACCGTCGATGATCCGCATGCGGCCGTAGCCGGCCTCCAGCCGCTCGGCCTCAAGCGCGGGCGGAGCCAAGGTACACTTCCCGGACGGCGGGTGCGGCGAGCACTTCTGCCGTGCTGCCCTCGATGAGAATGCGCCCCTGATGGAACACCGTGACCAGGCGGGCGACCTGCCCCACAAACTGCATGTCGCGCTCGACCACCACGAGGGTTGTCTCGCGGTTGATGGCGCGGAGCAGCGCCACCGTTCGCTCGACTTCGTCCGCGGCCATGCCTGCCGTCGGCTCGTCGAGCAAGATAAGCTTTGGCTTCTGCGCGATGACCATGCCGATTTCGACCCACTGCCGCACGCCGTGCGACAGCGCCCCCACGGCGTGGCGCGTGCGACGGGGGCGAGGCTGAGCATGGTCAGCAGCTCGTCGGTGACCCGCTCGGCGGCGCGCGCGCGGTTTCGCCGACGCGCGGCGATCCACAAGTGCTCGTAGACGCTCAGGGTCTCCCGGACGCTTGCCACCTGGTTCTTGATGCCGATGCCGAGTCGCGCAGTTACATGCTGGCGGAGGCCGGTGATATCCGTGCCGTCAAACAGGATGGCGCCGCTGCTCGGACGAATCTGGCCGGTGAGCATCTTGAAAAACGTGCTCTTGCCGGCGCCATTCGGGCCGATAAGGCAGCGCAGCTCGCCGGTGCGCAAAGAAGAGGTCGACCGAGGCTACGGCGTGCACTGCGCCGAATCGCTTGCTCAGTTGCAGCGTCTCCAGCAGGACCGCACGGGTTTCTGTGGCCGGATTTCTGCTTGCGGCTGCGAAAGCGGATTCAGGAACGGTTTGCATGGCGACCGACGCGGCCACGAGAGCCAAGTTGCCATAGAGCGGATCGCGCTGGACGCGAATTGGGCGGCGATTCGATGGGCGTCAGGATCTCCCCCCGCAAGCAGATCCGGGTGGACTTGATCGTGCCAGGCACGCGACGGTGCGGCCCCGTTGCGCTGGAGGGCGTGGGATGCGCACCCGCGGGCGACACAGCAGCCCTCTGGATTCGAGTGGCCTGCTCGGCCCCTGCGTTCGCCGCCCTCGGCAGCGAGCGGAAGAGGCAGGGAGGCGGCGAGCGCGCGCCGCAGCGCGGGCAGCAATCCCTCGCCCAGGAGCAGCACGAATGCGACCAGCAAGGCGCCGATGATTGCGCCGTAGAGCGAGCCTCGTCAGCCGACCAGCACCCAGATCACCACCTCCGCTGATTGGCCCTGGCTGAAGACCTCGGGGTTGACGAAGCGGCCCCAGCTCGCAAAGAGCACGCCGGCCAGACCAGCGGCGCCGCCAGAGATCGAAAAGATTACGAGCTTGCGCCGTCGCACGTCGTAGCCGAGCAGGTCCGTGACGCTGCTCGTTGTCGCGGATCGATGCGAGGACCCGGTCGAAGTGGGCGCTCATGAGCAGGCGCCCGAGAACGAGGGCTGCGACCAGCAAACCGCCCACTGTCGAGAAGAAGCCGGTTGGGCCGAGGGGTGCTGCGAGCGAATGCCCGGGTATGCCGGTCATACCGTTGTAGCCGCCGTGAACGGCGGCGCCGTACGGTAGGCGGTGCTGCCCATCACCTGCAACAGGATGAGCGTCACGGTCAGAGTCATCACGGCGAAAAACATAGCGCCGACGCGACCATAAAATGCGACATAGCCGACGAGGTCGGCAGCGAGTGCCGCCGCTGCCACGCCGGCAAGCAGCGCTTCCAGCGTCGCCGCGCCGTTGGCGGCGACGATCGCATAGGCACATATCCGCCAATGCCGAAGAAGGCAGCCTGGCCAAGAGACAAGAGGCCCGAGAGACGCCATGCGAGGTCGAGACTGACGGCGAGCAGGCAGAAGATCAGAGACACGGTCAGCTGCACGACGTTCTAGATCGAGAGCACTGTCGGCAGCAGCGCGACCGCGAGCGCAGCTGCGCCCCAAAGAAAAGGCTCCAGCCGATTCAGCTGCGCCGCTGCCATAAGCCGGAGATTCCCTGTGGGGCAATCCTGAGTAGAACCAGGGCGACGAAGAGCATCGCGACCTGTCCATAGATCGGCGTTATACAGGAACGAGACCGCGCTTTCGACTGCTCCCAGGAGGCCGGCTGCGCCGAGCATCGCGGCGAAGATCGCCGTACCACCGGCGCTCACCGTGATGAAGACCTTGGCGATGAAGGCAAGTCCGAGCGTCGGCACGACGCCGGTGAGCGGCGCCATGATCGCACCGGCCAAACCGGCGAGTGCCGCACCGAATCCGAAGGTTGCCATGTACGCGGCCGGCGGATGGATGCCGAGCGCAGCCACCATTTTGGCGTTTTGCATGGTTCCACGCGCGATCAGCTCGAACTTCATGAACTTGAAAATCAACCAGGTCAGCGCCACGCAGGTGATTGCGACAGCCACAACGAAGAGATCGTAGACCGCGACCACGTAACCGCCGACCGTGAAATGACCGAGTGGCGTGCCGACGCCTTCCGTCGTGGGGCCGAGAACCAGCGAGACGACCGCGATGAGGCCGAGGCTCAACCCCCACGTGGCGAGCATGGTGTCCAGCAGGCGCCCATAGAGAAAGCGGATGATCAGCGATCGACGATGAGGCCGATGGCGCCCACAACGAAGGGAGCGAGTGCCATTCCGCCCCAGAGCCCGAGGCCATGATTGGCGCTGAGAACGGCCGTGCACGCTCCGAGCATGATGAACTTGCCTTGGGCAAGATTGACGATGCCCATCATGCCGTAGATGATCGCAAGCCCGAGCGAGAGGGGGCCCAGGCTTGCGATTGCGAATGCGACATCGATCAGATTGACGAGAAGATGCGCTGCGCGGGCCGCTACGCTCGCGTAATCGGACGCTCAGCCGCGGTGAGCGAACAGCCAGGACGATCTCAATCCGGGGGAGGAACATGAGCAGACCACCACGCCTGCCGAGCGTTGCAGAGGTGCGCGATCTCGCGCGGGGCTTCGGCATGCACTTGACCGATGAAGATGCCGCGTCGTTCCGCGGCCTGATGGCCGGATCGATCGCTTCCTACGCCCGGCTGGATGCGCTGGTCGAGCCGAAGCTCCCCGTGAAGTACCCGCGCTCTCCCGGGTATCGGCCATCGGCCATCGGCCGAGGAGAATCCCTACAACGCCTGGTACTGGAAGTCGGAAATTGCGGGTGCCAAAGGCGGCGTGCTTGGCGGTGCGCGGGTTGCTGTCAAGGACAATATCTGTGTCGCCGGCGTGCCGATGATGAATGGTTCGCGCATTCTCGAGGGCTATGTTCCCGACGTCGATGCGACGGTGGTGACCCGTGTGCTCGACGCAGGCGGCGTGATCGCCGGCAAAGCGACGTGCGAAGACCTGTGCTTCTCGGCCGGCAGCCACACGTGTGCGACGGGCCCGATCCGCAACCCGCACAATCCGCGGCATTCCACCGGCGGGTCATCGGGCGGAAGTGCGGCGCTGGTGGCTTCGGGTGAGGTGTCGATGGCGCTCGGGGGCGATCAGGGCGGCTCGATCCGCACGCCTTCGGCGTGGTGCGGCGTCTATGGGCTGAAGCCGACCTTCGGCCTGGTGCCGATGACGGGAGGAATGCCGATCTCGTAATCGGTTGACCACTGCGGGCCAATCTGCTCGAGCAGCGGAAACATTGCCCGCCTGCCGACGGCGATCGCCGGGTTCGATCCCCACGATCCGCGCACGGTGAATGCGAGGCCGGGGAACTACATGGCGGCGCTCGAGAAGGATGCGAAGGGGTCTGGATCGGCCTCCTGAAGGAGGGCTTCGGCTACAGCGTGAGTGACGCGGCAACGGACAGCAAGGCGCGCGCAGCCGTCATGACACTCCGGGACATCGGAGCGCAGGTTGGCGAGGTTTCCATCCCCATGCATCTCGACGGCCCGCACATCTGGGCTGGCGTCATTCTGGAGGGCGCCGCCGAGATGATGATCAAGGGCTATGCGATGGGGAACAACTGGCCCGGCTATTACACGACTTCGCTCCAGGAAGCGTTCGCGCGCGGCCCACGGGCACGGCCCGATGACCTGTCGGAAACGGTGAAGCTGGCGCTGCTGCTCGGAGAGTACATGCATCGCAACTATCACAATCGCTACCATGCCAAAGCGCAGAACCTTCGGGCGTCGCTGCGTGCTGCCTACGACAAGGCGCTGGCAGAATATGATAATCTCGCCATGCCCACGATCCCGTTCCCGGCAACGGAGATTCCCGCGCCGGATGCGCCGCGTGAGGTCCATGTCGATCGTGCGCTCAACATGCAGCAGAACACCTGCCCATTCGACGTCAGCGGACATCCGGCCCTGACTGTCCCCTGCGGCATGGTCAATGGCCTGCCAATCGGGCTGATGCTGGTCGGCCGTTACTTCGACGAGGCGGAGCTAATTCAGGCGGGGCATGCCTTCGAGCAAAAGGGTGACTGGAGGACGTGCTGAAGGCAGGCGAGGTCGCGCTGCTACCCTTTTGCTGCTTCGGGCGGAGAGAGACGCCTTATTGACGATGAGAATCGGGACTGCGGGAATTTCCGGGCGCGTGGGTCGCCTCCCGGTCGAGCAGGCCGGGCGGGTGGTGAAAAAAACCGGCCGTACTTGGCCGCCGCATGCGCATAAGGCCGCCGTGCTGCCGGTCACAGGTTGCGGGCAGTCATGTCCTCGACCATGCGGCGGCGTAGAGGTGTTCTCGTCGCCGTCTGACGGTGTTCCGCCTCCGGGATGAGTCGCGCATCCCAAGGCCCTGGCGGGCGGGAGAGCATTCACGAAAATCGGCAGCTATCTCATCGCATTAGCGGTTTAGTTCAATCCGCTCGATGAAGGCTCGTCCAGAGGGCCCGGCTCGACGTCCCGCAGACTGGCGCGGAACGCGTGGTGCAGCGCGACAGCCGAACTGATGATCACGACCGGGGACCGAGGATGGCAGTGCCGCTTCCGAGCAGGATTCACCCTACCAGCGTTGCCCGAACCTCAGGTACCCACCGGATTGGGTTGCCGTGACAGTGCCCCATTGTTCTCGACCTCGGTGCTATCAAGCCTTCCTTGCAGCGAAAATGGATCAGAGCCAATTTGACTGCAGTGCGAAACAGTGAATCGGCGCGGTGGGCGGGGAAAAGCGATGATGGAGACATGGCGCTGGTTCGGCCCGGACGATGCGGTGCAGTTGGCGCATGTAAAACAGGCGGGCGCCAGCGGCGTCGTCACCGCACTTCACCACATCAACCAGGGCCAAGCATGGCCTGAAGACGAGGTGCTGAAGCGCAAGGACCTGATTGAACGGGCCGGCCTCACGTGGTCGGTTGTGGAAAGCATCGCCGTGGCTGAAGACATCAAGACTCGCACCGGCAAGTACCGTGAGCGCATCGCCGACTACCAGAAGTCGATCCGCGCGGTTGCGCGCGCCGGAGTCAAGACGATCTGCTACAATTTCATGGCCATTACTGATTGGACCCGCACTGACCTGCTGTGGCGCCTGCCGAACGGTGGCTTCGCGCTGCGCTTCGACCAGACCGACATCGCCGTCTATGACCTGTTCGTGCTGCGCCGCCCGGGCGCGGAGGTGGATCACCCGCCGGCGCGCCGCAAGACGGCCGAAGCGCGCTTCAAGGCGATGTCCGAAAGCGACATCGCGGCGCTGGAATCGGTCCTGATCGACTGGCTGCCGGCGCGTGAGTTTGTTTACGATCGTGCCGGATTCCAGCGCATGCTCGACGTCTATCAGGACCTCGGCACAGAAGGCTTGCGCACACATCTGGTTGCCTTCCTCAAGGAGATCACGCCGGTTGCCGACGAGGAAGGCGCGCGGCTTTGCATCCATCCAGACGACCCCGCTTTTCCGATCTTTGGGATGCCGCGCGTCATGTCAACGGCGGACGACGTTCGCAAGCTGCTTTCCGCGGTGCCGCAACAGGCGAGCGGGTTGACGCTCTGCACAGGTTCGTTCGGCTCCAACCCCGCCAACGACCTGGTGGCGATGGCCGAGGAGTTCGGGGCGCGGGTACATTTCGCGCATCTGCGCAATACGACGCGTGAACCGGACGGCTCGTTCCATGAGGCCGACCACCTCGGTGGAGACACCGACCTGATCGGTGTGATCGCCTCGCTGATGCGGGAGGAAGCGCAACGTGCGAACCAGGGTCGCGCTGATGCGACCATTCCGGTGCGGTCGGACCATGGCCATCTCTTGATCGATGACATCGGCAAAAAGGTGAACCCTGGCTACTCCTGCATCGGCAGGCTGAAGGGGTTGGCGGAGCTGCGTGGTGTCATGAAGACGATCGAGCAGCTCCGTTCCGGTAAGCTTCGGGTGGCTGACGCGCACTAAGCCGACAGCGGCGCCCCGGGCCGGATACGCGGGGAGCAGGCATACCTGGCGCCTGCAGGTACGAAAGGCCGCCGAGGTGCGTGCTGTTCAGGCCGGGGCAGAACAACCAAACCTGATAAAATCGGCAGATGCCAGCACATGGACCTGGCGACGGCCACCAAACTTGCCTCCGGCCGGAGCATCCATGATGCGCTTGACGATGCGCCTTCCGCGCTCGTGGCGGAAATCAGACTTGAGTGATGCGCGGTGGCAGCCATTCGTGAGGTATCACGGTGCTTGGGCGGTCCCCTCCTGTCGCGGAGCGCCCGCGGCTTCCCCGGGACCCCATCGTACGAGCGCGATGGGAACCCGGCGTTGCGGGCCTCGCGGTTTTCCGTCCTGGCAACAGCTCCCGTCCGCCTCATCCTCGACCCCTGCCCTGGGGCAATTCAGAAACCGGACAGATCGCATGCCAGCGGCAGGGAGCCTCGCGGCGTTGCGGGGCGAAGTTTTCGCGTTCACGATAGGACGCGAGGCGGACCTTATGATCAGAATTGGAATCGCGGGAATTTCCGGGCGCATGGGCCGGCTTCTGGTCGAGGAGGTCGGGCGGGCGGGGGCGGTGCTTGCCGGGGGCATTGGCCGCCCCGGTGGTGCGATGCTGCCCGGTGTTCCGCTGCTGCCCGGTGTTGCACTGCTGCCCGACATCGCAGCACTGGCCCGGAGTTGCGACGTGGTGATCGATTTCACCCACGCATCGACGGTGGCTCCGCATGGCGCGGCGCTTGCGGCTACCGGTTGCGGGTGGGTGCTCGGGACATCCGGCATCGGGCGCTTGGAGCAGCCGGCGGTCACGGCCGCGGCGGCGCACATCGCGGTCCTGCAGGCGGCGAACTTTTCTTTCGGTGTCAACCTCATGCTGGCGCTTGCCGAGCGGATGGCGGCAGCGCTGCCTGCCGAGTTGTACGACGCGGAAATTCTGGAGATGCATCATCGCCAGAAGGTCGATGCGCCTTCGGGTACAGCGATTGCGCTCGGCGCGGCGGTCGCAGCAGGGCGCGGGGTGGCTCTCGAGAAGGTGATAGAGAGCGGCCGGCATGGCGATGTCGGGCCAAGGAAAACGGGTGAGATCGGGTTTGCAGCCCTGCGTGGCGGCCAGGTTGTGGGCGAGCACACGCTCCTTTTTGCGGGCGCGAGCGAGCACCTCTCCCTGACGCATCGTGCCTTCGACCGGCGCGTCTACGCGGCGGGCGCAGTCCAGGCCGCGTTGTGGCTGGCTCAGCGGCCGGCCGGCCTTTATTCGATGCGCCATGTGCTCGGCCTCGGCGAGCGATGACAGACACGCGCGATGTCGTTGCGGTGGCGCTGCGATCGGCTGGCTGAGGCTTGCTCCGATTCTGCAGCGACGTTGGTGTGGACGGTGTCTCAAGGCGTCCGGCTTCGATCTCTATTCCGAATGTCGCGACCGGCAGGAAAGCCCGCGAGCAGGCTCGCGCGACGCCGCCCTGGTCGCGCTCGGCTCGTTCGAGGTCTCCGGCGTGCGGGGTCTCCGGCGTGTTGAAAACAAAGATCTGCCGTGCGCCTTTCGCAAGCACTCACTTCCGCACACATCGGGGTGGTTGCGGCCCGCGGCCGGCATGAGCGCCGCGGTGTCGTTCCAAGGTCTGTGACTTGACCCTGGGCGCGCTTTCCGCCATTGACCGGCCGCTCCGGCGCGAGGCCGGCTCAGTGGCCGTTGCTTGCGGCCACGCTCTCGCGACAAGAGGAAAGATCCATGCGCGACAAGGGCGAGTACCTGTTCACCTCTGAATCGGTTTCGGAGGGCCATCCCGACAAGGTTGCAGACCGTATCAGCGACACGGTGCTCGATGCCTTTCTCGGTGCGGATCCGAATGCGCGCGTGGCCTGCGAGACGCTGGTCACCACCAATCGAATCGTGCTAGCCGGCGAGACGCGCGGGCCGAAGAGCGTCACGCACGAGCGCCTGGAACATTTGGCGCGGCTCGCGGTGCAGGACATCGGCTACGATCAGGGCGGCTTCTCCTGGCGGGATGCAGTCGTGTGCTGCCATCTGCATGCGCAGTCCTCGGATATCGCGCAGGGCGTCGATGCTGTGGGGAACAAGGATGAGGGTGCGGGCGACCAGGGCATCATGTTCGGCTATGCCTGCACCGAGACCGATGCGCTGATGCCGGCGCCGATCCACTACGCGCATCTGATCCTGCGCCGGATCAGCGAGCTAAGACGCAAGGGCGACCCTTCGGTCGCGGGCCTCAGGCCGGATGCGAAGAGCCAGGTGACGCTGCGCTATGTCGACGGCAAGCCGGTCGGTGCGACCGCAATTGTCGTTTCGGTCCAGCATGATCCCGAGCTCGAGCAGACCGACATCAAGGGCATGCTCTCGCCGATCGTGGAGAGCAGCCTGCCGGCCGGCTGGATGTGCCCAGACTCGGCGTTCTATGTGAATCCGACAGGGAAATTCGTGATCGGTGGGCCGGATGGCGATTGCGGTCTCACCGGGCGGAAGATCATCGTCGATACGTATGGCGGTGCCGCCCCGCACGGCGGAGGAGCATTCAGCGGCAAGGACCCGAGCAAGGTCGATCGGTCGGGCGCGTACGCATGCCGCTATCTGGCGAAGAATGTCGTCGCGGCCGGGCTGGCGGATCGTTGCACCTTGCAGATCAGCTATGCCATCGGCGTTTCGCATCCGCTTTCGGTCTATGTCGAGCTGCATGGCACGGGGCGGGATGTGGACGAGCTACGGCTCGAGAAGGTGCTCAGGGAGCTGATGGACCTTTCTCCGCGCGGCATCCGGAAGCACCTCCGTTTGAACCGGCCGATCTACGCGCCGACCTCTGCGTTCGGTCATTTCGGGCGGGAGCCGGACGAGGCGCGCGGATTTTTCACCTGGGAACGGACCGACCTTGTGCCCGAACTGCGCGCGGCGTTCGGGCACTGAGAGGGCAACGGACAGGCTGCCCTTTCCGGCAACATTGCGTCTCAGGCCACCGCCGGACCGGCTTTACGGGCGCAGCCGAAGCCGGCCGCCGAGCACGCGGCAACGAAGGCTGCTCGCCGAGGTTCTGCCGGGGCTTCGCGTGGACCTCTCGGATACAGCGACGCCCTGGCAGGCCTTCCTCCCACGCCCGGCTGAAGTCTGGCTCGAGGTCGGCTTCGGCGCCGGCGAACATGCGCTTGCAATCTGCCAGGCGAATCCGGAGATCGGGCTGATTGCCTGCGAAGTGTTCGAGAATGGTATCGCTTCCTTGTTGTCCCGGCTGGTTCCCGAGGGCAGCGCCGAGAGCTCCGTTCTGCCCGGCAATCTCAGGGTTTGGGACAGGGATGCGCGCTGCCTCATTCGGACTTTGCCTGCCGCTTCGATTGGGCGGCTGTTTCTGATGTTTCCGGACCCCTGGCCCAAGGCGCGACACGCGAGGCGGCGCTTCGTGCATCCGTTGTTCCTGCCGGAGGTGGCACGCATCCTTGCCGCGGATGCCGAGTGGCGGATTGCGACGGACGATCCGACACACCAAGCCTGGGTGGAAGAAGTGCTGAGCTGTCAGGATTTCTTTGCCTGCACGGCGCCCGCGAGCGTCCGCCCGCAAGGATGGCCGGCGACACGCTACGAGGCAAAGGCGCTGGCCGGCGGGCGGGGAGTGCTGTACTGGCGGCTCGTTCGCCGCGGGTGATGCGGCGGGAAGGCCCTCCTCTGCTGCCCCGCTCCACGCGCGCGAGGGCGCGGGGCTCTATTTGCGACAAACGTTGGCCCGCGCGGCGCTGCCATGGAGCTGCCATGGATCTGTCTCGCGATCGACCGCTTAGGGCACCATCTGCCGTACGCGGACTTGGGGGTGAGTCAATCGAGGATGGACGCACGGGAACCGAGTAGGCGGCGCTCGATTGGGAGCGCCTTGGGAGAGGGGCAGCAGCCGGGGCGCCGCCGATTGCGGAGCCACAAACGACGGAGCTTGGTCGTTGAGGAAAATTGCCGTCCTGATCGCCATTGGCGGGGTTGCGCTGGGTACGGGCCTGGTCGTCTGGCTCGGGGCTGGCAAGATCTGGCGCGCCTTGATCGCAGTGGGCTGGGGCGGCTTCGCGGTCATGATCGCTTGGCAGTTCCTGATCTTCCTCGTACTCGTGACGGCCTGGTACGTCATTTACCCGGGCGGCCGATGGCTGGTCCTGGTCTGGGGCCGGTTGGTGCGTGATGGCGCGACTAAAATCCTGCCGTTCTCCGGGGTCGGCGGACTGGTATTCGGTGCCCGCGCCATCGCGATCGAAGGCGTATCGTCGACCGCTTCGATCGTCTCCAGCCTGGCCGATCTTGCCGCCGAGTCCTTAGGAGAAATTCTGTTTCTCCTGCTCGGGATCGTGCTGCTTCTGGCACATCGGCCGAAGGGGGCGATGTTCGTGCCGGCGGTCATCGGTGCTGCTCTCGTGGTGCTCGGTGGTGGGGTGTTGATCTGGACGGAGCGACATTCGGCTCGGCTGTTCCAGATGATCAGCGAGCGGGTTGCGCAACGCTGGGTGATGCGCGGCAAAAAGCAATCGGTCGAGGTCGAGCGCGAGTTCAACCGGATCTTCACATCCGCCCGTCGGATTGGCTGTGCGGCCGGACTGCATCTTGTGGGCTGGACGAGCGGCGGTGTGGCCCTTTGGATCTGTTATAGATTTTTGGGAGCCACCGTTGGCCTCCTGCCCTGCATGGCCATCGAGGCCCTGCTGTCCGCGGCTTTGTCTGTGGCGTTGCTGGTCCCGATAGGGCCCGGGGTCCAGGAGGTATGATACGTTCTGATCGGCAGCATTTTTGGCGTCCCGGCCTACCTCTCGATTGGGGCGTGTTTCCTGAGACGGGCTGATGATATCGTGATCGGAGCGCCCGCTCTGGTAAGCTGGCAGATCGTTGAAGAGCGGCACCTGAAAAGCTCTGACCGGGCATTGCAATAGGCGCGTTTGCGCAAGGCCAGGCCCGCGCCGCAAGAGGGCGCCTTCTGCTGCCCATTGTCTTGCCTGGGCCACCCGTCATCGGTTGATGCCGGACTGGGAGGCCGTCTTGTGCCACGGTGTCGGTCGGCTGCTCGCCGGGCGCCGCTATGCCGGCAAGCTCGTGTTCTCCGCTCTTGCGATGATCCGATGGCCGCACGCGAGACTGAGCGCGGCGGGGTAACGCGGTCTGGCACGCCAATCGCTTGGCGGCTGTCATTCCTGCGACCGGCCAAGCTGGCCACTCGATTCCCCTGAAGATGGGTATCTTGCCTCTTGTAATTCGCGAAGGGCAGGGCTATGTGGGCGCCAATCATGCTCCGCCGAGTCACGGGGGGTGGCCTTTACCGGCCGCCTTTTTTGTTTTGGCCCATCGCGCACCGCCGCAACCGACGTTGGAAGACCGCATTGCCGAGTTGGTTTCGCCTCGGCTCGCGGCGATGGGCTATGCGCTGGTCAGGGTTGCCGTCGCCTCGGGGCGCGTGGTGAACGTGCAAATCATGGCCGAGCCTGCCGATGGCAGGACGATGCGAGTCTCCGACTGCGAGGCGATCAGCCACGCTCTCGGCGCGGTGCTGGATGTGGCCGATCCGCTGGCGGGGTCGTGGACGCTCGAGGTGAGTTCGCCCGGGATCGATCGGCCGCTAGTGCGGACGGCGGACTGGAACCGTTTTGCCGGCCACCTGGCCCGCGTTGAGTTGACAGAGCCGGTTGCCGGTCGGAAGCGTTTGAGCGGCAACGTGCTGGGGGCCGATGCGGAGAGGGCGCGGCTCAGGCTGGCGGACGGTGCGGAGGTTTCTGTCCCGCTCGGCGTGATCCGGCGGGCGCGGCTAGTCCTGACCGAGGCGCTGATACGGGCAACTGAGCCCGAGCGCGCAAGCAACTGAGAGGTTCGTCATGGATACTGCGATCGCCCGCCCCGACATCCTGCTTGTCGCCGACGCCGTCGCGCGGGAAAAGTCAATCGACCGCGAGGAGGTGGTCGTCACGCTCGAGAATGCGATCCAGAAGGCAGGACGCGCCAAGTACGGGCACGAGAAGGATATCCGCGCCACGATCGACCGCAAAACCGGTGATGTGCGGCTTTCGCGCTGGACCGAAGTGGTCGAGACGGTGGACAACGAAGAGACGCAGATTCCGCTGCATATCGCGAAGAAGTTCCGCCCCGAAATCAAGCTTGGCCAGTATATCATTGATCCGTTGCCGCCGATCGATTTCGGCCGGATCGCTGCGCAGACCGCCAAGCAGGTCATCGTGCATGGCGTGCGCGACATCGAGCGCAAGCGCCAGTACGAGGAGTACAAGGATCGCGTCGGCGAGGTCGTCAACGGGATCGTCAAGCGCACCGGGTACGGCAACCTGATGGTCGATCTCGGGCGGGCCGAAGCGCTGTTGCGTCGCGATGAGCTGATCCCGCGCGAGAGCTTCCGCAACGGAGATCGGGTGCGCGCCTATATTTACGACGTGCGTTCCGAACCGCGCGGGCCGCAATTGTTTCTCTCAAGGACGCATCCGGGGTTCCTGGCCAAGCTGTTCGCGCAGGAGGTGCCGGAAATCTATGACGGGATCATCGAAATCAAGGCGGTCGCGCGGGATCCCGGTTCGCGGGCGAAAATGGCGGTGATCAGCCGCGATTCATCGATCGATCCGGTCGGTGCCTGCGTCGGGATGCGCGGCACGCGTGTGCAGGCGGTCGTCGCGGAGTTGCAGGGGGAAAAAATCGATATCATTCCCTGGAGCCCGCAGGCGGCGACGTTCGTTGTCAATGCACTGGCGCCGGCCGAGGTGACCAAGGTGGTGATGGACGAAGAGTCCGGGCGGGTCGAAGTGGTGGTGCCGGATGACCAGCTGTCGCTGGCGATCGGCCGGCGTGGCCAGAATGTCCGCCTGGCGAGCCAGCTGACCCGCTGGGACATTGATATCATGACCGAGGCAGAGGAGAGCGAACGACGGCAGGAAGAGTTCCGGCGCAGGACCGGCTTGTTTGTCGAGGCGCTGGATGTGGATGACGTAATTGCGGGGCTGCTCGTCACCGAGGGCTTCGGGTCGGTCGAGGAGCTGGCGGCTACGCCGCTCGAGGAGTTGGCGGCCATCGAGGGGTTCGATGAGCAAATCGCCGGCGAGCTGATTCGCCGCGCCGAAGCCTATCGGGTGGGCCGTGACGCCGAGCTCACCGAGAAACGCCGCGCGCTTGGCGTGACGGATGAAGTGGCGGCAGTCGAGGGACTGACGCCGGGCATGCTGGTCGCGCTCGGCGAGAAGGGTGTCAAAACGCTCGACGACCTCGGCGACCTCGCGTCCGACGAGCTGATCGAGATTGTCGGGCCGGAGGCGATCGACGTCGCGGGCGCGAACGCGGCCATCATGGCGGCGCGGGCGCACTGGTTCGAGGACGGGGAGACGGAGCACGGCTGAGCGGGGTGCATCAGGATCGGGTTGTTCGGCAGGACGTCGTTCGCTCAGGCGCTGCGCCGTAACGCGCAGGGTGGAGGCGAAAGAGCGGATGCTGCGTTTCGTCGTCGGGCCGCGGCGCGCCCTTGTTGCCGATCTCAAAGAACGGATGCCCGGCAGGGGAATCTGGTTGAGCGCGGAGCGCGATGTGATAGAAACCGCCCGCGCATCTCCTCGGCTGGCGCGGGCCGCTGGTGGACCGGTTGCGGTTCCGGTTGATCTTGTAGCGCGGCTTGAGGCCGGTCTGGTGGAGCGGCTGACCGAACTGCTCAGTGCGGCGCGCCGAGCAGGGCGCGCGGCGAGCCAGGAGCAGGCGCACGTCTGGCTGGCCCAGTGTTGCGTGGGGCTCTGGTTGGAAGCGGAAGGGGGCTGCGTATCAGGGGCAGGGCTGGCTGAGGGAGCGTACGGGTCACTTCCCGTGTGCGTGCCTTCCGCCGTGCTCGATGCGGTGTTCGGCGGCGAGGTTGGGTCCGTTGCTGTGCGGCGCGGGCGGGTATCTGAGGCGGTGCGGGTCACTGCGGGACGACTGGCGGCGGTGCGATATGGCTTGGTGCAGGCTCGGCGGGGGCAGACGGTTGCATGACAGAAGGCAGTGAACAGGAACCCGTGAAAGGGCGGCTGAGCCTCAGACCGGCGGCGCGGCCTGAGGTTGGGCGGACGGTTGACGCCGGCTCGGTCAGGCAGAGTTTCAGTCACGGCCGGTCGAAGGTCGTGCAGGTCGAGGTGCGCCGCAAGCGTGCGCCATCGCCGCCCGCGGGCGGATCGGGAGCGACGCCGCACCAGCCGGGCGGTGGCGGAGGTGCTGGGTTGCCGTCGCGGGCGGCGGGCGGCAAGGGCACGGGCGGGGCGCGGGCGCTGACAGCAACGGAGCTTGCGGCGCGGCAGAAGGCTCTGGCGGAACAGCAGCGGGAGCAGGCGCGGCGGGAGGCCGAGCGGCGCGAGGCGGAGACGATCTCGATCCTATCGGCGGCTGAGGAGGCGCGGCGCAAGGCCGACGAAGAGGCGAAAAAGGCCGCCGAAGAAGCGGCGCGGGCGGCGGCCGAAGAGGAAGCCAAACGCAAAGCCGAGGCGGAAGCCAAGGCGGCGGAAGAAATGCGACGGGGCGCGGAAGCGGCCGCGGCGCGACCTGAGGAGGCACGGCGAAAGCCAGCGGCCGAGCCGGAAGGGGCGCAGCCGAGTGGCACGCTCCGGCTGAAACCCACCCGCCCCGGCGACGAGGAAGACGAGGCGCGGCCGGCGCGCCGGCCGGGCGCGGCGATTGCCCCGCGCAGGCCGCAGGTCGCGGCGCCGAAGAAGAGCATGGAAGATCGGCGGCGCGGGGCCAAGATCGACGTGCAGGCGGCCATCGAGGGCGAGGACGAGCGTGTGCGCAGCCTCGCCTCGGTCAGGCGCCAGCGCGAACGCGAGCGCCGGCAGGCCGAACTCGAGTTGCTGCGCTCGGACCAGGTAAAGGTGGTGCGCGAGGTCGTGCTGCCGGAGAGCATCACCGTGCAAGAGCTCGCCAGCCGTATGGCGGTACGCACGGGCGATGTGATCAAGGGGCTGATGAAGCTCGGCGTGATGGCTACCATCACGCAGACATTGGACGCCGATGCCGCCGAGTTGGTCGTGCAGGAATTCGGCCACCGTGCCAAGCGGGTCTCGGAGGCGGACGTGGAGCTCGGCCTGGAGGGCCGGGCCGATGCCGAAGCGGAGTTGGCGACGCGCCCGCCGGTGGTCACCGTGATGGGCCACGTCGACCACGGCAAGACGTCACTGCTCGACGCACTCAGATCGACCGACGTCGCCGGCGGCGAGGCGGGTGGCATCACCCAGCATATTGGCGCCTACCAGGTCGTGCTGCCTTCCGGGGCGCGGGTCACCTTCATCGATACGCCAGGGCACGAGGCGTTCACCGCGCTCAGGGCGCGGGGTGCGAGCGTGACCGACATCGTCGTCTTGGTGGTCGCGGCCGATGACGGGGTGATGCCGCAGACGGTCGAAGCGATCCGTCATGCGCAGGCGGCGCACGCTCCGATCATTGTTGCCATCAACAAGATGGACAAGCCCGGCGCCAACCCGCAGCGGGTGCGCAATGAACTGCTTCAGCACGAAGTCGTGGTCGAGGAAATGGGCGGAGAAACGCAGGACGTCGAAGTCTCGGCACTGCAGCGGACCGGACTGGATCGGCTGCTGGAGGCGATCCTGGTGCAAGCCGAAATCCTGGAGCTGAAGGCGAACCCGGGCCGACCCGCCGAAGGCACGGTCATCGAAAGCCGGCTCGATCGCGGCCGCGGACCGGTCGCGACGGTGCTGGTGCAGAAAGGAACTTTGCACCGGGGAGATATCGTCGTGGCGGGCGCCGAATGGGGTCGTGTGCGGGCGCTCTTGGACGAGCGGAACCGCGCACTCGCGGAAGCCGGGCCGTCGACGCCGGTCGAGATCCACGGGTTGGCAGGCGTGCCGGTCGCTGGCGAACCGCTGGTCGCCGTGGAGAACGAGGCGCGGGCGCGCGAAGTGGCGGAGTTCCGCCAGCGACGGCTGCGCGAAAAAGCGGCGACGTCGAACGGCGCCGGGCGGGGAACGCTCGAGCAGATGCTGGCGCGCATCAGCGCGGGTGAGCAGAAAGAGGTCGCCTGCGTCATCAAGGCTGACGTGCAGGGCAGCGCCGAGGCGATTCAGGCGACGGTGCTGAAGCTCGGCAACGACGAGGTGAAGGTGCGCGTGCTGCACTCCGCGGTCGGACAGATCACGGAAAGCGACGTCGTGCTGGCCAAAGCCTCGAGTGCCGTGGTGGTCGGCTTCAACGTGCGCGCGACGGCCCAGGCACGCGCGTTGGCTGGCCGAGAGGACGTCGAGATTCGCTACTATAGCATCATCTACGAGCTGGCCGACGACATCGAGAAGCTGGTCAAGGGCCGGGTTGCGCCGAAGGCGCGGGAGCGGTTCCTGGGCTATGCGGAAGTCCGCAAAGTCTTCGAGATCACCAAGATTGGCAAGGTCGCCGGCTGCATGGTGACGGACGGGCTGGTGCGCCGCGGCACGGGCGTTAGGCTGCTGCGCGACGGCATCGTCATCCACACCGGGGAGCTTGCCCAGCTCAAGCGCTTCAAGGACGATGTCCGTGAGGTCGCCAAGGGTTATGAATGCGGGCTTGCCTTTGCCGGCTGGCAAGATGTCCGCGAGGGCGACGTCGTCGAGTGCTTCGAGAGCGAACTCGTTCCGGCATGACGGTGGGTGGCACCTCCCAGCGGCAGCTTCGCGTCGCGGAACAGATACGCCGTGTTCTCGCCGAAATGTTCGTGCGCGGCGCGTTTCGTGATGCGGCCCTGGCAGTGGCGCACGTCACGGTGACCGAAGTGCGCATCACGGCCGATCTCAAGCATGCGACGGCGTTCGTTGCGCGCCTCGGGCGGAGCGATATCGATGAACTGATGCCGGCACTCGAGCGGGCCGCTCCGTTCCTGCGAGGCGTGGTCGGGAGGGCGCTTTCGCTCCGCTATGCGCCGGAGCTGAGCTTCGCCGCCGATGCGGCGCTCGAGGCCGCAAGCCGGATCGAAGCGGTGCTGCGCTCGCCTGACGTTGCCAGGGACCTTGTTGACGACGCATGAGGCGCGGGCGGGGGCGACGGCTCGACGGCTGGCTGGTGGTCGACAAGCCGGCCGGAATGACGAGCGCTGCGGTTGTCAACCGGGTCAGAAGCGCCTTCGCCGCCGCCAAGGCGGGGCATGGCGGGACGCTCGATCCGCTTGCCACCGGCGTGCTGCCGGTCGCCTTCGGGGCGGCGACCAAGACGGTGCCCTTCGTGATGGACGGCGCGAAGCGCTACCGGTTCACCCTGCGCTGGGGGGATGCGCGCGACACCGACGACGCGGACGGAAGGGTGATCGCGGTCTCCGAGGTGAGGCCTGACGAGGCGAAGATCCGCGGTGTGCTCGACGAATTCCGCGGCGCGATCATGCAGGTGCCGCCGACGTTCTCGGCCGTCAAGATCGGCGGCGCGCGCGCCTACGATCTGGCACGAAGCGGCGAACCTCCTGTGCTTCAGGCAAGGCCGGCGTGGGTCGCTCAGTTCGATCTGATCGGCTGCACCGACGCCGATCACTCCGACTTCGAAGTGGTCTCCGGCAAGGGCGTCTATATGCGGAGTCTGGCGCGCGATCTGGCGCGGCGCCTCGGCACATTCGGCCATGTCGCCGCCCTGAGACGGCTGAGCGTCGGCCCGTTCACGATCGCTCAGGCAATTCCGCTGGACAAGATTTGCATGCGGGAGGATAGGAGCCCCGCTTCGCCTGACCTCCTCCTTCCGATCATGACCGCGCTGGCCGACATCCCGGCGGTGGCCCTGACAGAAGGGGAGGCTGCTTCGTTGCTGCGCGGCCAGGCGCTGAGCCTCGTTCCGCTGATGGGGCGGCTCCCGGAGCACGCCGATCCGGACAGGGGTCTGGTACAGGTGCTCGTAGAGGGCGAAGTGCTTGGGTTTGGCCGACTCAGTGAGGGCTTCCTCAAGCCGGAGCGACTCCTGATGCAGAGAGGAGAAACTGATGTCGATCACCGCTGAGCGCCGCCAGGCGCTGGTCTCCGAGTATGCGACGAAAGCGACTGATACTGGCAGTCCGGAAGTGCAGGTGGCCCTGCTTTCGGATCGGATTGCCAACCTGACCGAGCACTTGAAGGTGCACGGCAAGGATTTCCACAGCCGCCGCGGCCTTTTGAGCCTGGTGGGGCGCCGGCGCCGGCTGCTCGACTATCTGAAAGGAAAGGACGCCAAACGCTACGAATCGCTGATCGGACGGCTCAATCTCCGCCGCTGAGTGTGGCGTCGTCGGAGTCCGGGCATATATTTGCCGGGTCTCATGCCGTGCACGCGGGAAGAGAGCGGGATTGCGGCTGCCTCGAGCGCAGAAGGCAAGCGGCCGGGGACAAGGCGCCGGATGGACTGACCGCGGCGGACCGGGGATCGCGCTGGTTCGCTCGACCCCGGCAGCGGGGTGGGAGGAGGGGGACTGGTTGCTGGCGCTCGCGAATCTTCTGGAGCGAATTGCGCCAATGCTCTGGCCGTTTGGTTTGCCGCCGGAGAAAGCAAACCAAATAACATCCATGAGGCCACTGAAGAACGAGTGGGTGGTCCGGCGCCCGGATTGGTTCGTGGGCAGCAAGCGTCAGAGCCGGACCCCTCCAAGGGGATCGTCAAGAGATTCCGTCGGGGCCCGGACGGGGCGGCCGTGCGCTCGCCCAGGAAAACAAACGAGAGCGTGCTTGCGCATCGTGAGCATGCTCTGATCTGAAGGATCGAAAGTGATGTTCAATTATTTCCGCAAAGAGTTGGACTGGGGCGGCCGCACGCTCGTTCTGGAAACCGGCAAGATCGCGCGTCAGGCCGATGGGGCAGTGCTGGCACGCTACGGCGATACCGTAGTGCTCGCGACTGCCGTTGGTGCGAAGAACGCGCGCCCGGGGCAGGATTTCTTCCCGCTGACGGTGAACTATCAGGAGAAAACCTTTGCTGCAGGCAAAATTCCAGGTGGGTTCTTCAAACGGGAGGGACGGCCGAGCGAGCGGGAAACCTTGGTCAGCCGGTTGATCGACCGGCCGATCCGGCCGCTGTTTCCTGATCGATTCCGCAATGAAGTGCAGGTGATCGCAACCGTCTTGAGCCACGACCTCGAGAACGATCCAGATGTCGTGGCGCTGATCGCGAGTTCCGCTGCACTGACCTTCTCCGGCATTCCGTTTTTCGGTCCGGTGGGCGCGGCGCGTGTCGGGCTGGTTGAGGATCGCCTCGTGCTCAATCCGACCGCTGCCGAGCGCGCACGCTCGGCGCTTGATCTCGTTGTCGCCGGGACCGCGCAGGGTGTCCTGATGGTCGAGAGCGAGGCCGCGGAGCTCTCCGAGGAAAAGATGCTGGAGGCTGTGATGTTCGGCCATGCCGGGTTCCAACCGGTGATCCAGGCGATCGTCGACTTTGCCGAGCATGCCGCGAAGGAACCCTGGCTGCTTGCGGAGGCCGATGCGGCGGAGAAGGCGCTAGCCGAGCGTGTTGCGGCGCTGGCGCGCGCGGAGCTCACGGAAGCCTATCGGGAGAAGGTGAAGCAGGTACGTGCGACGAAGGTCGCGCAAGCGCGCGCGGCGGCGAGCGCAGCCCTGGCAGCCGAAGGCGTCGATGCAGCAGCCCTTGTGCCGCATTTCGAAGCGTTGGAAGCCGCGATCGTGCGTGGTGGGATTCTCGAGACGGGCATCAGGATCGACGGGCGCGACACGAAAACGATCCGGCCGATCCTCGCCGAGGTCGGCGTGCTTCCGCGCACGCATGGTAGTGCCCTCTTCACGCGCGGCGAGACGCAGGCGCTATGCGTCGCGACGCTCGGCACCGGCCAGGACGAGCAGATGGTCGATGCGCTGGATGGCGACTATCGTGAGCGTTTCATGCTGCACTACAATTTTCCGCCCTACTCGGTCGGCGAAACCGGGAGGATGGGCAGCCCGGGACGGCGCGAAATCGGCCACGGCAAGCTTGCCTGGCGGGCGCTGCATCCGCTGTTGCCTGAGAAGGAGAGCTTTCCTTACACGGTGCGGGTGGTGAGCGAGATCACCGAAAGCAACGGCAGCTCGTCGATGGCGACCGTGTGCGGCTCATCACTTGCATTGATGGATGCCGGTGTGCCGCTGCAGCGGCCGGTGGCCGGCATCGCCATGGGGCTGATCAAGGAGGAGCAAGGCTTTGCCGTGCTCTCCGACATCATCGGCGACGAGGACCATCTCGGCGACATGGATTTCAAGGTGGCGGGCACCGAGCAAGGTGTGACCAGCCTGCAGATGGATATCAAGATCACGTCGATCACGCCGGAGATCATGCGGATTGCGCTGGCGCAGGCGCGCGAAGGCCGCCTCTATATCCTGGGCGAGATGGCGAAGGCATTGACCGGCCATCGCAGCGATGTCGCGGCGACGGCGCCCAGGATCACGGTGATTACGGTACCGAAAGAGAAGATCCGTGAAGTCATCGGCACCGGCGGCAAAGTGATTCGCGAGATCACCGAGCAGACGGGAACGAAGGTCGATATCGACGACGACGGGACGATCAAGATTGCGGCGACCGACCAGAAGCAGGCGCAGGCGGCGATCGACTGGATTCGCGGTATCGTTGCCGAACCCGAGCTTGGCGTCATCTATAACGGGAAAGTGGTGAAGACAGCCGATTTCGGTGCCTTCGTCAATTTCCTCGGCAGCCGTGATGGCCTGGTGCACATCAGCGAACTTGCCCAGGGCCGTGTCGGCAGGACGACCGACGTCGTCAACGTGGGAGACGCGGTGAAAGTGAAGGTGATCGGCTTCGATGAGCGCGGCAAGGTGAAGCTGTCGATGCGGGTGGTCGACCAGGCGAGCGGTGAAGACGTCACCGACAAAGTCGGGCCGAAAGGTGGCCGGGAACGGCATGAGCACCATTCCCATGACGAAGCGGCGGCTGGCTAGTGCGCCGATTCCGACGCTCCTATCTCACGAGTGGGGCCTTCTCGCGACACACCAGTTCTTTGTTTTCAGTAGCCTGCTTATCCCCTTCCGGTTGTGTCCGAGAGCAACAACCGACGGGGGCAGGCCACTCGAATCGGGAGGCACGCACCGACGATTGGCGGTCGCGTTGCGAGTCTATTCCGATGGCGCCTCTGACGGGAACGAGCGAATCCGCAGATGGGCGTCAATAAATTGTGAATTACCGAGGCGGGTAGTGACCAGTTTGGGGGTACCGGCGCGCGGTCCGTGCCGGTGTTCGCGAAAACGGGGGATAAACGCAGCGGTGCTCGCAGGATCCGTTCATTTCTGATAGACTTTCCTGTGTGAGAGAAGGGGCCGGCCAAGCAACGTCGGTTCAGAGGAGGCGATGAAGGCACTCAATGCCTTGCGGATTGGGGGCGTGGAGGCGCTGCCGCTGATCGAAGGCGGTAAGGGCATTTCCATCTCGAACGGGATCTCCTCCGGGCACTGGGCGGCAGCCGGGGGGATCGGCACATTCAGTTCCGTCAATGCCGACAGCTATGATGAGGCCGGGCGGATCGTGCCGCAGACCTATCGTGGCCGGACCCGGCGCGAGCGGCACGAAGAGTTGATTCGTTATGCGATCGCAGGCGGCATCGCGCAGGCGCGGCGGGCGCGGGAGCTGGCCGGCAACCTCGGGCGCATCCACACCAATATCCTCTGGGAGATGGCAGGTTCGGAGCGGGTGATGTCGGGGGTGCTCGAGGGGGCCAGGGGGTTGATCAATGGCATCACATGCGGTGCCGGGATGCCCTACAGGCTGGCCGAGCTCGCGGCTCGTTTCGGCGTCTATTACTATCCGATCATTTCCTCGGCGCGGGCGTTCAATGCGCTTTGGAAGCGTGCCTACCATAAGGTTTCGGATTTGCTCGGCGGCGTCGTTTATGAGGATCCGTGGCTCGCCGGCGGGCACAACGGTCTTTCCAACAGCGAGGATCCGAAGAAACCGGAGGCACCGTTCCCCCGTGTGCTCGCGTTGCGCAAGCTGATGCGCGAGTTCGGTTTGGCAGAGACGCCGATCATCATGGCGGGCGGCGTCTGGTGGCTCGATGAGTGGGAGGACTGGATTGATAATCCGGACCTCGGCCCGATCGCTTTCCAGTTCGGCACGCGCCCACTGCTCACGCGAGAGAGTCCGATCGGCGACGCATGGAAGCAGAGACTGCTGACGCTGAAGGAGGGAGATGTCCTTCTCAACAACTTCAGCCCGACCGGATTCTATTCCTCGGCGGTGAAGAACGATTTCCTGAATGAGCTGAAGGAGCGTTCCGAGCGCCAGGTTGCCTATACGAGCGAGACAATCGGCGAGCATGTCGCGGTCTACGGTGTCGGTCCGCGGAAGCGACCCGTCTATCTCACGCATGCCGACCTCGAGCGGGTGGCGGTCTGGGAGCAGCAGGGTTTCACGGAAGCCATGCGCACGCCCGATTCGACGCTGGTCTTCGTGACACCGGAGAAGGCCGCGGAAATTCGCGTCGACCAGGTGGCGTGCATGGGCTGTCTGAGCGCGTGTCGGTTCTCGAACTGGAGCGACAAAGGCCCGAACTACAGCACGGGCAAGAAGGCCGATCCGCGCAGCTTCTGCATCCAGAAGACGCTGCAGGCGATCGCGCATCATTCCGATTCACCGGATATGGTCGAGCGAAATCTGATGTTTAGCGGGTCCAATGCGTTCCGTTTTGCATCGGACCCGTTTTACTCGAATGGCTATATCCCGACGGTGAGAGAGCTGGTGGCTCGGATTCTGACCGGCCGCTGAAGCTACAGGGGCTGGCACAAGGGCCGGAGGAACAGACCAGGGGCGGAGCGGGTTGTCCAGCGTCAGCCTCGAGCAGCGGGCCAGCCCGATCGTGCTCGGCAACGAGAAGGGCGGGTCGGGCAAGTCGACGACCGCGATGCATCTGATTGTCGGTCTTCTCCGGGACGGCTACCGGGTCGGTGCCGTCGACCTCGATGCACGGCAGGCGACGCTTTCCGGCTGCGCCGCGGCGTTCGTGGCGACCAGGGGAGTGGCGTTGGCGCCGCCGAAAATCGCTACGGTCCTGCCGAGCGAGGCCGACAGCAGGGCTTCCGCGGAGGCGGAGGAGCGCGATCGTTTTTCGCACGCTTGCCGAACTTTCCCGCGCGTGCGAGATCGTCATCATCGATTGTCCCGGAGCGGATACATATTTGAGCAGGCTTGGTCATGCGCACGCCGACACGCTGATCACGCCGATCAACGACAGTTTCGTCGATTTTGCCATGCTGGCGAAGGTCGACCCCGACAATCATGACGTGGTCCAGCCGAGCATCTACAGCGAGATGGTGTGGCAGGCGCGCAAGGCACGCTTCGCGCGTGATCGCGGGCGGATCGACTGGATCGTCATGCGTAACCGGCTCGGTGCGGCCGCCCAGCGGAACAAGCGTGATGTCGGCACGACGCTCGAGATTCTGGCCAAGCGGATCGGCTTTCGCACGGTGAAGGGTTTCGGGGAACGCGTGATCTTCCGCGAGCTGTTCCTGCAAGGCTTGACGTTGATGGATGTGCGCGATGTCGGGATCGGCATTTCGCTCGGCATGAGTCACGTCGCAGCCCGGGCCGAGGTCAGGGCGCTGATCGGGGCGATCCGCAAGCCGCCGGTGACAGCGCGGCGGCCAGCCGATTGCGAGCCGATGGAACAGGCGGTATAGCGAGCTTTCCGGTGTGCCGACGTAGCTCAGCGGTAGAGCAACTGATTCGTAATCAGTAGGTCCTCGGTTCAAATCCGAGCGTCGGCAGAACGAGAATCGACAGCTTACCATGTCGTATTGTTAGCGGAACAGGCTCCCGCGAACCCGGAGCGTAGCTTCCGCGCTGGCACTTTCCCCGCGGCTCAAGGCGTCGTGGCGTGCCGGTCCCGCTCGGCCTCGCTCTCGATCGGCTCCGGCTCATCGCGCACCGGAACGATGGTGCGGCGAGGGCTTCCAAGGCGGCCGGCGCGAGGCTCGGGCACGTGGTGTGCAACGCGTCGGTGCTCATCCCCTTCGGAACGCCGAGCGTTCGGGTCCTTCTCGGGGGGCGGTTCCTGGGTCGGACACCCCAGGCGTCGTCACTTGTGCGAATGGTGGTCTGGTCGATCCCTCCGTGTCGCATGTGCCGTTGCTTCGCCGCTCGTGGCCGTCGTTACGTGCTCCCGCTCTATCTGCCGCGCGAGCTTGCGCGACTCACGTCGAAGCTGGCCGCGGTTCAGATAAAAGCGTCCATGGTTTCGCTGATCCGGCATCAACCATTTGGCGATATGGGCGGGTGGCAGGCATTTGCCTGTCCGCATCCGAAGCGTCGTGCTGCCGCCGCTCGATAGCCCGATCAGGTGTGCAGTTGGCGCTCCATCCGGCACCACGCTCTTCTCTCGGAAACGTGATTTCCAATCGGCAAGGAGTTTGCGGCACGAGTTGCTCGCAGAACGTGGGTGGTCGCGCCGAAGCAGACATGGCATAAGCCGAGGAAGCTTCGGAGAGCTGGTTTATTGCGTCTCAAGAACAAGGCGACCGCAGCGCACCTGCTTGCACAAGGTCGATATCAGACAAAAGGTCGATATCGGACATGGAAAACGGTCAGCGAGCCGAGGAGGCATTTAGGATCGTCGGGCTGATATCGGGCGGCCTGATGGGCAGCGACCCGTTCGATCCGACATCGTGGTCAGGCATCTCCCGCGAATTCTTCCTGGCATGCCAGCGCAGAGGAATGCTCGAGCGCGCCTTTGGCGTTGACGTAGCGAGAAGGCACTTTCTCGCGCTGGCGGTCACACGGTTTCACCGAAACCGCGAGGTCTGGAAGGGTCGTATCTATTCGAGCGTGGTTTACCGCAGTGCGCTGGAACGGGCCCTCCAGGGCCGGATAGCGGAACAGGACAAGCGCTATCCGATCATGCAACTCGGCGCCTATGTCAACGCGAAGCGTGTCTACGGTGCAGGCGCCCGGGTCTTCACCTACCAGGACGGTAATCATGAGGAATATCTGCGCAGCGGCTTTGCGCCGCCGGCGCTGGCTGAGGACCGGCGTCTTTCGCGCCAATGCTTTGAATTCGAGAAGCGCGTAGCGGAGTCAGCCGAACTCGTCCTGACGACGAGTGAATATCTCAGGCGTTCTTTCATCGATCTCTACGGCATCCCGGCGGAGCGGGTCAAGGTTCTCGGATGCGGCGTCAATTTTCCGTTGCCCCCGCAGTCGGCCGTCCTGGGGAAAGATTACAACAGCAGAGAGATCCTCTTCATCGGCAAGGAATTCGTACGCAAAGGCGGAGATGCGCTCTGCCAGGCTTTCCGCATCGTCCGCCGGCATTTTCCGGACGCGGTGCTGCACATTGTCGGGCCGGGATCGATTCCAAGCGAATTCCTGAGCGATCCGGGCGTTCACGTCTACGGCTTCCTGAGCCGGGCGATAGCGGGTCAGAGAGAAAAGCTCGCGGGTTTGTTCCGCCAATCGTCCCTCTTTGCGCTGCCCTCTCGATACGAGCCCTTCGGCATTGCGCCGCTGGAGGCGATGAGCCACGGCATTCCTGCAATCGTGACGGGGCGGTGGGCTCTGGGCGAGAACGTAACCGAGGGCCGGACGGGCTTCCACGTCGCGATGGAGGACCCGGGCGGCCTCGCTGACAGGATCATTGCTGCCTGGGCCGATCCGGTGCGCTTGGCAGCGATCGGGGGTCAGGCCCGATCGTTTGTAGAGGCTAGCTTTACCTGGGACCGGGTCGTGGACCGCCTGGAGGTGCTGCTGTCGCCGCCTGCGAGGTTGGCTGGCGATGATCGATTCCCTCGCCGCGTTTGAACGAAGTATTGCTGCATACGAGCGGGCAACAGTCGGGCTCGGGTCGCCTGCCGGGGGCGCGGCTCGCCAGGCTCACGGTCGATGGCAGCGGGCGGGTAGAGAAAACGGGCGCGCACCGATTGCATGCCTTGCTCGAAAAGCTGCTGGAGGAAGAGCGTTTTTCGCCTTCGATCAGCCGGGCGAGACGGTCGAGGGCGATGCCGATCAGGTGCGAGAGCGCATCGTTCTGCGGGACGCCAAGGTGCCGGCGGCAGCTTCATTTGGCAGCCGGCGTTGCCTGGCCTGCCGTACCTTTTGCGGCGGCCGTCTTTCCTGTCGCCATTTCCGCCATGATCGCTTTGAGTCCGCCCTGTGGTAAACCATGCATGAGCTTCCACTCGCCCGCCCGGTTCTGGAGCAGCAACGTCGGCGTCGCGGCCTCGCCGGTCTTTTGCAAGAGCTCGGTATTGGCACGAATGGCTGCGCCGAGTTCCGGTGGAATGGTTTTGGCGGGCGCGATTCCGCCGCTTTCGGCGGCTTCATCGAAGTGCAGCTCGTCGAGAGCGAGCGCGCGCGCCGGATCCTTGGCGGCGAGGATGGTCACCGCTTTTGCGGCGCTCGATGGTTTGATGATGCCGACGAGCACGACCCTGAGGCGAAGCTTGCCTGCTGCGATCACGGGTTGCGCGTCTTCATAGAGCTTGTGGCACCATATGCAGTTCGGATCCATGAACGCCGTGAGCTCCGGGCCGTGGTCGCCGACCAGGAAGGTCTTGTGGGTGGCGAGCTCCGCCGCGATCTCCGCGGGAGATAGCGCTTTTGGCACGACCCCCATGGTGACCGCTGCCTCGCGTGAGAGGTCCTGGCCGTCGGGTCCCACGATACGGCCGAGCAGCACGGCCTGGCCGTTGCCCACGATCCAGACGATCGCCTCGTGCTTGCCGGAGCTGACCAGCGCGGCCGTCATTCCGGCCGGGCCTGGAGCGGTGTGGAGAACCTGGAACGTGCCGTAGCTGCGCAGTGCCCGATTGAGGATTTGCGCCGCTGCCTGCGGAGCCATGGTGTTCGTGCCGGCAGCGTGCGCCGCGACTCCGCTTGCCAGCAGTGCCGCCGCTGTCAGGCAAAGGAGCCCCCGCATGGGTGACCTCCGATGATGTTCATCGGCAGATGGTGGGGCCGGATGGCTGCGCCATCAAGAAGGTTAGGGGTGGCCTTCCTCTGTTCGTGGGCGCGGGCCGCGGGCCCGTGGACCTCTTCCTTGTGCACCGGGCAAGCGCACCGAAGGTCATGAGGGCGGCCAACCCCGCGGCGAGCTACTCGGCGGGATGATGCGCGCGGTGACGGAGCCGCCGGCTGACCCTTTCGGCCAACGTCTCGAAGGCGACGAATAATGGCGGGACGAACAGCACGCCTATGAAGCTCGCGAACACCATGCCGCCGAAGACGGCCGTGCCAATCGACTCCCGGGCGCCGGCACCGGCGCCGGTTGCCAGCACGAGCGGGATGACGCCGATGATGAACGCAAGCGCGGTCATCATCACCGGCCGGTAGCGGGTGCGTGCGCCTTCTTCGGCGGCCCTGAGCAGCGTGGTCCTGCCGCGTTCGTATCGATCCTTGGCGAATTCGACGATCAGGATAGCATTCTTTGCGGCGAGCCCGATCAACAGCACGAGGCCGATCTGCCCATACACATCGAGCGCCCAGCTGCGTACCCCGAGCGCGACAAGACCGCCCAGAAGTGCGAAGGCCACCGGAAGTATGACCGAAAGCGGCAGTGTCCAGCTCTCATACAAGGCGGCAAGAAAGAGGTAGGAGAAAACCACGGCGAAAATGAATGCGGACGCCTCCTGCCCCGCCGATTGCAGCTCCTGATACGAAGTGGCGGTCCAGTTGTAACCGTAGCCGGCCGGCAAGTGTCGATGCGCGAGCGCCTGCATCGCGGCAATTGCCTGCCCCGAGCTTTTGCCGGGCGCGGCGGCACCGTTGATGAGAACGGCCGGGTAAAGATTGTAGCTGTTCAGGGCGTCGGCACCCTGGATCGTCGTCAGCGTCACCAGGCTCTGCAGCGGCACCATCGCGCCGGTTGTGCTGCGCACATAGAGCTCCCCGATATTGCTGACCTTGTCGCGAAACTGCGCCTGCGCCTGAACCACCACCTGGAACACGAAGTTCTGGTAGTTGAAGTCGTTGACGAATGTGCCGCCGAGATTGGCCTGCAGAGTCCGGTAGATCGCCGCCGGGGTGACGTGCATCAGCGCTGCACGTGCGGTATCGACATGCACCATGACTTGCGGGACGTTCGCGGAGAAGCTCGTGAACACGCCTGCGAGATCCGGGCTCTGGTTGGCGGCAAAGACAAGTTCCCGCGCGACCGCGGCCAGGTTCTCGGTCGATTGTCCGGCGCGCGCCTCGAGCACGAAGTTGACGCCGCCGGTATTGCCGAGCCCATGGATCGAGGGCGGCGCGAAGGGGGCGATCTCAGCGGCTGGCATGGCGGCAAATTCCGGCCTGAGCCGCCTGATGATGGCGGCGACCGATTCCGATGCAGTGCGTTCCGCCCACGGCCGCATGATGACGATCACGCTGCCGGCATTCGGTTGCTGGGCTCCGGATATCAGGCTGTAGCCGCCGATCTCGATCGTATGGGCAACGCCGGGCGTGTCGCGCAGCTTCTCGGCGACCGCGCCCAGCATCCGCTCGGTCCGTCCGAGCGATGCGCCATTCGGCATCTGGACGTTGACGAAGAAATATCCCTGATCCTCGGCGGGGAGGAATGCCGAGGGCGTGTGCTCGAAGACGACGTAGGCAGCCGCGAAGCTCAAGGCAACGCCGAGGAGGGCGAGCAGCAGCCAGCGCGAGAGGAAGCGCACAGTACGGCCATAGCCGTTGCGCGCCAGACTGAAGCCGGAATTGAAGGCACGGAAGCCGACAAAGCGGGTCCGCCGCGGCGGGCGGAGGATCAGCGCGCAGAGCGCCGGGCTCAGTGTCAACGCATTGATTGCCGAGATCACTACCGAGACCGAGATGGTGACGGCAAACTGCCGGTAGAGTTCGCCGGTGACGCCGGAAATGAAGCCGACCGGAGCAAAGACGGCGACCAGGACCAACGTGGTTGCGATCACCGGGCCGGTGATCTCGCGCATCGCCTCGGCGGTCGCCTCCGCCACCGGGCGCTCGGGATTTTCCTCGAGGTGGCGGCGGGCGTTTTCGACCACGACGATGGCATCATCGACGACCAGCGTGATCGCAAGCACGATCGCGAAAAGATCGACGGTGTTCGCGGAAAAGCCGAAAATGTAGAGGACCGCGAACACGCCGATCAGGGAAACCGGAATGGCGATGGTCGGGATGAGCGTGGCCCGCCAGTCCTGGAGGAAGAGGTAGACGACGCCAATGACGAGAGCGAGCGTGATCGCCAGGGTGCGCAGGATTTCGGCGATGTCGGCGCGCACGAAGTTGGTCGCGTCATAGACGATCGTATAGCTGAGCCCGGGCGGAAAGCTCGCTGCGATCGTGCGCATCTGGCTCCGGATGACGCGCGAGACGCCCAGCGCATTGGCACTTGGCGACTGGAATACGGCGAGCGTTGCGGAGGGCCGATTGTCGAGTGCTGAGGTCGAGGCGTACTGCTGGGCGGCCAACGCGACCTTGGCAACATCGCCGACCTGGATCACCCCGCCATTGGCGTTGGTGCGGATGATGATGTTCTTGAACTGTGCGACGCTGCTCAGCCGGCCGGTTGCCAGTACGGTGAGCTGTTGCTGCTGGTCGCTCCGAACCGGCGGTTCGCCGATTTGCCCGGCCGCGACCTGGATGTTTTCTGCCTGGATGGCTTCGATCACGTCACTTGCCGTGACCCCGAGCGCGGTCATGCGGACCGGATTGAGCCAGATGCGCATCGCATACTGGCGCTGGCCAAAGAGCTCCGTGTCGGCAACGCCGGGGATGCGCGCAATAAGTTGTTGGAGATGCATGTAGGCGTAATTGGAGATGAAGAGCTGGTTGTATTTGTTGTCCGGCGAATAGAGGTTGACGGCGAGGACGAAGTCACTCGACGAGCTCCGAATCGTCAATCCTTCCTGCTGCACCTCGGTGGGCAACTGGGCGTTGGCGAGCTGCACCCGGTTCTCAACGTTGACCTGGTCGATGTTGGGGTTGGTGCCGATCGCGAAGGTGATGTGCAGGCGGTAGCTGCCGGAGCTCGAGCTCGTCCCCTTCATGTAGATCATGCCGGGAACTCCGTTGATCTGCTCCTCGAGCGGCTGGCCGACGGTTGCTGCGATCGTCTCGGCGCTGGCACCGGGGTAACTCGCGGAAACGGTGACGACGGGCGGCGTGATGTTCGGATATTGGGCAACCGGGATCACGGAGAACGCGAGCAGCCCGAGCAGCGTGATCACGATCGCGATGACGAGGGCGAATATCGGCCGATGGATGAAGAAGCCGGAAAGCACGGCTCAACCGCCCTGGTGGGCCGTTCCGGGGTCGATTGCCGCGGCCGGTAAGCCCGGTTGCGAAGCCTGCGCCGGCATAGCGTTGACCCCCTCGCCCGGGCGCACCTTCTGCAGCCCGGCGATGATCACCCGTTCACCGCCCGTCAGCCCCTTTTCGACGATGTACTTCTGGCCGATCTGCGCTCCCAGCGTTACCGGTTGCTGCTTGACGACGTTGCGGGCGCCGACGACGACGACGTAGTTTCCGGTGGCATCTGTTTGCACCGCCTCAACCGGGACAAGAAGCCGCGGCTCGGGCGTGGCGGAGCGAACCTGCACGGTGACGTACGCGCCGGGTAGCAGCAGCTCCTGCGGATTGGGAAAATCTGTGTAGACGCTCACGGTTCCGGTGGACGGATCGACGGCATTGTCAAGAAATGCGATGCGCCCCGTTTCTGGATATTTCGCGCCATCGGGCAAACTAAGGCCGACCAGGAGGCCCGCAGCGATCTGACCGGCTGACTTGCCGGTCTTCTGCTGCTCGCTGAGCACCGTACGTTCGCTTACGGAAAAGACGACGCGAATTGGGTTGAGCTGGTTGATCGTGGCGAGCGGCTTGGAGCCGGGTGTCACAAGATTGCCCTTGGTCAGGGTGACGGCACCGATCCGCCCGGAAATGGGCGCCGTAATCGTGCAGTAGCTGAGATCGAGCGCGGCCTGGGACACGTTCGCCTCGGCCGCGAGGACGTTTGCCTTGTCCTGGTCGCGTTTGGCGGTCGCCTGATCCAGGCTTGCCTGGGCTTCAAAGCCAGTGCGATTGAGCCGGCTGGCCCGCTGGTAGGCGAGCTCCGCTTGTTCGGCCGCGGCTCGGGCCGCGGCCAGTTGCGCCTCCGCGCCCTGCAAGGACGCCGCGTACTGCGCCTTCTGCAACTTGAACAGTACCTGGCCTCTCTTGACGTCGCTGCCCTGCTGCACCGGCACGCCTTCGATGAATGCAGTCACGCGCGGCACCACCTGTACCGACTGGATCGCAACAACGCGGCCGATGAAGCTCGATGCGGGTGCAAGGTCCTGCACAGTGACGGGTGCCACGATCACAGCGGGCGGTGGCCGATGCGGAGCAGCGTGGAGCGGAGACGAGAGGAGAAGCAGAGCGGCAGCAACCAGGGAGACAATGGGGCCGCGGCCGAGCAGCGCTCTCTTCGCCGGTTTCCACCCCTTGCCCGTAGGCATCGTCCGGCTGCTCCACGACCTTGCATAAAGGCGCCAGGCGAGCCTGCTTCTCAACCCGGCGTCGCCAGCATATAATACTGGTCGGTGTCATTTCCACCGGGGTTCCAGATACGGCTTTTCACGATGTCGTCGATGAATGCGCATTCCAAGGCAACGCTGCGCCGACGCAGCGGGCGGCCGTCATCGGAGGTGGCGAGGAACTTGCCGGAACTGCTGCTCGACGCAGCAGAACCATTGTTTCTGGCCCAGGGTTATGGGGCGACGACGGTTGAACAGGTGGCGCAGAATGTCGGCGCGACCAAGCGGACTATTTATGCGAAATTCGGCGACAAGGCGGGGTTGTTTGCCGCCGTAACGCGGCGGCTCGTCGATCGCCATCGCGGCTGGCTTGCCGAGGCAACGCTGGGCGAGACCGTCGATGAGCGGCTGCGGAGCTTCGGCCTCCGACTGCTTATGGAGGCCGGCGAGGCGGATGTGCTGGCGCTTTATCGGGTGATGATGGGCGAAGTCCATCGCTTTCCGGAGCTGGCACGGCTGGTTGCGGAGTTCGCCAGCACCGGAGCCAGGCGCGCGCTTGCGGCGTTGCTTTCACGCGAGGCTGCGGCGGGCACGCTCTTTGTTGCGGACGCGGAGGTGGCGGCCGAGTTCCTGGTTGGCATGATTCTGCATGCGCGGCTGCGCGGCGCGATGCTCGGGCAGAAGACGGCCGCGGAGGCCGATGCGAAGCTCTGGGTGCAGGCTGCCGTGGCACTTTTTCTCGATGGCTGCCGGGCGCCGCCCGGGCCACGCCGCGTGGCTTGATTCCCTCAGGAATGCGGCGATCGCGGTTTCTGAGCCGCCGGCTCTGCGCGGTCGGGGCGGACGACACGTTGCCGGCCGCCGGATCCGCTAGTGTGCCGACTCTGACGCTTGTATCGCTCGAATCGAGCCTCCTTTCGGCACACTAGCCCTTTGATTGCAGTGGCCTGCTGGTCCCCTTACGGTTGTCGCCGAGGGCAGCAACCGTAAGGGGTAGGACAC
>JBOHMN010000009.1:0-1839 GCA_050730175.1 Acetobacteraceae bacterium | reverse complement strand
GTCATGTTTCTGAGCTTGGCAAAACTGAACGGGATAGTTTGGCCTCGGCCACGGCTCACGCGGACGCCGCACTGGATCGGAGCGAACAAACGGCGAAGCAGCGAAACATCGCGGACGCGGCCACCCGTCTCTTCATGGCCCAGGGCTATGCCGAGGTCTCGATGGATGCGATCGCCCGTGCCGCCGGCGTCTCCAAGGCCACCCTCTACGCCTATTTCGCCTCGAAGGAGCGGCTGTTCGCCAGTCTCGTCGGTGAGGCGTGCACGCGCTCCGGCCCCGGCTCGCCAACCCTTTCGGACAACGCAGCGGACGTGCGGGAGACGCTCGCGACGCTGGCCGGGCAAGCGCTCCGTCTCATGCTCGAGGAGCAGTCGCTGGCGGTCTATCGGTTGGTGATAGCCGAGTCCGCGCCCTTTCCCGAACTCGGCCACGCCTTCTATGAGCGCGGTCCCGCCCGCGGGCGGCGCAACCTTGCGGCCTGGCTCGAACAGCGATGGCCCGAGGCCGGCTCCGCCGGGCGGACCCGGAACTCCCCGCCGAGCAGTTCACGGGCCTGCTCAGGACGGACCTGCCAATGCGCGCGCTGCTCGGCATCGATCCGAAACCGACGGCGGCCGAGATTGAGGCTACCGCCGCCGCCGCGGTGGACACCTTCATGCGCGCCTACGCCCCCACCTGACGCACCCCGGGTCTGCAGCGGTTCTACCCCAGGCTTTTTGTGGCAGGATGGCGACCCCAATTAATGGCGTGCGGAGAGGGAGATTGCGTGATGAATGAACCCTGCATCATCGGCTGGGCGCACAGCCCATTCGGCAAGCTCGAGGATCCTGACGTCGAAAGCCTGATTGCCCGGGTCGCAGGGGCGGCGATTGCCGATGCCGGGATCGCGCCGGCAGAGGTTGATGGTGTCTTCGTCGGCACCTTCAATGCCGGATTCAGCCGCCAGTGCTTTCCCTCTTCGCTGCCGATGAACGCAGTGCCAGAGCTTCGCTTCAAGCCGTCCACTGCTTACGAGAACGCTTGCGCCTCGGGCTCGGCCGCGGTGCATGGTGGGCGGGATTTCATCGTCGGTGGCCGCGGCCGCTTCGCGCTCGTCATCGGCGTCGAGAAGATGACGTCGTCAACCCCGCCGGAAATCGCCGATCATCTGCTTGCCGCCTGCTATCGTCGGGAGGAGGATGACGTGCCGGGCGGCTTTGCAGGCATTTTTGCGCGTATCGCGCAGTCCTACTTCCAGCGCTACGGAGACCAGTCCGATGCGTTAGCGGCGATCGCTGCCAAGAATCACAAGAACGGCGTCGACAACCCTTATGCGCAGATGCGGCGCGATCTCGGTTATGAATTCTGCCGCACGGTCTCCGAGAAGAATCCGATCGTCGTGGCGCCGCTCCGGCGCACCGACTGTTCGCTGGTGAGCGACGGCGCCGCGGCACTCGTCCTCGCCGAGGCGGAGACCGCCCGTACCCTCAGCACCTCGCGCGCCATCCGCTTCCGCGCGGCGGTTCACGTCAATGATCTCCTGCCGCTTTCGCGGCGCGATGCGACCCGCTTCGAGGCGGCCGAGATCGCCTGGGCCCACGCGCTGACGGATGCGGATATCGCGCTCGGCGATCTGTCGTTCGTCGAGACGCATGACTGCTTCACGATTGCCGAGTTGATTGAATACGAGGCGATGGGCCTCACGCCGCCCGGCCAGGGTGCGCGCGCGGTGTTCGAGGGCTGGACCGCGCCGGACGGGCGGCTTCCCGTCAACCGCTCGGGCGGCCTCAAGGCCAAGGGCCACCCGGTCGGGGCGACAGGGGTTTCGATGCACATCATGGCGGCGATGCAGCTTGCGGG
>JBOHMN010000008.1:0-2212 GCA_050730175.1 Acetobacteraceae bacterium | reverse complement strand
AACGCTCTCCTTGAGGGCGCCGGCGATTCTGATGACGTCACGCGGGCGCGGGAATGGTTCGAAGCAGCAGCCAATTCGGGAGATCTGGTCGCCGCCTTCAATTTCGGGGTCTGCCTGGCCGAAGGGCTCGGCGTCGAACGGGATGAAC
The DNA here is from genome assembly GCA_050730175.1 of Acetobacteraceae bacterium. GTDB lineage: Bacteria > Pseudomonadota > Alphaproteobacteria > Acetobacterales > Acetobacteraceae > JAKAWQ01. Next base: position 2,064 of record JBOHMN010000008.1, on the reverse strand, counting down.
GTGCCGCACTCGCGTGGATGCGCCGCGCCGCGGACGGGGTGGTGAACGCCCAGTACTGGTACGGGCGGATGTTGATCGAGGGGCGCGGGGTCGAGGCCGATGCCGCGGCGGGTCGCTCGTGGATCGCGCGCGCGGCCGAGGCCGGTCTCGTCGAGGCCGAGGTCGCGCTGGCCGAGATGTTCGTCAACGCTCAGGGCGGGCCGCGCGACCACAAGGAGGCACTGCGGCTGTACCGGAAGGCCGCGCGGCGCGGCCATGTCGGTGCCATGTTCGCGGTCGGCGCGCTGCTCGGCGGCGGTCACGACATTGCGCCTGACCGGACTCGGGCGGCGCGCTGGTACCGTGCCGCCGCGGAGCGCGGGCACGGGCAGGCGCAACTCATGCACGGCCGCTATTTCCTGAACGGCACCGCCGGCGTGCGCGACCCGGTGGAGGCGCGCCGCTGGCTCGAGCGCGCGGCCGGACAGGGTCTCGCCGAGGCCGGCAGCCATCTCGCCCTGTTGCCGCCGCGAGCCTCACCCGACCAGACGCCGCTCTCGGAGAAGCCACTGCAGGAGACACGAATCTAGACACAGATTCCAAAACTGCACATTCCCAGGCGTCCACGCTGCCTCATCGTCAGCCCTCGCGCAGTCATTACGATCCAGATCGGCTCAAGCCGGAGCGCCGCTCTGCAAACGCCCGGCAGGACTCGCTCCGCTCCGGCGGAACTCCACTCCCACCGGAACCTCGCTCAAGCTCTTGCTCCGATGGTGCCCCTGGAATACGCCTCTGCGACCACTTTCTGAGAACTGCGCACCGGGGGAAAATATGGGAATCACACGGCGTGGCACGCTGGCTTTACCGGCACTGATGGCTTTGCCCTCCGTGGCCCGCGCCGCCGAGACAGTACGGATCGGTTGCATCCTGCCACTCACCGGCAATTCCGCCGCGCAAGGTCTGTCGTTGAAGCATGCAATCGAGCTCGCCGTAAAAATCATCAATGATCCGACGCCGGAGCTGAAGCCCGCACTCCTTGCGGCCGACACCGGCCTTCCCAGGCTCGGTGGAGCGAAAATCAAGGCGATCTATTCGGACGATCAGGGCAGTCCCTCGGTCGCGCAGAGCGCCGCCTTGCGTCTCATCACCCAAGACCACGTGACGGCGCTGGTAGGCTCCTATGCATCGAGTGCCACTCTGACATCGAGCGCCGTCGCCGAGCGTTACGGAGTTCCTTTCGTCAATGGTGCCTCATCAGCCGCCAACCTGACCGAGCGCGGCTATCGGTGGTTCTTTCGGGTCACGCCGATCGAACCCGATTATGTGAAGCTCTTCTTTGATTTCCTCGCCGATGTGGCGAAAACGGGTATGGCGACCAGCAAGATCGCTATCGTTTACGAGAATACCGATTTCGGCACCTCTTTCGCCGATGCGATGCGTGCGGAAGCACAGACGCGCGGCACGCACCTGACCGAGAGTATTGCCTATAGCGCCAGCGGCGCCGACGTTTCACCCCAGGTGCTGAAGCTGAAAGCGGCCGCGCCGGACGTCGCTATCTTCGCCAGCTACACTTCCGACGCCATTCTGTACGCCAAGACCTTCCAGACGCTGGACTACCGCCCTCCGATCATGATTGCCGACTCTGCCGGTTTCTACGATCCCTCGTTCATCGAAGACGTGGGCTCGATTGCGCAGGGTGTCCTTTCTCGTAGCGGCTTTGCCGCCGGCCGGCCTGGTTCCATCACCTACAAGCTGAACGAGATGTTCAAGCAAGCGGCCGGCCGCAACCTCGACCCCATCAGCGCGCGCACGATGCAGGCCTTCTTCGTACTCTGCGATGCCATCAACCGCGCCGGATCGACCACGCCAAACGCCATTCGCGAGGCCCTGGTTAAGACCGACATTCCTCAAGCCGAGTTGATCGTCTATTACAGAGGCGTCAAGTTCAACAGCAAGGGTCAGAACACCCTCGGCTCCGCGATGATGGTCCAACTGCAGGGCACAGGGTACGTGCCGGTCTGGCCCGCTCCCGTGGCAGTGGCAAAACTGCAATTGCCGTTCAGAGGCTGGACCTGATGTGACAAC
>JBOHMN010000007.1:0-4203 GCA_050730175.1 Acetobacteraceae bacterium | reverse complement strand
CGCCGGGCCGTCGAAGACCGAGATGATTCCGCGGCGCTCATCTTCCAGCCCGTCGGTGTCACGCAGGACCGCTGGCAGCAGCTTATCGGCGGCGCGACGGATCTGGTGCGAGGTGCGGTAGCAGACCTTGAGCGTGTGCGAGCGGCCCCGCACCTCGACGCCGAGGCCCGCCCACGAAAAAGGATGGCGGAAGATGCGCTGTCCCACGTCGCCCGAGAGGAACAGGGCATCCGGTTTCGCCGGTGCGAGGGCCGCGAAAAACCGAAGCTCGGCCGGCGCGAGGTCCTGCGCTTCGTCGATGACGACATGATCGAATGGCTTGCTCTCCCGCCCCGCCAGCGCGTCCGCGAGGCCGGTGAACACGCTGGCCCATGTCGTGTAGCGTTCGGCGGCGAGCGCTTCGCGCACCGCCTGGAAGATGGACCATAAGCGGGCGCGCTGATTGGGGCCGAGGCGGCTTTTGCGCCCCATCCGCTGGACGGTCGCATAGGCGTCAGGCGCGGTCAGGCCCCAGGCGTCGATGACGTTGGTCCACTCTGAGAGAAGAAAGCGTTCGGAAAAGCCCTTGAGGTTCGCCGCTGCCGCCGCGGCACGCAGCCGCTCGCGCAGCAGAGCATCAGACGCGATGCGCGGTCGCAGCCCGTGCTCGAGCTGATAGATTTGTTCGGCCATGCCCTGGAAGGACGCGGTGGTGATGCGGGGGACGATTCCCCCGGTCTCGGGTGCCAGGACCAGCAGCTTCTTCGCCAGTTCCGCCGCGAGGTGCTCGGAAAAACTCGCGAGCAGCACGCGGGCGTTGGGGTTGGCGCGAGCGAGCCGAACGGCGCGATGGATCGCGACGACGGTCTTGCCGGTGCCCGCCGAGCCGGCCACACGCGCCGGCCCCGCGAAGGAACGCTCGACCAGCGCGCGCTGGGATGGATGCAGGAAGACGCCCCATTTCTCCCATGGAAAGGCGAGCGCCTGTTCCAGTTCCTGCTGGCCGGTGATCAGCCTGATCCGCCGCGACGCATCGGGGTGCGCGAACGGGGCGGCAACGGCGGGAGCGGGCGCGACGAGGTTGCCGGTCGCGGCGTATTCGAGCAGCGCCTCGGAGGCTTCGGCCGGGAGATGCGCTGCCAGCGCAAAGAAACCATCCTCGTTCGCCGCGCGGACGTCGGCCAGCCAGTCGGCGGGGACGCCGACCGAGAGCAGCGCGTCATCGTCCAGGGAGGCAAAGAGCGCCGGCGGGGCTTCGGGTTTCGCATTGCCCGTGGCGGGCCCGGAAAAGACGAAATCGAGCGTGGCCGGCGGGGCGAGTTCCTGCACACGCTCGCGCACCTCGACGATCTGAATGGCGCCGGTGCGCGGATGCGCCTCGATCCGGCGGCGTTGCGCCCAGGCGTAGGCGTCGTCGTGGTGGCCGACGTACGCGACCAGCAGGCTCTCGGCGGTCTTGTGCACGATCAGCCGGATGTCGCGGTTGACGCGCGCCGACCAGAAATTCGCGTCCTTGCTGTTGTCGATCCGGTGCAACTGGAGACCGTTGCCCGCCCGGTCCATCTGCAAGTCGAAGACGCTTGCCTTCACCGCCTTCTGGTCCACGCCCGAGAGCCGGTTGAAGGAAGCGGTGAACGTATCGGCGATCAGGAAGTTCATCGAGCTAATGCTGGCTTTCTCCGAGGAGTGACTTGCCCTCTCCCCTGCCCCTCTCCCAAAGGGCTAGGGGAATCGTATCGGCGGATACGCTTGGCGCCTGTGTCACCCATGCGTGATGCGGACGCTACACCCTAAACACCTTCATCACCTCGTCACCGAAATGGCTGATGACCTTGACCGCGATGCGACCGCTTTCCGGCCGCGCGAACGGGCGCGAAGTGTCGGAATAGAGCGTTGCCCAGGCATCCTCGTCGATCTCGGCCCGGAGTGCGGTCTTCAGGCTTTTGTAAGGATCGTTGGCGCCGAGGAAGTAGGCGTGGCGGACGAAGAAGCTTTCTTCGTTGTAGTCGGTGTCGATGAACCAGGCGGCGATGCCCGCCGTGTCGTTCGAGCGGATCTCGCCGGTGTTGGGATCGAAGATGTCCACGCCGTGGACAGTGATCTGTGTCCAGTGGTCGGTGGTCAGTCGCAGCGGAAAGTCGACGGGATTCAGCGCTTCGAGCGCAGCGACCTCGTCAGGCCCGAGAGCATTCGGCCGATCTCCGCCGCCTGCCCGCGCAGCCTGGCCGCCTGATCCGGGCGGAGAAACTTCAGCCGCTCCGCGATCGTCAGATGGGTCTCCACTTCCGCCAGCGAACCGCTCGCTACGCTGAGGAACTGGAGGAACTCCCCCGTCCCGTGTCTCTCCGCCCCCTCGGCTATGTTCGCCGGCACGGAGACCGCCGCGCGGCGCACCTGGCTGGTCAGCCCGAACCGTTCGTCCGGTGGCCACGCGCTTGAGGCACGGTAAATCGCTTCCACCCAGTCGATTGACTTCTTCCAGACTTCCAAGTCTCGAAAACTTTGCAAGCCGCTCATGGTTCACCACCAATCGTCCCGCGCTGGTCACAAGCCACAGACCACTGACCACCTCCACATCAGGCTCGCCGAACACGACGAACATGTTGCCGCGCCCGGTGTTCTTCAGCTCGTCCGACATGTGCATGTCCGGGTTGATCCGCGCTTTCAGGATCCTGAGCCCGCCGAGGCTTGCGAGTTCCGACGAATGGGCGTCGAAGTTGAAGGCGCAGGCGATCAGCACGTCGAAGCGCGCATCCACCGCCTCGCGCGCGGCGGCGACGATGTCCTGCCTTCCGACCGTGCCGTATTCCGGGCCGACCAGGATCGCGGCGCGGCGCTCGGGTCCGTTTTCGCCCTCGATGAAAGTGCCGCTGGCGCCGATGAAGTTGCCGGGCCAGGGCGAGAGGCTTTCGAAAGTGATGCGGTCGCCTCTGGCTTGCTGCCTGACACCCTCGACTTTGAGATAGTCGATGACGACGGCGGCAAAATCCTGCCCTGCCAAGGCGGCATCGGACGGCGCGCGCCTTCCCTCGGCGGCATCGATATCATCGGCCAGCTCCTCCTCGCTCGCCGGCAGCACGCGGTGCGGCGAGAGGCTCTCGACCGTGAAGGGGCCTGCGACGCGCACGCGGGAATTATCGACATACGGCTTGTCGTAGAGATATTCGATCGCCGCGCGCGCGGCGATCGAGGCGTCGATTTCCTTCTGGCGGGCGATGCGCGCTTCCCACCAATTCGCGTGCGCATCCCTGGCCGCGGCGGGTGCGCCGGCCGGCAGCTCGCGCGGGATTTGCCACTCCTCCGAGCTCTTGCCCATCGCCGCGTTGAGTGCCGTGCGCAGCGGCTCGAGCACCGCCTGCCATTTCGCCCAGATGTCGTCGATCAGCGGATTGTTGGCGATCGACTTCAAGGTGATGTGCGGCACCCGTTCGTAGACGAAGCCCTGCCGGAGATCGTTGTGGACGGGCGTGTCAGCCGGCACGCGGCGGGTCAGTTCCGCTTCCTTCGCGCGGCCTTCGCGGCTGTCGGCGAGCTGGTACCAGGGATAGCGCGCCGCCATCAGCCGCGTGCGAGCGAGCGCGAGTGCGACGCGGCTCGTGTCGATCGTGATCCAGCGCCGTCCCCATTGCTCGGCGACATATGCAGTGGTACCGGAGCCGCAGGTGGGATCGAGCACGAGGTCGCCGGGATCGGTGGCCATCAGGATGCAACGCTCGATGACTGCCGTCGCCGTTTGGACGACGTATATCTTCGCCTCTCCGAACCCGCCAGCTCGGACATCATCCCAGTAGTTTGTCACCCTAACAATCGGATAGTCCTCTGCATACATCCGATAGCGAAGGTAGTTGCCCACGACCGCGAGACGGCTTGCCTTCGCCAAGCGATCCATTCCGCTCTCGGGTGTCCGCCAGAAATAGCCGGGAAGGACACGAAACGATCGTCCCTCGAGGGAATATTCGAATCGAGTAGTCTGTCCACCGCTGTCGGAATATATGGAGGACGGCATGAATCGGCGCCACTCCCGCGCAATGGTCCGGGGGCTCTCGAGTTCTGCTTTTGACAGTCTCCGATAATTCGCGTTGTCAAGGGACGCCATGTTATATTGTTCTTCAATCGTACTAGCGGCTCGGAAAGCAAAAACCGGGCTCACCTTTGCGGACGCCGCATCCTTCGCGTACCAGACGATGTAGTCGCCCGATGCGTCAACAAATTTGCTACCCTTGC
>JBOHMN010000006.1:0-5237 GCA_050730175.1 Acetobacteraceae bacterium | reverse complement strand
CGGATCGGCTGATCGATGATCTGTATACGGGAGTATTCCGCGAGCTTGTGACGTACATGATGGAGGACGCCCGCACTATCACTCCCTGCACGCATTTGCTTTTCATTGCGAAAAACCTTGAGCGGATCGGTGATCACGCAACCAACGTGGCAGAGACCATCCATTATACGGCAACCGGTGAGGTGCTGCCGGACGAGCGGCCGAAGGGTGTGAGCTCGGCCTTCGCAGCTGAGCCACCGCACGGATGATGGAGGCGCCGGCGAGGCCGCCAAGTTGACAGTCGATGCGTGTCCGTGGAACGTGACCGGCGCCACGACTTGGCAGGGAGATGCGCATGACCGTCGTCTACGGCGCGCCGCCGACGCGATCGCTCAGGGTGATCTGGATGCTGGAAGAGCTGGGCATTCCGTACGAGGTCAGGCCGCTCAGCTTCGATCAGCGCCTGGAAGACAATGGCTTCCTCGAGGCCGGCCCGACCGGCGCGTTTCCCGGCATCCGCGACGGCGCGGTAACGATGATGGAATTCTGCGCCATCCTGGAATAGCTGGGCGCGAAATACGGGCCGACCGCGCTTGCCCCGGCGTTCGGCGATCCGGCGTACCTCTCGTTCCTGCATTTCGGGGAAGCATCGCTCAGCGGCCCGCTCAACATCACCCTGGAGAGCCGCTTCTTCGCACCGGTTGAGGAGAAGCAGAACTGGGGCGCGCAGCACGCCATTGATTCCTTTGTTCGCAAATCCGCCGCTCTTGTGGAGCCGCTCGGCAAGCGCCCGTACATCGCCGGCGATCACTTCACCGCGGCCGACATTTTCTGCGGCTACGCGGCGGGTTCAGGCGGTTTCTTGGCTTCGAGGACTGCCTCGATCCGGTGGTCAGGGACTACCACAAGCGCCTGGCCGAGCGCCCGGCGTTTCAGCGCGCGCGATGCGGCACGCCCAGCCGGTGGGCTGACCGCGCCGCTATGCCAGCTTTTCCTTGCCTTCCCGGGAGTGAGGTCCGGTCAGCCGCGACCGCCCCGAAAATCGTTGGGGTGATCGACACATCCTCCCGCGTTCGCGGGGAGCATCGTGATTTCGATCGGGAAACCGAGAGCGGTGCAGGTCAGCCCTTGAGGGAGCCGAAGGTCAGGCCGCGCACGACGTAGCGGTCGAGCGCCAGAAAAATCAGCATCGGCGGCAGCATCGCGGCGACCGCGGCCGCTCCGATATACGTCCAGGTCACGCCTGCGGTCGCGAAGTAGCCGAGCGTGCCAATCGGCAGCGTCTCGGTGCGCTGAGAACTCAGCACCAGCGGGAAGGCGGCGTTGTTCCAGGCGAACACGAACGCGAACATCGAAGTCACGATGAGGCCCGGCCGCACCAGCGGCAGCGTGATGCGCAGGATCACGGTATGCCATGCGGCGCCGTCGACGCGCGCGGCCTCCTCCAGTTCTGTCGGAACCTCATCGACGAAGCTCTTCATCAGCCAGACGGAGAATGGAATGGTGATGGTCTGCATGATGAGCACCATCGCGAGATAGGTGCCGTTCAGACCAAAGCGCGTCATGAGCACGAAATAGGGGATGAGGAAGGCGATCGGCGGCGCCATCAGCAGGCCGAGATACCAGAGCATGATATTCTTGCGCCCGCGCATGCGAAAGCGCGAGAGCGCGTAGGCGGCAGGAAAGGCCAGCGGCAGGTTGAGCGCAACCGCGCATAGCGCGACGACGAGGCTGTTGAAGAGCTGTGGGAAATTCGTGCCCGGATCGACGAAGGTCGCCTTGATTGCCTCCAGGGTCGGCGTGAAGTGCAGCACCGGCGGTATCGCGAACACGGTCTGCGCCGGGCGGATCGCGAGCAGGATGAACCACAGGATTGGCCCGGCGAAGACGAACAGGACGACGCCGAGGGCGAGATAGGCGAGAACGTCGGCGCGGCGTGACTTGGATGCCATCGGCTCACTCCGGGTCCCGGAACATGAAGAAGACGAAGAGGGCAATAAAGATGTCGACGATGAGGACGATGATCCAGGTCATTGCGCTAGAGAGGCCGATGTTGAAGTCCACCAACCCCTGCTCATAGAGGATGTAGGAGAGCGTGCTGGTGGAGGAGCCCGGGCCGCCGCGCGTCAACACCAGCACGAGGTCGAAGGTGTTGAAGAGCTGCATGAAGCGCAGCATCACCACGAAGCCAAGGGTGCGCGCGATCAGCGGTATCCGGACGTGCCAGAGCGTGGACCACGCACCCGCGCCGTCGAGCTTTGCCGCTTCGATCACCTCGTGCGGCACGCCCAGGAGTGCGGCGTAGAGGATGATCGCGCAGAACGGCGTCCACTGCCACATGTCGGCGAAGACGATACTTGGCAGCGCGGTGATTTGAGAACCGAGCAGCCCGCGTGCCGGCACCGGGAAATCGACGGCGGAGAGCAGCCACGGGATGATCCCGCCATCCGGCTGGTACATGTAGCGGAACAGGAAACCCACCACAATCGGCGCGATTGTGGTGGGCATGATCAGGATCGCCCGCGCCGTGCTCATGCCGGGCAGCTCGCGGCAAAGCAGGAGCGCGATTGCGAGACCGAGCACCACTTCGAGGGTGGTGCCGCCGACCGTGAGGACTACGGTGTTGATGAGAGAGGCCAGGAACACCGGCCCGTGCAGCGCCATGCCGTAATTGCGGAGGCCGATGAAGCCCAGCGGCCGCGGGCTCATCTGCATGTTCCAGAAATAGAAGCTGTTCTTCAGCGCGAAGAACAGCGGGAAGGCAGTGAGTGCGAGCAGCAACGCGACGGAGGGCGCGATGAGCAGGTACGGGAACAGCCTGCGCCGCCGAGACAGCATAGCGGCGCGGCGTCCTCGGCGGGCCGTTACCGGAAACGGCCGTTCGAGGCGCAGCGCCGGGGCGGGCCGCGCCTCGGGTTCGCGTTCAGGCAAGGCTGGCGATCAGCGCCTTCGTTGCGTCGAGCGTGTCGTCGTAGCTCGGCCGACGGTAGGGGATCATGAAGTTGCCCTTGAGGACATTGGTCCAGAACTGCGTCGTCTGCTTGGCGCACTCCTCGGGCGATAGCGCACCGGTAAGAACCTTGTTCAGGTCGAGGCCGTAGATGCTTTCCAGCGTCGTGTAGGTGGGCACGCCGGGACGACTGATCTTGCCGTTGCCAGTTTCAAGGGCCGTCAGTTGCATCGGAAGATAGGGATAGATTTTCAGCAGCTCGGGGTCGACGTAGAGCGAATGCCGCGCGAAATCCGAGAACTGGTGGCCGTATTTATCGTAGAGGGCCATCGCCTTCTGTGCCTTGGCCGAGGTTGCCCATTTGATGAAGGTCCACGCCTCCTCCTGCGCCATGGAATTGGCGGGCATGCCGAGGCCCCATCCGCCGATGCTGACCACCTGCGGGTGACTGGAATGCGGCAGCGGCACAATTCCCATGTTGTCGGCCACCACCGATTTCTTGCCGGACATGTAACCATTCTTCCGGCACAGGTAAAAATACGCGGACCACCAGTAGTACATGCCGATGTCGCCCTTCGCAAACCGCATGCCTGCGTCGAACCAGTTATAGTTGACCGATTCTGGCGGCGAATTCTTGTAGAGGTCGCGAAACAGGGCGATCGCCTCGATATTTTCCTTGCTGTCGATGGTGGGGGTGAAGTCCCACGGGGCCTCGGGGAAGTGCTTGAACCAGCGCGCACCCATGCTGGCCGCAAGCTGCGTGAACATGTGGACAATCGGTGCCGGTTGCTGCCCGGCGACGACGGTGCCGAACATCTTTTGGCCCGAGAACGTCTGGCCGTTCAGTTTCTTGATCATGTCGAAATATTGGTCCCAGGTCCAGCTTCCGTCGTCCGGGACCTTGACACCCGCCGCCTCGGCATAGTCCTTGCGATACATCACGCCCATGCCGTAAGGCGCGACAGGCATGGTTCCGATCTGGCCGCGCCATTCATTTATAGAGTAGATGACGGCTGGTATGAAATCCTTGATGTTGATGTCCTTGTCGGCCTTGATGAGATCGTTGAATGGCTTGACCCACTTGCTTTCCAGGTACTGGCCGAGCCAAATGTTGTCCACGGAAATTACGTCGGCGTCCGGCCGACTGCTGAGAAACGAGGTGACCAACCTGGCGTTCAGGGCATCGTAGGACAGGCTCTCGATGTTGACGGCGATGCCGGTCTCTTCCGTGAACTGCTTCGCCACCCCGGTCAGCGCGTAATAGAATGGGTCGGCAACGAGGAGGACGCGGATCGATTTTTTCTGCGCCCGCGCCCGCCGGGGAGCGGTGAGTGCGGCTGCTGTTGCGAGCCCGCCCGTGCCCTTGAGTACATTGCGCCGCGAAATCGATCCGATCATTGCCATTTCCCCCTTATTGCTGTCTTCGACAGTCGGCCAGCATGGAAGACTATAGGCAACACGCTATGATGCCGCAACCGCATTCCGTCGGGCACGCTATTCGTGCGCTGCTGCAACCGCAGCGGAGACTTCACAATTGTTCTGGCGCCGGCTAACTTCCCTTGAGTCATCGCACCGGCCAGGGCGCCGAAAGGGGTGAAAATGGCGGACCAATCGCAGGCGTGGGAACTGGCACCGCTGCTCGCGCAGCTGGTCGACGAACTCATTCCGGGTGGCGGGTCATGGCCCTCCGCCTCTGCCGTCGGCGCGCACGGCGTGCTGGCCGAGCGTCTGCTCGACCTCGAAGGCGATGACGCGGTGCAGAAGCTCGCTGAGGTCCTGGGACGCTGCGGCGGACCGTTGGACGGCCGGAGCGCCGAGGAGCGCGTCGCGATCACCGCTCGCTTCGAGCGCGAGCACCCGAGGCGCTTCGCGATCGTGCGCAACGCCGTCTATCTTGCCTATTACGAGAGCCCGGCGGTGATTGCCACGCTCCGTACGCTCGGCCACCGCTATCATTCGCGTCCGCACATTACGGGCTATGCCGAGCCGCCCTTCGATGTCACGCGGGACACGCCGCGGCATAGACGCGGAAGCCATGTCGCTACCGCCGAGGTGCGCCGGGTCGATCTCCGCGCCATCCCCGGCGCGGCGGAATGGAGGTCCGCGCATGACCGCCCGTGACGAACGCGCCGATGTGTTGGTCATCGGCTCCGGCGCGAGCGGCGCCATCGCCTCGCTGGTGCTGGCCCGTGCCGGCCTGCGCGTGGTGTGCCTGGAACAGGGTGGCTGGGTCGAGCCGAAGGACCACCCGCACTACAGCGCCGATTGGCAGTGGCAGCGGCGCACGCGTTGGAACCCGGACCTGAAC
>JBOHMN010000005.1:0-5904 GCA_050730175.1 Acetobacteraceae bacterium | reverse complement strand
GACCGGCATCTGGCGATTCCGGTCAGGGCGATATTGCTCTCGGCCAAGCAGTACCGGCGCCGGGTCATCGGTGTATCCCTGGAAGTTGCGTCGGAGGTTCCCGCTCGCCGCGGCGAGGAGCAGAGCGTCGCCAGGACGCGCAAAATGATCGAGCCCGATGGGCGGGTAACCGGCACCGACGAGCACATTCGCGACCGCCCGCTGCTGGGCGTGGCGGGAACGAGCGTCGGGCAACGCCTTGGCGGGCAGGAGGTTCTGATACGGCTTGAGGCAGGGCACGTGCGCATAGCCGGACACCGCGAGACGTTCAGGACCGAGGCGGCCCGCCTCTGCAGCGCTCGCCGCCACGCTTTCCACCGTCTGATACGGCAACCCGTACATCAGATCGAAGTTGATCGTGCTGGTGCCGGCGCGGCGTAGTGCTTCGACCGTTTCGGCGACGAGCGTGAAAGGCTGAACCCTTCTCACGGCTTGCTGCGCGCGTGGATCGAAATCCTGGACGCCCAGACTCACGCGGGTGACGCACATCGCGCCGCGCGCCGCGAACAGCGCCGGCGAGAGCCGCCGTGGATCGAGCTCGATTGCGGCCTCGCAGTCGTCGGCAAGGAGGAAGTGCCGGGAGAGGCACTCCATTGTCGCGATCAGATCGGTGCGAAGCGGAGAGCCGGAGGATAGCTCGTATAGCGCGGTACGGCCCCACCATAGCGGACGATCAGATCGTCGAGCGACCACGGTGAAAACATAGGCGGCGCCTTCTCCCGCTCATTGATTCGTAGCAAATCCATCTTCGGCGCTAACGCGGACCGGCTCGCGCGCTGCAGCAAGAGGCTCCTTGCTTCAGCGCAAAGAAGTTCGGTGCGGCCTGCATCACAAGGTGTGACCTCTGGGTGTCAGGTGTCAAACGACATCAGGAACTGGCCCAACCGACCGGGTGGGTAGCTTTGTAGCGACGATTGGCTGGCCGTATCATAGTGTAGCCGTGGGAAGTTCCATGGACGAAAGCGGTGTTCAGCTGGGCCGGATCCGGGGCCTCGGCGATCGTGTCGAGGGACGGATCGAGCGGTTTATCGAGCATGATCGCGATGCCGTTTGGCGCATGCTTACTGAGACGCAGGCGCTCGCACAGTGGCTTGCGCCCGGTTCCATTGAGTTACGCGTCGATGGTGCCGTTCGCATCGCGTTCGCTGATAGCGGGACGACGATCGAGAGTACGGTACTGGCGCTCGATCCACCACGGATGCTCGAGTACTCATGGAGCAGCGGTGGTCAACCGCAGCGCCCGCTGCGTTGGGAATTGACGGTGGCCGAGACAGGGACACGGCTTGTGCTGACTGTGCGTCTGCCTGCGGGAGAGGATATTGCGAGGGCGTGCGCAGGGTTTGATGCCCACCTCGAGATGCTGGCCGCGGCGCTCGAGGGCGTTCCTATCCGCTTCCCCATGGAGCTCTTTCGCAAGGCGCGGCGCGGCTACCAGGAGTTGCAAGTGCGATAGCTGGCACGGCTACCGGGTGACCGGGGCGGATCGTTTTCAATCGCTTCTCGCGGCGATCATCCCGGGCGTTCAACCGCCCTTGCTGCGTTCTGGCTCGAGCAGCGTTGCGAGCGCGAAGAGGCGTGTTTCGGTCCGGGACAGCATCCAGCCGTCGACGGTGTCAATTCTGCCGGCTCGGAAGTCCTCGCGGCTGCTCTCCCTGACCATAGCCGCAAGCGCCCTTGCGGAAGTCGCGCGGCGAGCCGCCGGCGGCAAATCGCTGAAGAGCGCCGCTGTCAGGAAGCGGCTCCGGGGCTCGTGCTCCGGCAGGGCCTTCAGGCAGCCTTGGCCGAGCCGCCGCGGGCAGTGCAGATCCGAGCACAGGGCACGGAGCGCAGCCTCGCCGGCCGGCAACCCGGAGCCGCCGCCACGCACGGCAAGCCAGGCCGCGGCGGCGATTGCAAACAGGCTGCGCCGGGGCAGTGCGACCCGCGACATCACGCCAGCTTCCCTTTGATGTGGTCGGCGAGCCTGAGCGCAAGTGCCACGATCGTCAGGGTCGGATTGTTCGCGCCGCCGGCCGGGAAGACCGAGCTGCCGGCAACGTAGAGGTTGGGCACCGTATGCATGCGACAATTGGCGTCGACGACGCCGAGCCGGGGATCACGGTGCATGCGGGTCGTGCCCATCTGGTGCTCGTTGCCTACGAAGTCGCTCGGCCATGGACCGCCCGCGACCAAGTCCGGGCGGAACCGCCCGAAACCCGCGCGCCCGATTTCCGCTCCGAAGGTACGCAAGGTCGCGGCGGCCTTGTTCTTGTCGTCGGGCACGAGGTGCCAGTCCACGGTGACCTCCGGCATGCCGAGCCGGTCGCGCTTCGGGCCTAGCATGATGCGGCTCGCGGGATTGGGCTCCTGCTCGGATGCGCACCACACCTCCATCGCCTCGACCGGTATGCTCTCGCCGAACAGTAGCTTGCGCGCGCCGTAATCGCCCACTCCCTCGAGATTGCCGAGGACCTTGCCGAGGTCCGCGAGCAGATTTCCTCCGTCTGGTTCGCGCTCGAGCACGCGATTTAAGGCGTTGACTGCATGCACGAGCGGAGACAGCTTGTAGCTCCAGCCGATCATCATGTTGGGAAGCTGAAGCCGGTGCATGAGCGCGGCGGTCGGGCCGATGAACGAGACGAACGCATGCTTGCCGCCGGAGATCATATAATTCCCTCCCCGTCGGAAATCGAAACTCATGCGGGGATGGGTGGGGACGATGACGCCGCCGGAATAGGCGAGGTGCACCATGAAGAAGCGCCCGACGAGATCGTGCTCGTTGCCGAGGCCATTGCCGGGCTCCCGCCCTGAGGCCAGCAGCAGGCGGGCGTTCTCGATGCCGCCAGTAGCGAGGATGTAGATGCGGGCCCTGACCGAGAGATCATTCCCGGAAAGAGTCTTGACGCTAAGTTCGCTGATCGCAGCGTCGTTGTCGTTTTGCCGGAAACGGAACGCGTTGGCGTGGAGGTAGACGCTGACGCGCGGCGCACCGCGGAGTTCGGGTGCGTAGACCTGACCGAAATGGACGGAGCTGACCTGGAGGATCTTGCATTCCAGGTCGGGGCCGGCAAAGGGTGGTGGGATGTCACGCGGCCGGATGCCCCAGTCCGATGGACGATAATCGTAGGGCCCCAGGCGGCAGACCACCTGCGCGCGGCGGTACCACGGGTCGAGGTAGACCTTCTGGAAAGGCCAGCCGTGGTAGGGCAGATGCGCGCGCGGTTCGAAATCGATCGGATCGAGCGGCAGGCACCAGCCGCCCCAGTGGTTTGTCGTCCCGCCGAAATAACGGAGGCGGGACGTTGTCAGCGTCTCGAAGGGCCGGCCGATGCTCTGACCGGCGTAAAGGTCCTGCGTTTCCGGTGAATAGTTCATGCCGCCGCTTTCGAGCAGCACGACCGGGAACGGCGAGCCGATGAATTCGCGAGCCAGCGTGATACCGGCGGCACCGGCGCCGACGATACAGACCTCCGGCTCCAGAACCGTCCCCGAAGGGAGGGTGCGCGTGTCAACAAACATTTCTCGGGCATCGGGGGCTGGCACGAAGATGTCCAGGCAACTCTGCGTGAGGCGAGGGAGCGTAAACGATCGGGACGGGGTGCGCCTGCTCAGACCACTGAAAACATTAGAGACGGGCGCGAAGCGGGGGATCTCCCGGCAGCCGGCCGGGCCAGGACAGTGGGCGATCGGGCGCCTCAAACTCACGAAACGCGGAGCGGCGCGTATCGTCATTGACCGCGCCCGGTGCGCGCCCGTACATCGCCGGCTGACAGGGTGCACCATCGCGGATGGATTGGTGCGATTGAGAGACGAGCCGGAGGGTCTGTTGCATGACGGGGGCGGTGCTGGTTGCCGGCGGCGCGGGCTACGTCGGGGCGCATGCGTGCAAGGCGCTGGCCCGGGAGGGCTTTCAGCCGGTCGTTCTGGACGATCTTTCGACCGGGCACCGGGACTTCGTGCGCTGGGGGCCGTTGGTCGAGGCGGATCTCCAGGACACCGCCGTTATTGCCGACACCATTCGCCGCTACAGCTGCCGCGCGGTGCTGCATTTTGCCGCCAAGGCCTATGTTGGAGAATCGGTGGCGAACCCGGCAAAATACTACGAGAACAATGTCGCGGGAACGCTTTCGCTGCTCAGTGCAATGCGTGCGGCGGGGTGTGACGCGCTGGTATTCTCGAGCACCTGTGCGGTTTACGGCGAGCCGGGCGAGGTGCCGATTGTCGAAGACATGCGCCCGGAGCCGATCAATCCGTACGGCGCGTCCAAGCTGATGGTCGAGCGCATCCTGGCTGACTTTCGTCCCGCCTACGGTCTGCGCTCCATTGCGCTTCGCTACTTCAACGCCTGTGGCGCGGACCCGGACCACGAATTGGGCGAGTTGCGCGACCCGGAAACCCACCTGATTCCTCGGGCGATGATGGCACTGCAAGGCTATATCCCGCATTTCACCGTGTTCGGGGATGATTTCGCCACCCCCGACGGCACCGCCATCCGCGATTACGTGCATGTCTCGGACCTTGCGGACGCGCATGTCGCGGCGCTCGGCAAGTTGCTCGCCGGGGCATCGGGCGGGGTGTTCAATCTTGGCACGGGCCGCGGCTGGTCGGTGAAGGAGGTGCTCGAGGCGATCGAGCGGGAAACCGGCGAGCGTCTGCCGTGCGTTAGAGGCCCAAGGCGCGCAGGCGATCCTGCGGTGCTGATCGCGGCGGCGGCGCGTGCACATGAAGAGCTTGGCTTCGCGCCTGCTCACTCGGACCTCGCAAGCATCGTCACGACGGCGTGGGCCTGGCATCGCCGGGTGCATCCCAAGCGCAATGCCGCGGCGCCGGTTGCCGTCGCCGAGGCCACCGGCGGCGGGTAAGTCTCACGTGGGCGCCCGCGCGACCGGCTTTCTCGCGGCTTTCGCCCTGCTGGGCCCGGTGCTTTCGGCCTGCGCGGCGAGCGTCGCACAGCCAGGCAGCGTTTCCGAACAAGCCCACCTTGTCGGAACGGCTCCCCTCAAGCCTGCCGGCGGTCCGCTTGCTCTCCCCGGCCCCACAATTGTCTCGCAAATTCACAATGCTCCAGGCTGGCGCGCTTCCCATCGCTACCGCCCGGCGCGCGGCCCGGCGACGCGGGTGGTCAACGATCCCGGCTGGGATGCGGCAAACGGGAGTTATCATCCGGGCCGCCCGCTCGGCGCCTATCAGCTCGTCTCCGCAACAAGCTGCTTGAGCGCGTCGGATGGCGGCCCGCAAGGCAGCGGCGCTTCGATCAGGGACGGAAGTTGCACGTGGAAGTATCTTTCGCCGGTCGATTACGTATCCATCACGGGCTGGGCGTTCGACAACCAGCCTTGGCGGGACGGTTCACACTACCACTATTTCGATCATGTGACGGCGGGCTCGCCACTCCGCGCCTATGCGCTGGTAAACGAAGGTTGCACGAGCACCGTAGAACCGCCCGGCACCGGTAGCGGGCAGGGCGCGATCATCCAGACCAGTGACGGCTGCCAGTGGCAATACCTGGCCGATATTCTCTATACCTCGAGAAAGTCCTATATCCCGACCGAGACATTTACCGCCAAGAACGGCCCCGCGACGCTGCACCTTCGTGCCAACCACGAAGCGGAGCTCTGGAACGACCGCGAATACGTCGCCGGGGAGCACGGCGAGGCCTCACCGATCCGCCTGCAGGGTCATGACGACTATCGGTACGAAGGAGGTGTCGTTCTCGGCTGCACCGAATCGCCTTGCTATCACCTGATCGTCACCACGGCTCCGGGAGAAAGCTTCCGTGGCAGGCTTACTTCCGCGGATCCGCTCAGCGGGTACGACCCGAGCAAGGGTGTCGCGATCCGCAACAGCATGCCCTACCGCTGGCCGTACGAGCCGGCGGGACTCGAT
>JBOHMN010000004.1:0-4455 GCA_050730175.1 Acetobacteraceae bacterium | reverse complement strand
GCCTGGCCTTCCCGCATCAGCCGCGCCGACAGCTCGGTAAAGGCAGTTTCTTTGCCCCGCCCGCCGTGCTACATTTTGAGCGATGACAAAGCTTCTCGATGATGCGCTTGAAGCAGCGCGAAATCTGCCGCCCGACGATCAGGACAGCATCGCCCGCGTCGTACTGCGGCTGACAGGGATGGACGACGAGCCGCCGGTGGAGCTTTCGACTGACGAACGCGCCGATATTGCCGCCTCGAAAGCTGCCGCCGGGCGTGGTGAATTTGCCACCGACGATCAAGTGCGGGCGACGTGGGCCAAACACGGCTTGTGAAGCTTCGCTACACTCTTCCGGCACTCGCCGATCTTCACTCCGTCCTCGACTACATCGCGGCTCATTCACCGCAAGGCGCGCGGCGCGTTCAGGCTCGCATTCAGGCGATCCTCGATCTGTTGTTGCTTTATCCCGGCATTGGCACACGCACGGACGATCCGACCATCCGGCGCATGACAGCGGTGCCTTACCCCTACCTGATTTTCTACGAGGCCACGGAAACCGAGATCATCCACGCGATTCGCCATACGGCACGTGTTCCTTCCAGCATGCCGGGTGCATCCTGAAACCGCGCTATCGGCCCGCCCGACTTTCCATAACGTCCCGTTAGGCGACATTGAAGTGGACGGCCCGACGGCATCGGATGCGCCAGTGTCGGGTCGGTGGATGAACCAATGGAAGGGCCGCCCGGATGGGGCTTAAGCGGATTTCGGTCGATGCGTCCAAGCACGTCTTCGCGCTGCACGGGGTTGACCAGTGGGGGCGGCCGGTGCTGCGCCGCGAGCTCAGGCGGGCGCAGGTTGAGGAGCAACACGCCCGGCAGACGGCCAAATCAGCGGCCTGATCATGTCCACCCCCAGGGGCGCACTCCAGTTTCAAGCGTGATTCGGCGCCGAATTGCCGCGTGCGGTACGCCTTCACGACCGGGGAGACGATGTAAGCACCAATGCCCGGTGTGGACGCAGCGCGCTCCTGGCATCGCATTTCATCCTCCCTTTGTCGCGATTCTTCCACGTCACGAAACCACAGGTTCTTTACGCGGAGAAGTATCTTGACTGTACTGGGCACAAAGGCTCGGAGGCAAGACGTGACCGAAATGTCGTTTTCCCGCTCGGCGGCCGGGATCGCTGCCAACGCCCGCTGGATTGCCGGTGGCGTCAACAGCAACTTTCGGCTGCACGCCTCTCCAACGCCGCTGGTGTTCGAGCGCGGTCATGGCCCCTATCTCTACGACGCCGACGGCAACCGGCTGATCGATTACTACCTCGGCATGGGGCCGATGATTCTTGGCCACAACCCAGAGCCTGTAGCGGCTGCGGTGCGTGCACAGCTCGAGCGCGGCGTGCTGTACGCGGGCCAGAGCGCACTCGAGGGTGAAGCGGCCCGGCTGGTGTGCGAACGCGTGCCGTGCGCGGAACGCCTCCGGTTCGCCTCCTCCGGCTCTGAAGCGGTGCAAGCTGCCCTGCGCCTCGCCCGCGCCGCTACCGGAAGACGCGTCATCCTCAAGTTCGAGGGGCATTATCACGGCTGGTTCGACAACATCCTCTGGTCGGTTGCACCGGCGCTGAACGAAGCCGGGCCCGAGTCCGCACCGCTCGCGGTTGCGGGCAGCGCCGGGCAGGACCCCTCCGCCGGCGAAGTGATCGAGGTGCTCGCCTGGAACGATCTCGCCTTGTTGGAGGCGCGGCTCAAGCGAGGTGACGTGGCCGGTGTCATCATGGAACCGGCGATGTGCAACGCGGGTGCCATACACCCGGCGCCGGGCTATCTGGAAGGCGCGCGCGCCGCCTGCACCCGCGCCGGCAGCGTGCTCATTTTCGACGAGGTGATCACCGGATTCCGTCTCGCCCGCGGCGGCGCGCAGCAACGTTTCGGCGTCACGCCCGATCTCGCCGTTTTAGCCAAGGCAATTGCCAACGGTTTCGCGGTCGCAGCGATCGTCGGCCGCGCTGAACTGCTCGACCTCTTCGTCACCGGCGGGGTCGTCCACGGCGGCACCTACAACGGCCAACTGGTGAACATGGCGGCAACCATTGCGACCCAGCAGGCGCTGTCGCCAGCCGCCTATGCGAAGCTCGACGCAGCCGGGACGCGGCTGATGGAAGGCTTACGCAAGGTACTGCGCGACGCCGGCGTAATGGCGGTGGTCAGCGGCTTTCCCGCGGTGTTTCATATCGGCTTCGGACTCGAGGCGCCGGCGCGCAACTGGCGCGACCTCGCGCGGAGCAGTCGCGCCGGCTACGTCGCCTTTACCACCGCGCTGCTGAAGCGCGGGGTACGGGCGCTCGAACGCGGCGCCTGGTTCCTTTCGACCGAGCATGACGCGGCGGTGATTGACGAAACCCTGGATGCGGCGGCGGCCGCTGCGCGCGCCGTGAAGGCAGCAGGGCAAGCGTGAAGGAAGCCGTATTGATCCAGTACCCGCTCTGGTTGTTGAGTGACGCGCCCTCACCCGGCTCGCTCGTGCTCGCCCACCCTCTCCCAAAGGGAGAGGGAAACGAACTGCGTCGGAAACAGCGTACGACTCAAGTCTGACCGCGGGTACTGGCAGGCGGGAAGTGCCGCTGATCAGCGCCTGCTCTCGCTCGCGGTTCCTTCGGGCGTCAGAAAGGCAAACGCGCTATCACCGGCCGCCTTACGGTTCACGACCATGTGGATCCAGAGCATCGCGAGCGGCTCGAGCAGGCGGGCGACCGAGAGCGGGCCGGCATCCATCGCCTGGAAGCCGAGGTCGGAGACAAGCCCCATCACCGCCGGCTTCCTTCCGGGATCGTCACCCGCGACGAACATGACGGGGGGCGCGGCGTAGCCCGCGGCGTTCGCCATCACCGCGAAGCCGACGTGGTTCAATGTTTTGAATACGGAAGCGCCGGGCGCATGTCGCGCGACGTGCTCGGCACCCGAGCGGTCGAAACCGAGCGCGAGCTCGAGACCCGACGCACCCATGCGGAGCGGATTGGTTACGTCGATGAGAGCCCGGTCGGAAAGGTCTCCGGCAGCAGCGAGCGCGGCGTCCACTTTGTCAAACGGGACGGCGAGCACCAGCGTTTCGGCCCCGCGTGCCGCATCGCCCACCGAGGCAAGACGGGCGCCGCCAGCGGCTTCAGCGGTCGGGCGGTATTTCGCCTGTCCCGGATCCGAAACACCGTACGTGATGGCGTGACCGGCACGCGCCCAGGCTTTGCCCAGGGCGCCACCCACATTGCCCGCACCGATGATAGCAATCTGCACTCAGCCCTCCATCAGCCGCGCCCGCCGTTCTCGAAGAATTCTTTCACGCGGGCGAAGAAGCCTTCCGATTCCGGGTGGGCCTTGACGTTGTTGAGGGATTCCTCATCGAATTCTTCCAGAATCTCCCGTTGCCGCCGGGTCAGCTGCTGCGGCGTCTCGACCGTGACCTGCACATACATATCCCCGCGCGCCGCGCTCCGCAGCACCGAAAATCCCTTGCCTCTGAGGCGAAACTGATCGCCGCTCTGCGCGCCGGCAGGAATCTTCAACGCGGTACGGCTACCATCGATCACCGGCACTTCCAGCGTGGTGCCGAGCGCTGCCTGCGTCATCCTGAGCGGCACCCGGCAGAGAATGTTGGCGCCGTCGCGCTGGAACAGCGGATGCGGGCGGATGGCGACGTGCACATAGAGATCTCCCGGCGGCGCGCCGCGCTGGCCGGCCTCACCTTCTCCGGCAAGCCGGATTCGGGTGCCGTCCTCGACGCCCGGAGGAACGGTCACGGAAAGCGTGCGCTCACGCGCCACCGTCCCCGAGCCGCCGCAGATGCGGCACGGATTGCGGACGACCCGCCCGCTGCCGCCACAAGTGGCACAAGTCCGTTCGATGACGAAAAACCCCTGTTGCGCGCGCACCCTGCCCAGACCGCCGCAGGTCGGGCAAGTCTCGGCGCCACGCTCGCGATTTTCCGAGCCGGTGCCCTTGCACGCCTCGCACGCGATACGGGTCGGTACGCGAAGCTGCACCTTGGTGCCGGCAAACGCATCGCCGAGATCGAGCTCGACGCTTTGACGAACATCCTGCCCAGGCCGCTGACCGTGCGCCGCGCCGCGCCGACCGCCCATGAACTCGCCGAACATCTGATCGAAGATATCGCCAAGACCTCCGGAGGCGAAATCGAACCCGCCCGCGCCGCCGCCCGTTGAATTATCGAAGGCGGCATGGCCGAAGCGGTCGTACGCGGCGCGCTTCTGATCGTCCTTCAGAACGTCGTAAGCCTCGTTGATCTCCTTGAATTTCGCTTCCGCCTGCTTGTTCCCCGGGTTGCGGTCGGGGTGGTACTGCATGGCGAGCTTGCGATAGGCCTTCTTGATGTCCTCGGGAGAGGCTTCGCGTGCGATGCCCAGGAGATCGTAAAAGTCCTGCTTCGCCATGCTCTCGACTGCCTGTGTTCGACTAGATGCTATCTC
>JBOHMN010000003.1:0-1611 GCA_050730175.1 Acetobacteraceae bacterium | reverse complement strand
GGCCACAGCTTCCCGCAGCCGATTATGCCGTATTTTCTCAGCGCCGATTGTCCTACTCGCATCATTCACGAACCGCGCGATGTGGCGGCTGATCAACCCGGGTAGCGGACTTTGAGGAGTCCATGTCCGATACACCCAAGGTCAATGTGGCATCGCGTGCCGGGAACATGGTCTTCAAGGTTGAACGAATAGAACAGCCGGCTCGCATAGACCGTTGACGAATGGCAGAAATGGGCACCACCCGGACCATCACTGTGCGGCCAAATCGGGTCGCATCTAGGACGACTTGTGACATCCGTCGAGAAGACATGCGTTCTCGGGTGCGGTCAATTACTGACCCCGGTAGGGTGTACGCAAAAGCCCACCAGACTGGCAAGGCGCTGTTCGCAGAATCCCCCGGATAGCTCCAAAGGCGCGGAACCTGTCGATGTAAATTATGACTAAGCGCTATAGGGTTCTGCTGAGCAGGCCCTTGGGAACGGGACCGCTCTAGATTCCAGTCCGTCCGTGGGGTGGCACGCGCGGGCCGATAAATGAGGTCAGCGGCAGACTGCGAGCGGCGCGCGGCCTGGCCCGTGGTCGGATTTTGGCGTGCGTGGACTCGTGAAACTATCGTATCGCTATTTGGCTCCATGTGAGCTGTCGCGACCGACGGTCTCGATCCCGCTCCCAGCTCAGCCGACAACGAGGCCCCAAAGAGCGGGGACCGACTCCCCCGGCGCCAGCCGGATCAGTCCGTCGCCGCTCACGAAGCCGTTCGGCGCGCAGGTCATGGGTTCGACGGCGAGCCCAACGCGCCGACGCGCCAGGGCCAGGGTGTCGCCCGTATAGATCTGCAGATAACGGAAGGTTTCGTCCACCCACAGACTTACCCGCCGCCCTTCGGGGGAAGTGACTCGCGCCCAGGCCTTCCCCTTCGCATCGCGTGCTAGGTCGGTAAAGGCGCAGTCAAGCTTCTGCGCACCGATGTTGCGACCGCCGCGAAAATCGCAGGGCGAGCCCGCTACCGCTTCGGTCTTGGTGGGAATCTGTTGCGTGTCGGTCAGCAGCCTCGTCGCAGCGTCGAGTTCCAGGCCAAGCGAGCTGATGGTCTCGGTGCCACAGGTGATGTAAGGGTGCTGACCGCAACCGTACGGGCAAGTCCGGTCGCCGAGGTTGGTAGCGGTAATGCGGGTGGTGAGGCCGTCCTCGTCGAGCGTGTAGGCTACGGCAACGTCCAGCGTGAACGGGTAGCCCGGCTGCGGGTGCAGCAGCGCGGCGACGACGATCCGGTTCTCTTCGCGTTCGCGCAACGTCCAGTTGCACCAGCGCAAAAGGCCATGGATCGCGTTGTGAAGGGCGGGGTCGGTAAGCGCCAGTTGGTAGTAACTACCACCGTAAGAATAGCAACCGTCGCGGATGCGGTTCGGCCACGGGATAAGCGGCATGTTGTGGGCGCCGTCGCAAATCGCATCGAGCGGAAACGGGTCCAGTACGGCAAGGCCGCCCAGTTCGCATTCTCGCAGGCCGCCTCCAACCTCGACCACCGTGGCGAGGGCTGCGCCGGATCCACCGTTCCAGCGGATCGTCCACTGCTTTCCCGAGGGGGCGATTCTCGGCGGTGATTTCATG
>JBOHMN010000002.1:0-8794 GCA_050730175.1 Acetobacteraceae bacterium | reverse complement strand
CCCCCAGAGGAAACCGAGCACGGTCGCGATGCATCGGATCAGAGGCAGCCGCATCGCGGTCAGCGAACGCCGGATCCACGGAGCGACTGACGGGTCGCTCCTCAGGGTGACCAGGCGGCTTCCACGGCGGCTGACTGGAATGGCGCGTCGGCCAGCGGCGAGGTCGACAGATGCGAATCGGAATCCGGCGTGCCAACGAGGGCGAAAATGACGTAAGCGCCGTTTGCCGCCTGGAGAACGAAATAGCGCACGAGGGTCGTTCCGCCGGCGTCCTTGCATCCCGTGAATGCCTTGGCCACCGGATGATTGTCGATGACGTCGCTCGATCTGCCGGAGGCGAATTGGCCCCGGCAGGCATCTGCCGCGGAATCGATCAGCGATGAAGCGACGGTCACGGCATTTTTGCTCTCGTTGTGCGGCACCACCAATACGGCGCCCGACCCGACATCGGAAGTCCACGCGACCCCGTGGTTCCGTAATGGTGCAGGCGTCTCGGCAGGTGTCAGCAAGCGTGCACGCGGCAGTCTCGCTGCGAGCAGAAGGTTGGAGGCGATGCGCGTCGCAGCGAGATCGAGGCTTGAGTTAGCCGCCCCTCCGCTCGGACCACCGGTCGGGGTTGCGCGTTCGCCCGTCACGCACAGTGCGAGTTCCGGGACCAGTTCCGCGGTGTCGGACAGGTCGAACCCGAACGTGCGCCCGAGCGCATAGACCGTCATCGTGTAGGCATCGCGGAAAGACCGGATCAGGGCTCCATTCTCGGGCATCTCGACATAAACGAGGTCGCTGCTGCGCACCTCGCCCGTCAAGGTCCATGGACTCCCATGGTCGAAGCTCACAACAAGCGGGATCGCGGTTCCGGCGGCAAGATTCCACGACCGATCGGCAAACGCGATCCGCCAGTGGTAGTTTCGGCCGATCGCAACGACCAGAGAGATGCCGCTCCGGTAGGTCGCGGCGGCCGCGCAATAATCGAAGCGCTGCGTTTGCGGGTTTCTATAGACCCCACCGCTCCAGCTTCCTGCGAATGGCAAGGACAAGGCAAGCTCGTCTGCCAGCGCGACGGTCGCGCCCGTTGCTGCCCAGCAAAGCAAGCACATCAGGATTCCGAAACTGCGCCGGATCATCGCAACCACGCCGTATCAATGGCTTCCCTTGGCGCGCTTTTTGCGCTCGCTGAAAACGCTCGCCGCCGAAATCTCGTTTGGCAACACTGCACAAGTGGATACTACCATCCCGCCGCGCCACGCGGTCACGAATACGTGCGGGGCACGCCCGGCGGCGCGCGTCGTCCGTGGCCGGATGTCCAGATGATCTGGAAAGGCTTGGAAAGGCCGATGTTTTCCAGCCTCGTTATGATCGCGCTGAGGGCGATTTCGCTCGGACCACGCACGCACGCGATCCAACACGTCTTGTCGTTTGCGCCGCTCTGAACTCCCTTATAGAAGGCCTCCAGTTTCGTTATATTGATCTCCGGAACATCGGCACAGAGATAGTGCTCGGGAAACGTCGCCGGACCCGCTACGATCTCCTCGTAGTGATGCAGCGCACCACTCAAGTGACCCCTGCTGACGCCGCCGGTTGATTTCCACGCGGACGGGACGGCAAACATGAGAGTGACGTCCGCCGGGAGCGGCCTCTCTTCTTCCTTCGTGTATCCGATCCCGTGCCCCACCAGGATGATCTTGTTGGCCACTTCCTTTTATCCCTTCAGGAACGTATCGCGATCCGGCAGCCATACGATAGCAGCCGGCGTGCCGTACCGGCGGCGCCCCTCACAGGTGCGGCGAAACGAAGCTCTGCACGAGGCTGCCCGCTACCAGCCGCCACCCATCCACCAGCACGAAAAAGACCAGCTTGAACGGCAGCGAAACGGCGGTCGGCGGCAGCATCATCATGCCGAGGCTCATCAGCACGCTCGAGACCACCATGTCGATCACCAGGAACGGCAGATAGAGCAGGAAACCCATTTCGAAGGCGCGCCTGAGTTCGCCCACCAGAAAGGCCGGGATCAGCGCCCTCCAGGGCGTGGCCATGGCCGTTGTCGGGTCCGGCAGCCGCGCCGAGTCGAGAAACAGCTGCAAATCCGACGGGCGAAGGTTGGCCAGCATGAATCGTCGGAACGGTTCCGCCGCCTGGCGCAGCGCCTCCAGACTGTCGATCCTGCCCTGCTCGAGTGGCAGAAGCCCGCTTACCCAGGCTGCGTGCAGCACCGGTTGCATGACGAAGAAGGTCAGAAAAAGCGCAAGCCCGATCAATACCATATTCGGCGGCGTCGTCTGCAGGCCGAGCGCGCTCCGCAAGAGCGAGAGGACGATGATGATGCGGGTGAAGGCCGTCACCATCACGAGAAGGCTCGGCGCCAGCGCGAGCACCGTGATCAACGCGGTGAGCTGCACCAGCCGCCCGGTGACGCCCGGACCATCTGCGCCGCCAAGGTTGATGCTGACCGATTGCGCCAGCGCCGGGTGCGCAGCCATGAGGCAGAACAATATCACCCCAAGTCGCGGCAACGTGCGCCTCATCGCTCGTTCTCCGGCGGGTCGATCCAGCCGACCACAGCGTCGCGGTTGTTGCTCGCGAGCAACAAAAGCTCGCGCGCGTCGCAGCGCACGAGGTACAGCCGGCGTCTCGGATCGAGCGCGAGGCTCTCGACGACACTGAGGCGGCGGGCGGCGCCGGCACGCGAGGCAAGCCCCGTATAGCGCGCGGCGCGCGCACTGAGCCAGATCAGCGCGAGCACCGCGATCAGCGCGGCGATTGCATAGAGAATGGTCGGAGCAAGTGACGTCATGGCACGGCCTTTTGCCGGGCTTTACGGGAAAGAGCGTCAGGCGGTTCGTGGGGCGAAAGCGGCGAGCCGCGCAGCGATCGTGTCGACTTCGGAGAGCAGAGCAGAGAGCAGCGGCGTTAAGGTCCTCGCTTGATCCGGCTCGAGATCGAGGGCCCGGGCGCAGAGTCGTCCGATCTCGCCCTCGATGCCCGTGAGATCGATGCGCCGCCCATCCTCGATCAGGATGCGCACAATCCGCAGAAACCCGGAAACTTCCTCGATCGTGCGGAGCACGGCTCCGGGCGGAGAAGACGCGGCTGACTTGGCGATCGATGGCATCGGCTTGATTGCACGCTTTCGCGGTTACCAAACCGTTGCCGTCGGTCCGGGGGGCTCGGCAAAATCTGCCGCTGCCCACCTCCGCGTTCACCTCCCCTTAAGCGCCACGGCGGATGATGCGCTCCGGCGGCCAACACGGTGGCATTCATGGATCTCACGAGCACAGGCTTTTTCCGCCTCGCCGATCGGCGCCTCGCCTGGATCGATCAGAATATGCAGGTCCGGGCCGAAAATGTCGCCAACGCCGACACGCCGGGATATCGGCCGCAGCAGGTTGAACCATTCTCGGCGGTGCTGTCCGGCAGCGCTCGTCTCGACCCCGCCGCGCCGAACGCGGACGATCTTCCGGCTCTGCCACCCACCGATCAGCTTCAGGCGCCGTCGATCGATCAGCCCCCGCCGGGCAGCGGCGTGGGTGTCTCCGTCGACGGCGAGCTCGGCAAATTGGCTGATGCCGAGGGCATGCAAAACCTGGTCATCCGGCTCTACAGCGCGACACTCGGCATGTTCCGGACTGCCCTCGATGTCTCCGGCGGCTCCGGCCTGACCGGCTGAGCACGGGCGCAAGCGGAGAGGCGGCAATGGATCTCACCCGGGCAATGGCGATCGCCGGCAGCGGCATGCGGGCGCAAACCGAGCGTCTTACGGTGATCGCCCAGAATCTCGCCAATCAGGCGACGACCGGGTCCACCCCCGGCGCCGATCCGTATCAGCGCAAGACCATCACCTTTCAGGATGTGCTCGATCCGACGAGCGGCGCCGAACTCGTGGAGGCTGGACCGATCGGCCAGGATCAGAGCCCGTTCCCGCTGCGCTACGATCCGGCCAATCCGGCTGCCAATGCAGCGGGTTACGTGAAAGAGCCGAACGTCAACACATTCATCGAAATGATGGACATGCGTGACGCGGAGAACACTTACTCGGCGAATTTGCAGGTGCTCGCGGTCTCCCGCAGTATGCTGGCGCGGGTGATCGGCATGCTGCAATGAGCGGCGCGATCCCCACCATCACCGTGACGCCATCGGGGGTTTCTCCTTCCGGCGCCATCGCCGCCTATGCACGGAGCGGCGGGACAGGCCCTTCCACCACCGACACGAGCTTCGGCGGTGCGCTGGAGCGGGCCATTTCCGGCGCCATTTCGCTCGGCAAGGAAGCCGATCAGGGCGCCCTCGAGGCAGTCGCAGGCAAGGGCGACATCAGCTCGGTCGTCACTGCCGTCGCACGCGCCGAGCTTGCCTTGCAGGCGGCAACCGCGATCCGCGACAAGGTCGTGACCGCTTATCAGACCATCATGAGCATGCCGATCTGAACGTTGCCATCTCCGCGCAATATCGCGCCCACGTTCTAAGGAAAATCCATGTCTCATGCCGATCTCGCGCTCAGCATGCGCCAAGCCATGATGGTGATGCTTGAGCTCGCGGCGCCGCCGCTGCTCGCCACTCTCGCAATTGGCCTCCTGATCTCGCTCGTGCAGGCGATGACGCAGGTGAACGAGTCGACGCTCGTCTTCGTGCCGAAGGTGCTGGTTCTGGTCGGCGTGCTGCTGCTGCTTGGTCACGGCATGCTCACCACTTTGACCGATTTTACCACCGTCTTGTTCGGTCGCCTGGTCGCCATCGGCGGCGCCGGTTGACGGCATGACGGCCGCCGACGCGGCGCTGGTGCAAAGCCTGCCGGCGCTCGCGTTCCAGGCGATGCTGGTTCTGGCGCGCATCGGCGGCGCGGTGATGCTGCTGCCGGGGCTCGGCGAGGCCGCGCTGCCGCGGATGGTGCGCGCCGGGATCGCGGTCGCGTTCACCGCACTCCTCTTTCCGCTGCTGCTGCCGGCTCTCCCCGCCGCCCCGGCGAGCGCAATTGGCGCCTTCGCCATGCTGGGTGCAGAGCTGGCAACCGGCATCTGGCTCGGCTGGCTCGCCCGGCTGGTCGTGCTCTCCCTCTCGATGGGCGGCGAAGTCATCGCCGCGATGCTCGGGCTTACCAACGTCCTGGTGCCGGACGCCACACTCGGCCAGATGACGCCTGCGCTCGGCCAACTGTTCGCCATCGCCGCGGCGGCGCTGGTCCTGGCAACTGGCCTCTACGCCATTCCGCTCAATGCCCTGATCGCGAGCTACCATCTGATCCCGGCCGGCAAGCTGTTGCCGGCAGCCGACAGCACGCGCGTCGTCGTCGCGGCAGTCGGCTCCTCCTTTGCGCTCGCCGTGAGAATCGGCGGCCCGTTCCTGCTCGCCTCGATCGTCTGGCAGATCGGGCTTGGCCTGGCTTCCCGTCTGGTGCCGCAAGTGCCGATCTATTTCGTTTCCTTGCCGGGCCAGATCCTCGGTGGCTTCGCGCTGCTCGCCGGCCTCGCCGCCGCACTCTCGGGCCTCTGGTTCAGTCAGATCCAGCAAGGGTTCAGCGCTCTCCCGGGGTTGCACTGAAACCCCGGTTGCACTGAGGCGGACTTGGCGGAGGAGCAGGAAGGCCGCACGGAGGCCGCCACACCACGGCGGCTGATGAAGGCGCGCGAAGAGGGCTCGGTTGCCGTCTCGCGTGAACTTTCCGCCCTCGGTTCGCTGGCCGCCGTGACTGCGGTCTTGGTGATGCTGGGGCCGCGCCTCGCGATCGACCTTGCCACCCGGCTCGGCGGTCTCTTGGCCCATGCCGGCACGCTCCAGTTCGGTGCCGGCGGCACGGCCGCCTTTACCTTTGCGCTCGCGGGGGCGTTCCGGGCGGCCACGCCATTCGCGCTCGCCGCACTCGCCGGCGGCGTCGCGCTATCCCTGTTGCAGACCGGCTTCCTCTTCCGCTCGGACGCCCTCATGCCCGATCTTTCGCGCCTCAGCCCGACCCGCTGGTTCCGCCGGATCGCCAGCGCCGACGGGCTCTTCGAGCACGGCAAGTCGCTCCTCAAGCTTGCGGTTATCGCGGTCGTGCTCTGGAAAACCCTGGCAGGCAGGCGCTCCGTTCTCGGCTCGGCGCTCGGTCTTTCGCCTGCCGGCCTCGTCGAACAAACCAACGCGGACATCATTTCCCTCGTCTGGCCCTTGCTCGCAGCACTCGCGCTGATCGCCGTCGGCGACATCCTTTGGGTCAGGCTCAGGCATGCGCGCGGCCTGCGCATGAGCCGCGAAGAGGTCCGCCAGGAGCTGAAGGAAACCGAGGGGGACCCGCATCTCAAAGCGCACCTCCGACGGATCCGCACCGCTCGGGCGAAACGGCGCATGCTGGGAGCGGTGAAAAAGGCGACGGTAGTCGTTACCAATCCTACGCATTATGCTGTAGCGCTCGTCTATGAACGCGGCCGCAATGCCGCGCCTCGGGTGGTGGCCAAGGGGGTCGACGCGATGGCAGCGCGAATCCGCGAGATTGCCGAGGCGCATCGCGTGCCGGTGATCGCCAACCCGCCCCTTGCCCGGGCGCTCTATCAGGTGGAGGTGGACACGGAGATTGCGCCCGAGCACTACAAGGCGGTGGCCGAGATCATTGCCTACGTGTGGCGGCTCGCGCGCCCGGCCGCCGCCAAAGCGCCGGCCGCGCGTTCCAGTGAGGGGGCGCGGTGAGGGTTTCGCGCCGCCTCGATTTCGCCCTCGGCCGGTTTCGTGGCATTCGCCCAAGGCCTTGGCCGCATCTGATCCAACGCGCGTCCGGCTCGCTCGATGATCTGCTGCGGGCGTTGTTTCACAACGCGCCTGCGGGCCTTGCCATACTCGACGGCAACGGAAGGATTCTCAGGGCCAACGCCGCGCTCGCCCGCATGGCCGGCGGCCCGCGGGGTCTTTCGCCCGGCACCCGGGCCGATCTTCTCTTCCCTGCCGCCGAACGGGGCGAAATCTGGCGAGAACTCGCACTCCATCTTGCCGGCAAGACCGCATCCCGGGAATTCATCACCCGCATCGCCGGCCCCGATGCACGGGAGGAGGTGCCGGTCGATGTCTCGGTGCAGATCCTGCGCGAGGCGGACGGCAAACCCGGCGGCCTCGTGCTCTGGTTCAGCGACACCTCGCGCCAGCGCCAGCTCGAGGCAGAGCTCGCCCACGGGCAGAAGTTGCAGGCAGTCGGTCAGCTCGCCGGCGGCATCGCCCACGACTTCAACAATCTCCTGACCGCTGTCATCGGCGGCGCCGAACTGATCATGGCGCGCGGCACGGATGCCGCGACGAACGAGGATGTTCGTCAGATCCGTGCCAGCGCGGAACGCGGCGCCGCACTCGTGCGCCAGCTTCTGGCGTTCGGCCGCCAGCAGCGCCTGCAGCCCCGCGTGGTCGCCATCAACGAGGCAATCGGCGACCTCTCGGCAATGCTCATCCGCCTGCTTGGCAGCAAGGTGCGGCTCGCAATCGAGCTCGAGTCGCCCGGCCGCATGGTCAA
This sequence comes from Acetobacteraceae bacterium, assembly GCA_050730175.1. Taxonomy (GTDB): domain Bacteria; phylum Pseudomonadota; class Alphaproteobacteria; order Acetobacterales; family Acetobacteraceae; genus JAKAWQ01. The sequence goes on along the minus strand of JBOHMN010000002.1, from coordinate 1,335 downwards.
GGTCGACCCCACGCAGCTCGACCAGGTGCTGGTCAATCTCGCCGTCAACGCCCGCGACGCCATGCCCGAGGGTGGCCGCCTCTCGCTGCGCAGCGGCCACATCACGCTGTTCCGCCCGCTCACGCGCGGGGACGAAGCGATTCCGCCCGGCCGCTACGTCATGATCGAGGTCGAGGATACCGGGACTGGTATCGCACCGGAGGTGCTGCCACGCATCTTTGACCCCTTCTTCACCACCCGGCGCGAACGCGGCGGAAGCGGTCTCGGCCTTGCCACCGCGCATGGCATCATCCGCCAGTCGGACGGGTTCATCGCCGTCGAGAGCGAACTCGGCAAAGGGACTTGCTTCCGCATCTACCTGCCGCGCCACGAGGCCTCCGACACCATCGCCGTGCCGTCCCCACCCGAACAGCGCTCCGCTACGCCGGCTCCGACGTCGGTTCCGCGCCCGCTGGCCCGCCGCAGCGCGTTGATCGTGGAAGACGAGCCGGTGGTCGGACGGATCGCCGCGCGCGCCCTTGGCAACAAGGGGTGGACCGTCCACCTCGTCGAGTCGGCCGATGCGGTGCTCGCGAATCTCGAAAGCCTCGGCCGGCCCGATGTTCTCGTTTCGGACATCGTCATGCCGGGGACGGATGGCCCGACGCTGGTCCGCCGGCTCCGCGAGCGCTGGCCGGGCCTCCCGGCTGTTCTCGTCTCAGGCTATGTCGAGGAGGCAGCGAGGAAGGACCTGGAAGCGGAAGATATCGCTTTTCTGCCCAAGCCTTATACGCTCGCAAGCCTCCTCGAGGCCGCCGCGGCCGCCGCCGAACGCGGCCGGAACCGCGGTGACGAGCCGTTCGTCGCGGCCTGACTGCGCGTTGGGCCCGATCGCAGCCGCGCCTGAATGCACGGGGCGGGGCGAAGTGAGGGCGTCGGCACAGCACCAAGCGCTTGGCTGAATCCGGCCATACAGATGCGCCATATAGTTGTATTGGCACCCAACCGGCGCGCATGGTAATCGGCGGTCCGGCTGATTGTTCCGTGTTTGTTTCGTAAGCCTCGTCGCCTCGACAACGCCGGCGCTGGCGTGCGAGTCTGACGTGGCGCGAATCTGGCGGCGCGCCGGGATGCCGGGCGCCATGCTGCGGGGGTGGTAATGGAAAAGAACAAGGCGCTCGACGCCGCATTGGCGCAAATCGAACGCGCCTTCGGCAAGGGCTCGATCATGCGGATGGGTGCCGGCGCCGGCGATGAACCGGTTCCCGTCATCCCGTCCGGCTCTCTGGGGCTCGATCTTGCGCTCGGCATTGGGGGCCTGCCGCGCGGACGGATCGTCGAAATCTACGGGCCGGA
>JBOHMN010000001.1:0-16025 GCA_050730175.1 Acetobacteraceae bacterium | reverse complement strand
CCGTGATCCTGGTTAGCGGTCCGCCCGGAGCCAGCAATCTCAGCGAACGGCTCGCCGGCGTGAAGGCCGTGCTTGCGAAGTATCCGGGCGTGAAGACCCTCGGCCCGTTCTTCGACTATGACGACATGCTCAAGGGGCAGAGCCTGATGGATGATCTTCTGGTGTCGCACCCGCACGCCGGCGCGATTGTGAACGTCGCGGCGGTGGCGTTCTTTGGCAAAGTGACGGCGATGCCGCAGGTGATCAAAAACAAAGGCAAGGTGAAGCTCATCTGCAGCGATACCATCGCGGCGGAGCTTCCGTTTGTGGCGGGCGGCTATGTCCAGGCCCTGGTCGGGCAGGATTACTGGGGCTGGGGCTATCAGACGGTCAGCATCATCCACAACCTCCTCACCGAACCGCACTGCCACTATCCGGAGCTGGTGCCCCAGGCGTTGCCGGTGGTGACCGCCGCCAACGTCAAGGAGTGGATGGCGAAGTGGAAGGGGGCAACGACGCGGGAGGGAACTGCGAAGGCGTTCAAGGAGGCGCCGATCGGCTGCATGTGACCGCCGCTCCGCAATGCCTGCGCCTTTGCTCCATCCGTGCGGCGTCTTCAAGCCTTGCCGCGTAGTGCGTGCTCTCGACGGGGTGGATTTCGGCGTCCTTCCTGGCAAAATCGTTGACCGCGCATCTCAGCCAACAGTGCTGCCCTTGACGTGCTTCGGCAAAAGCTCGCATATCTGCGTTCGGCCCGAGCCGGAATGTAGGCCGACATCGGGAAAAACCGAACGGGAGGCAAACCTATGCCCAATACGCCACTCATCTCTGTTCCCCTCCGCCGCCGCACGCTGGTGCGAGCCGCTGCACTCGGCGCCGGCGCCAGCCTGCTGGCCAAGCCTTTTGTAGCCCACGCCGCCAAGCGCTATTCGATCGCGGTTATCCCGAAGTCACTCGACAATCCGGTGTTCTATTATGCGCATTTCGGCGCCGAGACGCGCGCCAAGGAACTCGGTGACGTCGATATCATCTGGACCGCCTCGACCACATCGGATGCCACGGTCGAAGCGCAGGTACTCTCCGGCCTGATCAACCGTCATGTCGATGCCATGGCAGTCGACGCGAACGCGCCGGAGCCGCTGGTCGCGCCGATCAATGAAGCAGTTGCCAAGGGGATCACCGTCATCACCTGGGATTCGGATGTTCCGAAATCCAAGCGTAAGCTGTTTTACGGCGTCGACAGCTTCAAGATGGGCCAGTTGCTCGCCGAGAACGCGATCAAGTTCATGGGTGACAAGGGCACGGTCATCCTGGTGAGCGGCGGGCCTGGGGCCACCAATCTCAATCAGCGACTGGCCGGGGTGAAGGCCGTGCTTGCGAAGTACCCGGGCGTCAAGACTCTCGGCCCGTACTTCGACAATGACGATCTCGCCAAGGGGCAGGAGCTGATGGACAATCTCCTGGTCTCGCACCCTGACGCCGGTGCCATTGTGAACGTCGCGGCGGTCGCATTTTTCGGCAAGATGAGCGCGATGCCGCAGGTGATCAAAAACAAGGGCAAGGTGAAGATCGTCTGCAGCGATGTGCTGGCGCCCGAGCTTCCGTACGTGGCGGGCGGTTATGTACAGGCCCTGGTCGGGCAGGATTACTGGGGCTGGGGCTATCAGACGGTCAGCATCATCCACAATCTCCTCACCAACCCAAACTGCCACTATCCGGAACTGGTGCCGCAGGCGATGCCGGTCGTGACGGCCGAGAATGTCAAGGAGTGGGAGGCGAAGTGGGAAGCGGCAAAGACACAGGAGGGAGCCGCGAAGGCGTTCAAAGAGGCGCCGATCGGCTGCATGTGACCGCCGTCCCGTAATGCTTGAGCCTTTGCTCTGTCTCCGAGGCATCTTCAAGCATTACGGCCCCGTGCATGCCCTCGACGGGGTGGATTTCGACCTCTTTCCCAGCGAGATCGTCGGCCTTGTCGGCGACAACGGCGCCGGCAAATCGACGCTGATCAAGGTCATGTCGGGCGCTATCATGCCCGACGGGGGCAGCATCCTGTTCGAAGGCAAGCCGGTTGTGCTGCGTTCACCGCAGGATGCGCGCGCGATCGGCATTGAGACAGTGTACCAGGATCTGGCGGTGGTGCCGTGGCTCGACGTGGAGGCGAATCTTTTCCTTGGCCGCGAGATGACCGGCAACCGATGGTGGAACCGCTGGTTCCTCAACAAGCGGGCGATGCGGCGCGAAGCAGCGCGGCATATCGCTTCGCTGCAGGTTGGCCTGAAATCGGTGCGGCAACCGGTCGGGTTGCTTTCCGGGGGGCAGCGGCAAAGCGTCGCGGTAGCGCGCGCTATCTCCTGGGGCCGCAAGGTTGTCATCATGGACGAGCCGACAGCGGCACTTGGCGTCCGCGAGTCCCGCGGCGTCTTGGATCTCATAAAGCGCGTGAAGGAGCGCGGGCTTTCAGTCGTGCTGATCAGCCACAACATGCCGCACGTGTTCGAAGTCACGGATCGCATTTTCGTGCTCCGTCAGGGCATCGAAGCCGGCACCCTCATCACACGTGAGGCGCACATGAGCGACGTCGTCAGCCTGATCACCGGTGTTGCGGTTGCTTCCGCGGTTGCGTAACGCGGCGCGCCGGTGCGAGAGCCGGTACCCGGAATCATATGCACGTGATACGGGCCGAGAGAGGACCGGCGTTCGTCGAAGGCCTGGGGATTTCGGGTGTCCTCGGTGATGGCGGAATTCCCACGAGGCCCCGGGTTCCCACCGTGCGAGCGCGATGGAAACCCGGCGTTGCGGGCCTCGCGGTGTTCCGCCCTGGCCGCTGCCGGTTTCTGACGGCTGCGGGCGGGGCTGGCAGGAGGTGTAGGCCCGAGCGGGCATCGCCCGCCCGGCTGTCTGCTGCAACGCACGCATTGCGACCGGATGGCGATTCCGTGATAGCATCGGGCCGCTGAAGCGAGGCGTGGATGCGCGAATTGCTGCAGCAGCGGGAGGAAACCATGAACCAGCGGAACGACCAGAGTGCGGAACACCGCGGCATCGCGTCGCACCTATCCCGACGCGGATTGATCCGGGCCGCGGCCGGGATTGCGGCGCTGGCCGGCGTGGAAGTCCTGCCGGAAGGTGCTGCTGCGGCCGGCAAGCTCATCGCACTGGTGCACACGCAAGCGGCGGGCGACAACGGGCCGATCGACAGCATGATTGCGCACCTGCGTGCGCTCGCCAAGGCGAAGCATCTGACAGCGCGCGCCATTTACGCCTCCGATCCCGCGACCTACGAGTCGATCTTCAAGAGCCTGGGGGCCGCGGGTGCGGCGGTGGTCGTCGCCACGTTCCCGGAGGTGGCGCAGCCGCTCGAGGCGGTGGCGCCGCACTTCTCGCATACGAAATGGATCCAGATTTTCGGCGATCCGATGCACCCCGTGATCGAGAATATCGTGACCGTCTCGTATGATTATTATCTGGGCTGCTATCTTTCCGGGCTGTTCGGAGCGCGCATGTCGAAAACCGGGAAGATCGGCTACATCGGCGGTGCCAGCATGCCGCCCTTGAATGCCGATCTCAATGCGCTCAAGGCGGCGGCGATCAGCGTGAACCCGGCGATCAAGTTCAGCGGTGCCTTTGCGGGCTCGTTCCAGGACCCTGCCAAGGGCCATAACATTGCGAGCCAGATGTACGAGAGCGGCGTTGATTACATCCAGACGGACTCGGCGGCGACAGATGCCGGCATCATCCAGGCGGCGACCGAGGGGCCCGGGCGCATGGTCAGCGCGATTTCCAAGCAGCAGTACAGGCTGGGGCCGAAAGCCGTGATCGCCATCGTGAAGCTGGATTTCGGCCTGTCGCTGGCAACCGAGGTGAATCGTGCACTTGCCCCCGGCTGGACCGGAGGACATGTCACGACCGGGCTCAAGGGCGGAATCATCGATTTCGAACTGTCCGATGTCTACCTCAAGGAGGGTCCGGCCGCGCTGGTGACGAAGGCGCGGCAGGTGTGGCCGAAGATTGCGGAGGCCAGAAGTGACATCATCGCCGGCAAGCTGAAGGTGCCGTTCGAAACCAAGCTCTGAGTGCCGATGCGGCGCACCGATGCGGCGATGCAGGCGGCGGAGCATGCCCTGGAATGCCGAGATATTACTGTGCGCTTCGGCACCGTGGTTGCGCTCAACGACGTGAGTGTCGGCTTTCCGCCCGGACGCATTCATGCGGTGGTTGGCCAGAACGGTGCCGGGAAAACCACCTTTGCCCGCGTCGCCGGCGGTATCGTCCGGCCGGATTCCGGCACGCTCAGGATAGCGGGGCACGAAGTCGTGACCGGCACGGTCGCCGCGGCGCGCGCAGCCGGCGTGGAGCTCGTGCATCAGAGTTTTGCCTTGCCGCCGTCCTTCACAGTTGCCGAGGCGATGGAATTCGGCAGCACCCGCCACCGCGATGCGCCGTTCACGCGCGCGCGGCTGGAGGCGCGGTGGCGGCCGCACCTCGCGAGTCTCGGTCTCAAGCTCCGGCCCGGTGAGCGCGTGCGCGACCTGCCGGTTGAGAGCAAGCAGGCGGTCGAGATTGCGCGCGCACTGGTTGCCGACGCGCGTGTGCTGATTCTCGACGAGCCGACGGCGGTGCTGCCGCCGCCCGGCATTGCGACGCTGTTCCACCGCTTGCAGGGCCTGTGTGCCAGCGGCGTCACGATCATTCTGATCCTGCACAAAATTCGCGAAGTGCTGGCGGTTGCCGATACCGTCACGGTGCTGCGCGGCGGGCGACGCATCGAAGGCCCGATCGAAACCAGCGCGATTGATGCGGAGCAACTCGCGGCGGCGATCGTCGGCGCGACGGCGGGCGATTCCGGCGGGCCGGCAGAGAATACGCGCACGGCTTCGGCCCCTGCCGCGGCGAGCCGCGGCCGCGGCGCACGGGCGGCGTCAGCGGCGCTGGAGCTGGAGGAAGTCAGCACACGGGCGGACGGGGAGAGCAGGAGGCTGGAAGGTGTCAGCCTTTGCGTGCGCAGGGGCGAGATCGTCGGCATCGCCGGCGTGGAGGGCAACGGGCAGCGCACGTTGGTGCGTGCCTCGGCCGGGCTCGCGCGTATCGAGAGCGGGGCGATCAGGCTCGCCGGCCAGATGGTGACGGAGCTATCGCCGCTGGCTCGCCGCGCCGGAGGCCTCAGCATCATCCCCTTCGAGCGCAATACCGAGGGGCTGAGCCTGAGCAGCGCGCTCTGGGAAAACTGGGCAGCGCGGGCGTTACTGCTCAGGGGACGGATGCTGGCGCCGATCAACCCGAGAGAGCTGCGCGCCCGATGCGATGCCAGCTTGCGGAGCTGGGACGTGCGCTTCGCCGCCACGGCGCAGAAGGCGGGATCGCTCTCGGGCGGCAATGCGCAGAAATTGATCCTGGCACGGGAGATCGACGATTCGGCCGTGGCGGTGATCGCGGCGCAGCCGACGCGTGGCCTCGATGTCGGCGCGACCGGCTTCGTCTGGCGCGCATTGCGGGCGGCGCGCGCGCGCGGCTCAGGCGTGCTTTTGATTTCCTCTGATCTCGACGAGCTGTTCGATATCAGCGACCGGATCGTGGTGCTGTTGTCCGGCCGGGTCGCGGGGGAATTCACGCCGCCCTATAGCCTGGAGGCGGTCGGCCAGGCGATGACCGGAGTGGGGCAATGAGGGCGTCGCTGTTCGCGGTGGCGCGGGCGCTTGCCTTCGTGGTGCTGGCGCTGGTGCTCTGCAGTGTGATTTTCGAGGCGGCTGGGTATTCCAGCATTCTGATGTTCCAGAGCATCGCGGAAGGCGCGTTCATGACGCGAGCGGCGCTGCTCAACAGCCTGAGCTGGGCGCTGCCGCTGTTCGTCATGGCCGCCGGCGTGGTGGTGTCGTTCCGTTGCGGCTATTTCAACATCGGCGCCCAGGGCCAGCTCTACTTCGGGGCGATGGGTGCGGCTTTCGTGGTGGAGTGGCTTCACGGGGCGTCCGCCCTGGTCGTTGTACCCGCTGCCATCGTGGCGGGCATGGCGGCAGGCATGGCGTGGTCCGGGTGGCCTGGCGTGCTGCGCGTCTACTCCGGCACCGATGAGGTGATTTCCACTTTGATGGCGGATTTCATTGCGACCCTGGTGCTCGTTTATGTCACGTCGGGTCCACTGAAGGACCCATCCGGCACCGGGCAGGTCGCTGCCAGCCGGCCGATCGCCGCGATCTATCGCATCAGCGGCGCGGGCGGGGTCTCGCCGGGTATCATCGGCGTGGTGGTCATCTCGGGTGTGCTAGTGTGGCTTTTGATCAACCGGACAGCTTTTGGCGTGCTGAGCAGCCTCGCAGGTCGCAACCCGGTGATGGTCCGCTGGCAGGGGGCTGGGCTGGCGCGGCTTGGGCTGGCCAGCTTCCTGGTCAGCGGCGCCTTCGCCGGGCTTGCCGGCACTCTGGTGTTTCTGGGACCGCAGGGCCGTCTGGTGAGCGGCTTGATGCCCGGCGAGGGGTTTACGGCGATCCTGATCGCGCTGGTCGGCGGTCTCACGGTGACCGGGGTTGCGGTGGTGTCGCTGTTTTTCGGCGGGCTTGCTGCGGCGAGCCTCTATCTGCCAGTGATCGCGGGACTGCCGGCGGCGGCGATCGACGTGATCAACGCGGCGATCGCGCTCTTCATCACCGCGCGTGCGTGGCCGCGGCTGCCACGCCTCAGTCTTGGGCTGAGATTGCCGAGGCGTGCGCTGTGAACGATCTGATCGCGCTGATCCTGAGTGCCGGCACGCCGCTGGTTTATGTCACCATGGCGGGAGTGTTGGCGCAGCGCACGGGCATCTGGCATCTCGGTCTGGAGGGATTGATGATCACCGGCGCCTGTGCGTCGGTGCTGGTGACTTCTGCCGTCGGTTCACTCGCGGTCGGTCTCTTGGCGGCGATCGTGCTCTGTATGCTCGGCTCGGCACTGCTGTGGCTCGTCATCGAGAAGCTGCGGGCGGATCCGATCATTGCCGGGCTTGGCCTGACCGGGCTTGGTCTTGGCGGCACGGACCTCGCGGTGCAGGCGGTGTTCGGCAGCGAGGCCACGGTGCGCAGCCCGATCGGGTTGCCGAGGCTCGGTGCGGCGTTCGGAGCATATGCGCATCTCTCGGTCCTGGTGCTGGCGATGCCGTTCGTGGTGTTCGCGCTTTGGGTGCTGCTCCGGCGCACCCGGTTCGGATTGCAACTGGCAGCATCAGGGGAGCATCCGTTTGCGGCGCAGAGCGTCGGCGTCAGGCCGCCCAGGATGCGGCTCTTTGCACTCGTGCTCGGCGGGGTGCTGTGCGCGCTGGGCGGAGCGGGACTGGCACTCGGCAGCCTGCAACTGTTCAGTGTGGGCATGACGGCGGGACGGGGCTTCATGGCGTTCGCGGCGGTCATCTTTGGCGTCAGCCATCCGATCGGCGCCAGCTTCGCCGCGTTATTCTTCAGCGTGGTCGAGGTCATGGGGATCAAGGCGCAATTGCTGTTCGGGAACGCATTGCCGCCGGATCTGCTACTGGCGCTGCCGTACGTCGTGACGGTCGGTGGGATATGGTTCAGCGGCCGGCTCAGTGGCGGCGGCCAACCCTCCGGCGCCTTCGGCGAACTCAGGGATTACTGAGCATGCGGCAGGTCGCCGATCGCCCCGCCGGGGAGCCATGCGTAGAGCTCCCAGAGTTCGGCGTCCGGGCCGGCGAAATAGCAGGCGCGGGCGTTCCACGGATAGTCCGCGGGCGAAGCCTGGAAAGCGACCCCGCTTTCGAGCAGTTCGGCGTAGCAGGCATCGACGTCGGCCGGCGCCGGCAGCTTCACGGCGAGGAGCACCTTGTGCGCCTGCGGCGCGCGCGCCGCGGAAACGCCGCAATGGGCGGCGATGTGGTCGATCTCCCACAGCGCGAGCGTCAGGCCGGTTGCAGAAAAATCGGCGAATCCAGGCGCCCGATGCTGCAATGTGAAGCCGAGCTTTTCGGTGTAGAAGCGCACCGAGCGTTCGACGTCAGCGACGAGGATGCAGACATCGGTGAGCGCATGGCGTTCTGCGAACCTCGTTGGCACCTTTCCTCCCTCCCTCCGGTGGTAGCCGCATGACCCGCAAGATCATCATAGATACCGACCCCGGCCAGGACGATGCGGTCGCGATACTGCTCGCACTCGCGGCCCATGATGCGCTCGAGGTGCTGGCCGTGGTAACCGTTGCCGGCAATGTGCCGCTCGAGCGCACAATGGCGAATGCACGGAAAATCCTGGAACTGGCGGAGCGCATCGATGTTCCGCTGTACGCCGGCTGTCGCCGGCCGCTGCGCCGCGCGCCGGTCACTGCGGAGCACGTGCACGGCCCGAGCGGACTTGACGGTTACGATTTCCCCGCCCCCTCGATGCCGGTCAAGCCGCTGCATGGCGTCGACTACCTGATTGACGTCTTGACGCGCGAGCCGCCCGGCACGGTCACGCTGTGCACGCTCGGACCACTGACCAATGTCGCGATGGCGCTGGTCAAGGCGCCGGAGATCGCAGGCAGGATCAAGGAAATCGTGATGATGGCCGGCGCGCAGTTCGAGGTCGGGAACATCACCCCGGCGGCCGAATTCAATTTCTATGCCGATCCTGAAGCGGCGGACACGGTCCTTTCGAGCGGGGCACCGATCGCCATGCTCAGTCTTGACGTGAGCCACCAGGTGCTGAGTACGCGCGCGCGCCTTGGGCGCATCGAGGCACTCGGCAATCGGGCCGGCAAGGCCGTTGCCGGGATGCTCTCCTTCTCGGAACGGTTCGACCGGCAGAAATACGGCTGGGACGGTGCGCCGCTGCACGATCCCTGCGTGATCGCCTGGCTGCTTGCGCCGGATCTGTTCGGTGGCCGGACGATCAATGTTCGGGTCGAGACGGGGAGTCCGTTGACGTACGGAGCGACGGTTGCCGACTGGTGGCAGATCACCGACGTGCCGCGCAATGTACATTATCTGCGCGAGGTGGACGCGGTGGGGTTCTACGACCTCTTGACAGAGCTTCTTGCCCGTCTGCCCTGAACCCGGAGAGCAATGCCCATGCCGCGCAAGATCATCATCACCACCGATCCCGGCCAGGACGAAGCGGCGGGCATCCTGATGATGCTCGGCTCGCGGGAGGATTTCGAAGTGCTCGGCGTCGTCGCCGTCGCCGGCAACGTCCGGCTTGACAAGACGCTGCGCAATGCGCGGCAGATTCTGGAACTCGCCGGGCGCAGTGACATTCCGGTGTTCGCCGGCTGCGAGCGCCCGATGCAGCGCGCGCTCGTCACTGCCGAACACGTGCACGGCCCGGAGGGACTCGATGGTCCGTCGCTGCCCCCGCCGACAATGCCGATACAGCAACGACATGGCGTCAACTTCATCATCGAGACATTGCGTGCCGAGCCGGCCGGCAGCGTAACCATCGCGTCGATTTCGCCGCTGACCACGCTCGCCGCGGCGCTGGTGCAGGCGCCGGATATCGCCGCCCGAATCAGCGAGATCGTGATGATGGCTGGTGCCTATTCCGAGGGCGGCAACATCACCGTGCGCGCCGAGTTCAACGTGTTCGTCGATCCGCAGGCAGCCGACGTCGTGATGCGCTGCGGCGCCAAGATGACCATGCTGCCGCTGGATGTGACGCACCGGATGCGGAGTACGCCGGCGCGGCTGGATGCGCTTGCCGCGCTGCCCAACCGCGCAGGCGTGGCGCTGGCGGCGATGCTGCGTTTCTCCGAGGCGTTCGACCTCAAGAAATACGGTTGGGAAGGAGCGCCCCTGCATGGTCCCTGCGTGCCGGCATTCATGCTCCGGCCGGGATTGTTCAGCGGCCGTGATGTGCATGTCGCGATCGAAACCGGCAGTGAACTGACGATGGGCATGACGGTCGTGGACTGGTGGCATGTCGGCGGGGAGCCGGCCAACGTGCACTTTGTGCGCGACGGCGACGCGGACGGGTTCTACGCACTGCTGACCGAGCGCGTCGGACGGCTGCCATGATCCGCCCGTATCAGCTCATCCGGGGACCAAGCACCTAGGCTTGGTCGGCCGCCAACGCCGGAGCGAGGAGTGGGCCGTCCGGCACGCCGAGCCCGGTGCAAGCATTCCACGGCGTGCCTGCGTCGTAGCCGATGCCTGAACCGCTGGGCCGGTTATTGCCCACCGTGATTTCACGCAGCAGCTTCCCGTGCTGGTAGAGGTAGGGCAGAAAGAACCCGGCCGGTTTGCCGCGCTGCTGATTGATCCGCGCGATCAGCGCGCCCCAGAGAGGTGCCACTGCGCTCGTTCCGCCGAGCACGCTGGAAAGCCCGAATACGACGATCTGATAGCCGCTCGAGGGCGCCGCATCGGCTGCAACGTCGGGGACCCCGCGGCCCGAGCGGCCGCCATTGACGCTTGGCGGCAGCTTTGTCCGGGCCTGAAAGTCAGGCACCGGAAAAAGATCGCTGATTCCTCCGCCGGTGCCGTTGGTACCGTCGTTCCAGACCGCTTCGGTGGTGATGGCGCCGCCTGCGGTGGTGATCGCGGTGCCGCCGCCGCCGATCGCCCAGGGGCTCGATGCTGGAAAATCCACGTGCGCCATGCCATTGTCGAGGCCGTCGGTTGCGAGAGAATCCCCGGCAGCGGCAAACACGGTGATGCCGATCCTGGCGGCGTCCTCGAGCAGACTCGTCACCGAAGCGACAGCCTGTGCGCTCCAGTTCGATTCGGGTGCGCCCCAGGACATCGTGAGGATGCTCGGGTTGTGGGTTGTATCGGCAGTTGCGGCGGAAATTGCGTCGGCGAACCCCGCTTCCGAGTTGGGCGCAAAATAGACGGCGATCGAAGCACCCGGCGCGTTGCCGCCGGTTACCTGGATGTCAAGCGCGACCTCACCATCGGCGCCGGCGTCGCCGGACGGATTGTTGGTCGCGCCGTCCACCGCGATGGCCGTTACTTTCGGCAATGCCAGCCCCATTGCCTGGAAGGCGGCCTGGAGGTCGCTGTTCGCGAACCCGCCGCCGAGTTCGACGATGCCGATGCATTCGCCGCTGCCGTCGGCGTTTCCCGGGAAGCCGTAAAGCCGGCCAATTTCGTTCGGAAGGTAACCCGCGCCGGTTCCGGTGTAGGGCACGATGCGGGGGGATGCCACGGGGCGCGTGTCGAGACCGAGCACGGATTCGACGATCGGATGCAGGTCCGCCGGCAGGGAAAGCGCTCCCCGCGTGGCGCGGAAGCGATGTGTGCCGTCGTGATAGTGCGCGAGCCGGGTGCGGAATGCTGCTTCGATGCGGCTGGCGGGCCCGGACAGGCGCACCAGCCGCCGCGCCGGTTCGATCGAGATGACGGAAAGCTCGTGCGTGAAGGCAAACTCTTTGATCAGCCGGATATCGTCGCGGTGGAGCTCGGCGCACCGCACTGCGCGCTCCGTCCGCTCCGCACGCGCCGGGAGTTCGCGATCGCGCGGCTTGAGGTAGATGCTGACATCGACCGTTTCGTTCCGATCGACATCGGCGATCACCGTTGCGGTCGGTGGCGCCTCGCGATAGCTCGCAGGAAACGCGACATAATCGCGGCTGGTCATACGATCCTCCACTGATTGCGTCCGGCTGGAACAGGCGCGCGGTTACCGGAGAGGGCGCTCACGCTACCCGGTCATCCCGCACTCGTCCCGGGCTGCAATACGCAGCGCGACCGCCTGGTTCCGAGTGAGGCAGGCAATAGCCGCGAAACCGGTTTTGCGGCAACTGCCATTGCGTGACCGGCCGGCAGCGATCTTTCCTGTCAGCTCCCTGGGGGTGAACGGTCGATCCGGGGTGCCGAATCGGCGCAGGTGCGCATCCGGGACGCGCCGGCTGCCTCCGCGCGCAAGCGATGCTCGGGACAAGGAGAGCGTCGTGGGCCATCGCTACCGCCTCGCCTACTTGTGCTTCGGGCGGCTGCTCGATCGGGTTCGGATCAGGACTGTGGGCGGGCAGGTACTGCACGTTGAGGCCGGCTGCCGCGACGTTGAGGCCGGCTGCCGCGATCGCATCGCGACCTCCACTGAATTTGTGGGAACCGAGGTTATTCCGCACTGCGACATCCCGCGGCGTCAGGGTTGGAGCCATCACTTGCTCGACATACGCGGGGAGCAGCTGACGATTGGTCGCTCTGCTGAACACGGCGGGGGCAACGAGGCCATCCCGGCGCGCCGGGGGCGGAGCCCCGCCAGCCGGCTAGTACCGGTGCCGTACCGCCGGACCTGTGGGAGGCATCGTCTAGCATTCGACAAATCGTCGGCTAACCTCACCTCCTGCTGGGACCAATACCTCCTTCGAAGCGGAGTGGCGTTGTTCCTATTTCCTGCCTGACTTATGATTGCCGGAGTGGAAACCCGGGGCAAATCGTATGGGGTTGTTCGATCGGATCACCTCTAACCCGAATATCCTCAACGGGCAGCCCACGATCCGTGGCATGCGCCTTTCCGTGCCGCGTGTCATCGCGGCGCTCGCGGTCTATCCGAACTGAGATGATCTTCGCTGTGAGTACCCGGAACTTGAACCGGAGGACATTCGCAGGCGCTTGAATTTGCGGCGCAGAATCTGGATGAGAGCGTGCAGCCTCTCGAACGCGTGTGAGTCGGCTTGCGCTGGACCAGGGCCTGCCCCGCGACCTACCTGCGCTTTGCTGAGCCAGCTCGGGTCGGGCGTGATTCACATCGCCGATATCGATATGACTCGTGCCCAGGACACAGAAGTGCTGCAGCTCACAGCGAGCGCGGTCCGACTCTCGCGTATGCGTCGCGCTCGACGCGGATTTCCACTCCTTGCTCGCTACCGGTCGCGAGAGCGGCCCATCTGTAATACGGATCCGCAAGGAAGGTCTCGACGCCACTGCACTTGCGACGTTTCCGCAAGCGATCTGGCCGAGGTTTGAGGAGGCACTCAATAGCGGCGCATTGGTAACGGTCACTGAGCGGTCACTTCGCATCCGGCGGCTGCCCATCGTCAGGCTCTGAGTGATGGTCGGCCGATGGACAATCGAGTGATAGAGGGAGCACCGCATGGTTTGTTCAAACTTGCACGGCAGAGATCGGTTCAGCTTGCCATCGCTATTTGCGGGCAGTCTGGAAGAGGGTTCAGAAACGAAAATTACAGGGATCTGCGCCCGGGCGCCGGACTATGCGCAAACGGTCGTTTATGAAAGCCGGCGAGGGGCTGCTGCGCGGCTTGGCCCGGGCCTCCAAGGGGGGCGAGCAGAGCAATGTCCTGCACGCAAAGGCTCGTCGTGCCCGCGGTTGTTGCCGCGTCTTCGAGGAGGTCGCCTTCGGCAGGCGCTGGGACCGGCCGGAGTTGCACCGAATGCTCGGTCCGCATGCGAGCTCTTTAGTTTTCAGTGGCCTGCTCAGCCCTCCCGCGTGCCGCCGTGGGCAGCAAGCAGCGCAGGCACGATACGATACTAGGCGATCCGCAGCGCGTCCTGCAGCCTGGCTTCTTGCTCGGCGGAGAGGTTGGTGCGCAACACCGTGCCGCCGAAAGCCGCCATGGCGGGCAATACCTTGTCGGCCGTGACCTTGCGCACGAGCACGCAGAGCGCCGCTTGCCCCGGTCGGAGCGCTGCGGCCGTATCCTTCATGAACTTGTTGTCGATGCCTATGTCGGTGAAGCGCCCACTGAGTGCGCCGGCGCCGGCGCCAACCGCCGCGCCTAGCAAGGGATTGAGGAACAGAAGCCCGATCAAGGTACCCCAGAACGCTCCAGAGGCAGCGCCGGCCGCGGTCGTGTTCACCAGCTGGTTCAGCTTCACGTTTCCGTTCGGCTGGCGTACCGCGATTGCTGCGTCACCCAGTTCGATCAGGTACTCCTTTTGTAGTTCCAACAACTTCTGGCGCGCACTTTCAGCCTTTGCTTCGCTATCGTAAGCGATGACAACCAGGTCGGCCACGGTTCGCTCCTGCTGCGGTTCTCTCTGCTGGATAGGACTTCCAGCAGTGTCTATTCTGAGCTGGACCCCATCATGAGGACCACTCGGGGCGGAAGTTAAGGTGGAAGCGGCGCCGCGCGCAAGCGTGCGCGGCGCTGGGCCGCGCAAGCTGCGCAGGCTCGCCGCAGCTACACAGAGTGGGCGGCAGTCCTGCGCAGCGCGCCCAATCGTGCCTTCCACAACCGCCTATTGCCAGGGAACGTGTGCCAGGAAGTGAAGTAGGGCGTTCGTGAACTGCTGCGGATCCTGGAGGAACGCGAAATGACTGACCTCCGGCAAGATGAGAAGGCCGGCATCCGGGATGTGCGCCGCCATGAATTCGGTGTCCGAGCGCTTGATTGCTTCGTCGTGATCGGCGTCGACGATCCAGGTCGGAACGTGGATCGCCGCGAAATCGGCTGCGATCCAGTGAGGTTGCGTCGCCCACATCTTCTCGATCTGGTCCAGGAACGCTTTGAACTGTGTCGGTGTCGATGAAAGGTCCGCGTATTCCTTTTCGGTCCGAGCGATGTACGCGTTGAAGACGGGGCTCTGCGAAACATCCTTGACCCCGGAGGGATCGGAATTGGCAGCGAAGGCGAACAGCTTGGAGATCCGGTTCGGGTGATGCATCGCGATGTCGAGACCGATGATGGCACCATCGCTCCAGCCGACGATCGCGGCTTTGTCGATTTTGAGATCATCCATCACGCCGAGCACGTCCGAGGCCATCAGGTCGTAGCCGAATGGTTGCGCATTGCGCGTGCTGCGCCCGTGACCGCGGCTATCCATGACGATGACTTCGTAATGCGCGGCCAGCACGGGAACCTGATTGCCCCAGTAATTGGAGTTGGCGAGGCCGCCGTGCAGCATGATCACGGGCCGGCCGTGGCCGAAGATCGCGTACCAGATGCGAATGCCGTTGACCGGTGCGTAGCCGCTCTCGTGCGCTTTGGGGAGCGTGGGGGTCGGCGGCAGGGTCATCCATTGCGGAGTCGGATTGGCCGGCTGTGCAGCGTAGGACGGCGCGCTCATGAAAAGTAGCGTCACTGCGAGTAGCACGTACCGGATTGCCCGCATCATTTCCTCCCCTCTGAGTTGATCGCCGCCGTTTCGAACGTTGCGAGAATCCGGCTCGTCAGGCCGGATCGATGCCCCCCGACCGATCCTGCGGCAGCCAACAGCTTTCGCGACGACGTCACATTCGCTGCCGGACTGGAAAGATTGCCTGCAGCTCGTTTCGTTGCACATTTCTCCGCCATCTGTTTCGCTGTGGTCAAGCGGAAACGACAGGGCTATCGGCGACGACGGTTGGGCAGCGGCGCCGCCCAGGAGTGACCGACCCCGGGATCGGCGGCCGGAAGGCGCGGTTGGCCGTGTACCTCCGAGCGGATGGCGCCTGACCTGAAGGAGGCAGCAGGCCGGCTTCCAGATCAGGGATGCAAGCGGCCAACCGCGTGCGTACGGGGTATAGGAACCGGGCAGTGGGCGGACGTCGAGCCTGCAGGCCCGGTGCGCCATGCCAGGGTCATTGGGGCGGGTTGAGGAGGACAAGGCAGAGATGTTCGCGATCAATCCACTGATTGCCGCCGGGGTGCTCGCCTCGACAGCGTTTATGGACGCGGTCTACGTGCTGTTCACGAGTGCGGTGATCGGTCGGCGTTCCGTTGCGGCGGCGAACTGGAGCAGCATCTGGTACCTGCTGTCGGCGTTCGCCGTGATCAGCTACACGCAACATGCGGTCTATGTCGTGTTTGCCGCCGGTGGCTCGTGGATCGGCACATACGCTTCCGTGCGCTGGCTGCGCGGGAGTTAGGGCCCGGGATCAGACCTGAGGGGTTTTCGGCGATGGCGGAATGCCCGCGAGGTCCACTTTGCGGACCTCGCGGTTTTCCGTTCCTTACGGGATTACACGGAGTAGTACATCTCGAACTCGACCGGGTGCGGGGTGTGCTCGAACTTGTAGACCTCGCTCCATTTCAGCTCGACGTAGGACTCGATCTGGTCGCGGGTGAACACGTCGCCCGCGAGCAGGAAGGCGTGGTCGGCGGCCAGCGCCCCAAGCGCGTCGCGCAACGATCCGCACACCGTCGGGATGCCTTTCAGCTCCTCCGGCGGCAGGTCGTAGAGGTCTTTGTCCATCGGGTCGCCGGGGTGG